>NZ_JBVJVY010000092.1:0-10184 GCF_055603265.1 Streptomyces sp. NPDC037288
GAGTCGGGGGAGACCGACGTCGTCGGCCTCCAGGTCGTCACCGTCGGCTCGCGCATCGGCGAGGAGACCGCGAAGCTCTTCGAGTCCAACTCCTATCGCGACTACCTCGAACTGCACGGCCTGTCCGTCCAGTTGGCCGAGGCGCTCGCCGAGTACTGGCACGCCCGGGTCCGCTCCGAACTCGGCTTCGCCGGTGAGGACCCGGCCGGCATCGAGGACATGTTCGCCCTGAAGTACCGGGGTGCCCGCTTCTCCCTGGGCTACGGCGCCTGCCCCGACCTGGAGGACCGCGCCAAGATCGCGGACCTGCTCCGGCCGGAGCGGATCGGCGTCCACCTGTCCGAGGAGTTCCAGCTGCACCCCGAGCAGTCCACGGACGCGATCGTGATCCACCATCCGGAGGCGAAGTACTTCAACGCCCGCTGAGCCCTCCGGGGGTTCGGCCGGGCGCCCACTCGGCGAGTCGGGCCCGGTTCTGCGCGAGTGCGGGTGCGTGGGGGGCCGGCTGGTCGCGCAGTTCCCCGCGCCCCTGAGGGTGCTGCGGTGCCGTCGGCTTTCTCGGCACCCCGCGAGCGCGGGCGAGCGGGTCGTCACAGCGGCACGCCAAGGCACCTCTGGCCTGCGCCGGGGGTGTTCAAGGGGATACCCCATGTCGTGAGTGATAAACGAGGCGTTTCCGGTGTCGGCGACGTACACTTGTCGGCCCACTACAGGCCGGTTCCCTGTCCGGGAACCGGCCTGCTCGTCCCTCAAGGAGGTGCGCCCGGATGACCAGCACGGTCCCCGCGCTCGGAACCCGTACGGCGGAAGGCTCAGCCCTGCAGGCCGTACTCCTCGACATGGACGGCACCCTGGTGGACACCGAGGGCTTCTGGTGGGACGTCGAGGTGGAGATCTTCGCCGGCCTCGGCCACCCCCTGGACGACTCCTGGCGGCACGTCGTCGTCGGCGGCCCCATGACCCGCAGCGCCGCCTTCCTCATCGAGGCCACCGGCGCCGACATCACCCTCGCCGAACTCACCGTGCTGCTCAACGAGGGCTTCGAGGACCGCATCGACCGTGCCCTGCCGCTGATGCCGGGCGCCGCCCGCCTGCTGGCCGAACTCCACGAGCAGGCCATTCCCACGGCCCTGGTCTCGGCCTCCCACCGGCGCATCATCGACCGCGTGCTGAGCGTGCTCGGCCCGCACCACTTCGACCTGTCCATCGCCGGCGACGAGGTCTCGCGCACCAAGCCCTTCCCCGACCCCTACCTGCTCGCCGCCGCCGGGCTCGGCGCGGAGCCGGTCAGATGCGCGGTGGTCGAGGACACCGCGACCGGTGTCGCCGCCGCCGAGGCCGCGGGCTGCCGCGTGGTCGCCGTACCCTCCGTCGCCCCCATCACCCCCGCCGAGGGACGCACCGTCGTGACCTCTCTGGAAGAGGTCGACCTGGCATTTCTGCGCGGCCTGATGACGGAAATGCGCTAGCCGTTCACACTGCGTACCATGTCCATTGGCCTGCTTGGACAAATTTCCGGGGAAGTACACCCAAGTGGAATTCCGGGCCGGTCGTACGGCCGAATTCTGCTGACTCACCACACAGTTGGAAGTGTGACGTTCCCCACTCCCAACGGGCTCGACAACCCGGATCAGGTGTGCTGATCGCCGCTGCCCGGGCCCGACCGCCGGGTCTTTGTGTCCCGATTGGTGGGAAGCTGCACTAATCCTGCCGCTGTCGGGTTTTCGGTGTGTCCGCACCTGGTTTCACTGCGTGATGGCGGGTCAACTCGCGCGGCCGTGAACCCTCCTGCGGGCGCGGACTAATCTCATCGCGAGAACATCGCCGCAACCCCCCGTGATCCGCCGCACCACCCATGCATGCCGGATACACGGACTCGAACAGCTCTGGAGAAACTCCCCGATGAACCGCAAGACTTTGGTGCTGCCGGCGGTGGCCGGCCTGCTCACCCCGGTTCTCGCCGCGTGCGGCGGATCCGACAGCGGGAGCAAGAGCGGCGACGCCATCGTCGTCGGCACCACGGACCGGTTCACCGCCACCAGCGACGCCCCGGCGCCCCTCGACCCCGCCTACGCCTACGACGTCGGCACCTGGAACATCCTGCGCCAGACCGTGCAGACGCTGATGGCGCAGCCCAAGGGCGAGGGCGACCCCATCCCGGACGCGGCCGAGAGCTGCTCCTTCACCGACAGCGGCAGCGAACGCTACGCCTGCAAGCTCCGCGACGGCCTGAAGTTCGCCAGCGGCGACCCGGTGACCGCCCAGGACGTCAAGTTCTCCATCGAGCGCGCCCTGCGCATCAAGGCCGACAGCGGTGTGTCCGCCCTGCTGAACACGATCGACACCATCGAGACCCAGGGCGACCGCGAGGTCATCTTCCACCTCAAGACGGCCGACGCCACGTTCCCGTACAAGCTGTCCACCCCGGTCGCGGGCATCATCAACCCGAAGGACTACCAGAGGGACAAGCTGCGCGACGGCTTCTCCGTCGACGGCTCGGGCCCCTACAGCTTCCAGGCCGACGTCAGCGGCAACGCGATCACCAGCGCCACCTTCACCAAGAACCCCACCTACAAGGGTGCCGTGAAGGTGAACAACGACAAGGTCGAACTGCGTTCCTTCAGCGACGCCGACGCCATGGGCGCCGCCATCGACAAGGGTGACATCGACGTCATGACCCGCACCATGTCGCCCGCCCAGATCCAGAAACTGGACGCCGGCAGCGACGACAAGGCCGACCTGGTCGACATGCCCGGCCTGGAGATCCGCTACCTGGCCTTCAACACCGACGCGCCGACGGTCAAGTCCAAGGCCGTACGCCAGGCCATGGCCCAGCTCATCGACCGTGCGGCCCTCGTCTCCAAGGTCTACGGCACCCAGGCCGAGCCGCTGTACTCGCTGGTCCCGGCCACCCTCACCGGCCACTCCAACTCGTTCTTCAACAAGTACGGCAACCCCAGCGTCGCCAAGGCCAAGGACCTGATGACCAAGGCCGGCATCACCGTCCCGGTCAAGCTGACCCTGCACTACACCACCGACCACTACGGCTCCGCCACGAAGAAGGAGTTCGAGGTCCTGCAGCAGCAGCTCAACGACAGCGGACTGTTCGACGCCTCCATCCAGGGCCACACCTGGGAAACCTTCCGCCCGGCGGAGCGGAAGGGCCGGTACGACGTCTACGGCATGGGCTGGTTCCCTGACTTCCCCGACGCCGACAACTTCCTCGCGCCCTTCCTCGACAACGACAACTTCCTCGGCTCGCCGTACTCCAACGGCACCATCCAGCACACCCTGATCCCTCAGTCCCGCCGCGAGGCCAACCGGCTCAACGCCGCCAAGAGCCTGACGCAGATCCAGGACACCGTCGCCGACGACGTCCCGGTTCTGCCGCTGTGGCAGGGCAAGCAGTACGTCGCCGCGCGGGACGACATCACCGGTGTCGCCTACGCGCTCAACTCCTCCTCGACGCTTCAGCTGTGGGAGCTCGGCCGCGGTGTGAGCGGCTGACGGCTCTCTCATCCGGGGGCCAGGGACGGCTGCCCCGGACAACCCGGGGCCAGGACGGCGGCCCCGGGATGACGAACCGACGACAAGGCACATTTCAAGTGAACATGCGCAACCAGTGGCCAGTCCTGCCCATCGTGGCGGGGCTGGCCTCCGGCCTGTTGACCGGCTGCGGCTCGGAGACCGGTGATTCCGGGGGTACCGGCTCCTCCGTGGTGATGGGGATGTCCGACGACGTCCTCGCCACGGATCCGGCGTCCGGCTACGACCCCGGCTCCTGGCTGTTGTTCGACAACGTCTTCCAGTCACTGCTCAGCTTCCCCAAGGGCGCGACCCAACCCCAGCCGGAACTGGCGAAGCAGTGCTCCTTCACCGACTCCCGCGCCACGGAGTACCGGTGCGAACTCAAGGACGGCCTGAAATTCAGCAACGGTGACGCCCTCACCTCGAAGGACGTGAAGTTCTCCTTCGACCGCATGCTGAAGATCAACGACTCCGCCGGGCCCGCGATCATGTTCCCGATGCTCGGCGGCATCGACACCCCGGACGCGAAGACGGTCGTCTTCCACCTGAAGTCCTCCGACGCCACCTTCCCCAGCAAGCTCGCCTCCGGCGCCGGCTCCATCGTGGACCACCGCCAGTACGACGCGCACGGTCTGCGCACCGACCACCAGGCCGTCGGCTCCGGCCCCTACAAGCTGGACTCCTTGGACAAGGACCAGGCGGTCTTCTCGGTCAACGACAACTACAAGGGCACCGCCAAGGTCAAGAACTCCGGCGTCACCCTGAAGTTCTTCCACGGCGACCGCACCGCCCTGAAGAAGGCCCTGACCGACGGCGACATCGACCTCGCCTACCGAGGCCTGTCCGCCTCCGACGTCGCCGGCCTCGACCAGCAGGACGACAGCAAGGGCATCGACGTCATCGAGGGCAGCAGCGCCGAAGTCCAGCACCTGGTCTTCAACATGCAGGACCCGGTCGCCGGAAAGCTCGGCGTCCGCAAGGCCATGGCCTACCTCATCGACCGCGACGCCCTCATCAAGAACGTCTACCAGGGCACCGCCACCCCGCTGTACTCGATCATCCCGGCGGGCATCGTCGGCCACAACACCGCCTTCTTCGACACCTACGGCGCCCGCCCGTCCCGCGCCAAGGCCGCCGCCGCACTGCGCGCCGACGGCATCTCCGGCAAGGTCAAGCTCACCCTGTGGTCCACGCCGTCGCGCTACGGCCCCGCCACCGACGAGGAGCTGAAGGCCATCGCCGGACAGCTCAACGCCAGCGGCCTGTTCGACGCCGACGTCAAGTCCGTCGCCTTCGACCAGTACGAGAAGGACATCGCGGCCGGCAAGTACGGCGTCTACGTCAAGGGCTGGGTGCCCGACTACCCGGACGCCGACAACTTCACCGCGCCGTTCTTCGGCAAGGGCAACGTGCTGGACAACAACTACACCAACCGCACCATCTCCGGCACCCTCATCCCCGACACCGCCGCGCAGAGCGACCGGGCCGCCACCGACAAGGACTTCGGGCGGCTGCAGAACATCGTCGCCGCCGAACTGCCCGTCCTGCCCGTGTGGCAGGCCAAGCAGTACGCGGTCGTCCGCGACGGCGTCTACGGCCTGGAGTACTGCCTGGACGCCTCCACCGTGTTCCGGTTCTGGGAACTCAGCAAGAGCTGACACCTGCTGACGCCGCCGTAGGCGGTAGGACGCAGACGCCAAGGGCGCCCTTCCCCACGCGGGAAGGGCGCCCTTGGCCGTCCAGCGGACCGCCCGCCTACTGCGCGCCGGGACGCACCAGGCCGCTCTCGTACGCGTACACCGCCGCCTGCACCCGGTCCCTGAGGCCCAGCTTCGTCAGCACATGCCCCACATGCGTCTTCACCGTCGTCTCACTGACGAACAGGTCGGCCGCGATCTCCGCGTTCGACAGGCCCCGCGCCACCAGCTTCAGCACCTCCACTTCACGGTCGGTGAGGGTGTTCAGCGTGTCCGGCACCGGTTCCTCACCGGAGGGCAGATGCGTGGCGTACTTGTCCAGCAGCCGGCGCGTGATGCTCGGCGCCAGCATCGCCTCACCGGCCGCCACGACCCGGATCGCCTGCACCAGCTCGTTGGCGGGCGCGTCCTTCAGCAGGAAGCCGCTGGCCCCGGCCCGCAGCGCCTCCACCACGTACTCGTCCAGATCGAACGTGGTCAGCACCAGGACCTTCGCCGGACCGTCCCGGCCCGGCCCGGTGATCTGCCGGGTCGCCTCCACCCCGTCCATCCGCGGCATACGGATGTCCATCAGCACGACGTCCGGCTGCAGGGCCCGAACCTGATCGAGGGCCTGCAGGCCGTCACCGGCCTCGCCGACGACCGCGATGTCCTGCTCGGCCTCCAGGATCATCCGGAAACCCGTACGCAGCAGGGGCTGGTCGTCGACCAGTAGGACACGGATGGCCACGTGACACTCCTTCGCTAGTCCCGGCCATTCTGCCCTGCCCGACTTCCCCGCCTCACACCGTCCCGGACTCGGCCGCCCGCACCGGCAGCGGATACGGCGGGGGAGTGCCGCCGAACTCCGGGCAGTGCGCCTGATGGTCGCACCAGCCGCACAACCTGGTCGGCCGCGGTCGCCACTCCCCGGTCTCCGTGGCCTGCCTGATGGCGTCCCACAGGGCGTGCAGCTTGCGCTCGATCCGCTCCAGATCGGCGAGGACCGGGTCGTACGTCAGCACATCCCCGCTGCCGAGATAGACCAGCTGGAGCCGGCGCGGCACGACCCGCTTCAACCGCCACACCACCAGGGCGTAGAACTTCATCTGGAACAGCGCCCCCTCCGAGTACTCCGGTCTCGGCGCCTTCCCCGTCTTGTAGTCGACGATCCGCACCTCACCGGTCGGTGCCACATCCACCCGGTCGATGATCCCGCGCAGCCGCAGCCCCGAATCCAGCTCGGCCTCCACGAACAGCTCCCGCTCGGCCGGCTCCAGCCGCGTCGGATCCTCCAGCGTGAACCAGCGCTCGACGAGCCGCTCGGCCTCCGCCAGCCACCCGGCCAGCCGCTCCCCCTCCGGGTCGTCGGCGAACAGCTCCGTGACCTCCGGCCTGCTCTCCCGCAGCCGGTCCCACTGACCCGGGATCAGCGCCTTGGCGCGCGATGCGGTCCGCTCCGCCGCCGGCGCGTCGAACAGCCGCTCCAGCACCGCGTGCACCAGCGTGCCCCGCGTCGCCGCCGGGCTCGGCTTCTCCGGCAGCCGGTCGATCACCCGGAACCGGTACAACAGCGGACACTGCATGAAATCGCCGGCCCGGGAAGGCGACAGCGACGTGGGCGCAACCGCGACACGCTCAACACCGGCTCCCGACGCGATGGCCAGGTCCGCTCCCGCCTCGGACGGCGCCCCGGACACGGGAGCCTCGACAGCGACCGCCTCGCGAAGCACGGGCACCCCGGGAGCGGCTTCGGGGGCGACCGCCCCGGGTGTCGCTGGCTTGAGTTCGGCGGCGGGGGACGCCTCGGGGGCGGCGGGCGCCTCGGGGAGGGCAGCTGCCTCGGGAGCGGGAGATGCCTCGGGAGCAGCTTCGGGCGCGACCGCCCCGGCTGTCTCCGGCCCGAGTGCGACGCCGGTGGCGGGGGGCGTCTCGGGGGCGGGGGATGCGCCGGTCGCCTGCGCAGTCGTCGAGGGGATCGGCGTCGGCGCCGGCGGAGCCGTCATGGGTGTCGGCCGCGGCGCCTCGCCCGGACCCGTCTGCTCGGCGCGGCCCGACCGGGCTCCCGCGTCCTCGATGCTGCTGTCCATGTCCACAGACCTTACGGCCCACCACTGACAGTCACCCAGCCGCCGCCCGTCCCGGCGGCGCGACCGTGGGGCAAACACAAGGGGTGCCGGGGCGAAACGCGCCACCACGGCCGCATACCATCGACCAGAGACCCTTCCGTCCGGCAGGTGCGGAAGACGCTTCGAACGAGGGGACACCGTGGACGTGAGCGGCGGGAGCGGGCAGCCGCGGTCCGGCAACGACGAGCCGGCCGAGCACCCCGCGGGTCCTACGGCCCCGACGACCGGCCCCACCCACCACGCCGGCCCGGAACCCCAGGAACCCTCGGCACCCCCAGCCGCCCCCGGCACCGAGACCACCGACACCCCCGGCACCGACGCCCGGAGGCCGACCGGCGAGGCGGAGGCCACAGGCGCCAGCGGCCGTCCGGACACCGAGGGGGCGACCGGCGGCGCGGAGGCCACCGGTGGGAGCGGAGCGACGGGCGGAACCGGCAGTGACCCGGACGCCGACGGGACCAGCACCACGGCCGGTCACACCGGCGGCACGGACAGCACCCGCCCCGAGGGCGCCCCAGACCCCGGTGCCGGCACCCCGCGCGACGCACACCACGAGCACAGGTCGCTCGCCCACTCCGGTATCGCCAAGGGTGAGCCGCCGCAGCCACGGCCCAAGGAACCCGGCGGCGGCATCCTCATGGGCCGGCCGTTCGGCGTCCCGGTCTACGTCGCGCCGAGCTGGTTCCTCGTCGCCGCCCTGATCACCTGGGTCTTCGGCGGCCAGCTCGACCGCGTGCTGCCCGAGCTGGGCGCCGCCCGCTACCTGGTCTCCCTGTTCTTCGCCGTCGCCTTCTACGCCTCCGTCCTGGTCCACGAACTGGCCCACACGGTCGCCGCGATCCGCTTCAAGCTCCCGGTCCGCCGCATCCAGCTGCAGTTCTTCGGTGGCGTCTCCGAAATCGAGAAGGAGGCCGAGACCCCCGGCCGGGAATTCGTCCTCGCCTTCGTCGGACCGCTGCTCTCCCTCGTCCTCGCCGGACTGTTCTACCTCGCCATGAAACCCGTCGAGCCCGGCACCGTCCCCGGCGTCCTGCTGGCCGGCCTCATGATCTCCAACCTCATCGTGGCGATCTTCAACCTCCTCCCCGGCCTGCCCCTCGACGGCGGTCGCATGCTCCGCGCCGTCGTCTGGAAGATCACCGGCAAACCCATGAGCGGCACCATCGCCGCCGCCTGGGTCGGCCGCGCCCTCGCCGTCGCCGTCCTGATCGGCCTGCCCCTGCTCAACCAGTCCGGCGCCCTCGGCGGCGACAGCACCGACACCGGCGGCATGGACACCGTCACCGACGCCCTGCTCGCCGCCATCCTCGCCGCGATCATCTGGACCGGCGCCGGCAACAGCCTGCGCATGGCCCGCCTGCGCGAACACCTCCCCGAACTGCGCGCCCGCACCCTCACCCGGCGCGCCGTACCGGTCCAGACCGACACCCCGCTCTCCGAAGCCCTGCGCCGCGCCAACGCCGCCGGGGCCCGCGCCCTGGTCGTCGTCGACGCCCACGGCAAACCGCTCTCCCTGGTCCGCGAGTCCGCCATCGTCGGCGTACCCGAACACCGCCGCCCCTGGGTCCCCGTCAGCGGCCTCGCCCAGGACCTCACCGACGGCATGCGCGTCTCCGCCGAACTCGCCGGGGAGGAACTCCTCGACGTCCTGCGCGCCACCCCGGCCACCGAGTACCTCGTGATCGAGGAAACCGGCGAGATCTACGGGGTGCTGTCGGCAGCGGACGTCGAACGCGCCTTCGTCAAGGCCATGGCCCGCCCGCCCGCCTAGTGGTCGGCGGCCCCCGCCGCTGCCGGTAGTCTGGTCACATGTCCGAACCGACCGGTGCCGCCCGCAGGCGCGGGCCCTTCAAGGTCGGGGACCAGGTACAGCTGACCGACCCCAAGGGCCGCCACTACACGTTCACGCTCGAAGCCGGGAAGAACTTCCACACCCACAAGGGCTCCTTCCCGCACGACGAACTGATCGGCGCTCCCGAGGGCAGCGTTGTCCGCACCACCGGCAACGTCGCCTACCTCGCGCTGCGCCCCCTGCTCCCCGACTACGTCCTGTCCATGCCCCGCGGGGCAGCCGTCGTCTACCCGAAGGACGCGGGGCAGATCCTCGCCTTCGCCGACATCTTCCCCGGCGCACGCGTCGTCGAAGCCGGCGTCGGCTCCGGCTCGCTCAGCAGCTTCCTGCTGCGCGCCATCGGCGACCAGGGCATGCTGCACTCTTACGAGCGCCGCGAGGACTTCGCCGACATCGCCAAGCAGAACGTCGAGCGCTACTTCGGCGGCCCGCACCCCGCCTGGCAGCTCACCGTCGGCGACCTCCAGGACAACCTGTCCGACACCGACGTCGACCGCGTCATCCTCGACATGCTCGCCCCCTGGGAATGCCTGGAGGCCGTCTCCAAGGCACTCGTCCCCGGCGGCATCCTGTGCTGCTACGTGGCCACCACCACCCAGCTCGCCCGGACCGTGGAGTCCATCCGCGAGATCGGCTGCTTCAACGAGCCGACCGCCTGGGAGACCATGATCCGCAACTGGCACATCGAGGGCCTTGCCGTCCGCCCCGACCACCGCATGATCGGCCACACCGGCTTCCTGCTCACCGCCCGCCGCCTCGCCGACGGAGTCGAGCCCCCCATGCGCCGCCGCCGCCCCGCCAAGGGCGCCTACGGCGAGGACTACGCCGGACCCAACGCCGACGGCGCCGCCGGCCGCTGACCCCCCCACAGAGCACAACGCAACGCACAGAGCACAACGCAAGGGCGGGGGGGGGGGGGGGGGGGGGGGGGGGGGGGGGGGGGGGGGGGGGGGGGGGGGGGGGGGGGGGGGGGGGGGGGGGGGGGGGGGGGGGGGGGGG
>NZ_JBVJVY010000093.1:0-10111 GCF_055603265.1 Streptomyces sp. NPDC037288
GTGCCCGGTGGATCCGTACGGCCAACGGCGCGGCCGGCCGCGCCTCGGACGGCATTCGCTGTGCTGTGCCGGCAGCCCTGCATGAGCGGGCCGCTTACGAGCTGCAGGCCCTGTGCTCGCGTGTCGTCCGTGATCCGGCCGCGATCGCCGCGATGGCCCTGCTGGCCGACGACCGGGCCACCATCGAACCCGGCGGTGCCCTGGCGTTCGCCTGTCTGCTGTAAACCAGCGTGTGGACCCAGGGCAAGCAGTGGCCCCGGTCCGACTACCACCGCTGCGTCGGACCGGCCAGGTGACAGCACGCTCGCGTAGCACGGACACACGAAAGTTGGTGCGGCCGGGTTGCTGGCGCAGTGTTCGTAGTAGGCCCGTTCACCGCCTCTGCTCTCGTTTCAGCCGCAACTCAAGGTGTGGGTTCTCTCACCGGCGTCGGTCTGGATGACCGGGGCTGCGGCGGCTGTCGTACTGGTGGAGGCTGGCACCGATGCCAGAGCGCCGATGGCCAGCGCCGCTGTGACAGCGGCTGCAGTGCGGTGTCCTGCCCTCAGGAAAGTCATGCCGCTACGGCTATCGGCTCCCGCTTGTCCAAGGAAATGGTGTGGAGGCCCAAACCCCTCGAACGAAGGATCACCTGCTGCGGCGCGTGGCTGGTTTTCTTCCCGCCTTGTTCCCATAGCCTGCTGGAGTCGCTGACGCTGACGGGACGGTACGCCTGGGCTGTGTGAGGAGAACCCGGATGAGTGGTGCGCGGAACATGGGTATGGGAGCATCGGCTGCTGGCGACCCGCGGACGTCGGGGGCCGGCGTCCCGGAGGGCATGACGTCGTTCGACCACATCTACGATCAGCCGGATCCGCGGGCCTATTTCCGGGCACTGGGTCCACTGGATTACCAGGTGCCCCATCACGGACAGAGCATCTTCCGGCGGGCACTTACAGCCTGCGGGCAGACAGCCCGCCCGGCAGAACCGGTAACGGTGCTGGACATCTGCTGCTCGTACGGCATCAACGCCGCCCTCATCAACTATGAGGTGACACTGGACGACCTCTACTCCCACTACACGTCGCCGCAGGCCACCGAGCTCACCACGGCCGAGCTGATCGAGTGGGACCGCAGCTACTACGCGGATCGTCGACGCCATGACGCGGCACGGGTGATCGGACTCGACATGTCGGCGAACGCCATCTCCTACGCACGCGCGGTCGGCCTGCTGGACGAGGGCTTCGCCGAGAATCTCGAAACCGCGCTCCCTTCCCCGCCCTTGCTCCGCGCCGCGCGGCACACCCGGCTGATCACGATCACCGGAGGGGCGACCTTCCTGTCTGCCCGCACTTTCCAGCGGCTCCTGGCCGGTGTCCACGTCCCGGTGTGGGTTGCGGCCTTCGTGCTGCGCACGACCTCGTACGCGTCCATCGCAGCATGCCTGGCTTCACACGGCCTGGTCACCGAGAAGGACACCACGCACACCTTCCCGCAACGACGCTTCACAGACGCGGACGAACAGCGATACGCCGTCCAAGCGGTGACCGCAGGCGGCGAGGACCCGTACGGGAAGGAGGCCGACGGCTACTTCCACACCACACTGCACCTGTCGCGCCCCACTGAAGACGTGCGGGCATTTCCGCTGACCGATCTGATGCCGAGTCGGTGAGACCAGTCCCGCCCCGCACGCGCCCGGGTACAGATGAAGATCACCAACAGCGTCCATAAGTTCTGTCAGAACCCGTTCTCGGGAACAAAACCACGGTCTTCCAATTCGTGCGGCTACTCGCGCTCTTACCTCGCTCGCTACCAGGGCACCGGACGCCGCGCGCAGCGCGTCGCTCTCGGGCAGCGCGTCGCTCTCGGGCAGGGCGTCGCAGAGCCAGCTCTCTTGCAGTCGGTTTGGGGCGCGGCGCGGTTCGTACCGGGCGGCGAATGTGGCGAGGTGAAGGCGGACAGGACGCGGACGGCGCCGCGTTGAGGGTGTCGGGTTCCGGTCCGGGGGCGGTCTTGAGCTTGTCTGTGCGAGGTCGCTCGCTGGCTTGGAACCGCGGCGGCTGCGGCCCTGGATGGTCAGGGAGAGGGGAGTGGTGGGTGGGGGAGCGTGGTGTGGATGTGCTGGTGGTGGGGGCCGGTGTGCTGGGCCGTTCATTGGCGTTTGCGCTGGCCCGGGCGGCACCGGAGGCGCGGATCGTGCTGTCGGGTGATCAGGAGCTGGCCGGGGCGTCGAAGGTGGCGGGAGCGATGCTCGGCGTGCTCGGTGAGGTCACCCCGCTATCCCTGCGTACCCGGCACGGCCGTCTTCGCCTTCGGCTGGCAGTGGAGGCTGCCTGGCGCTGGCCGGCCTGGCGCGCGCAGGTTCGTGCCACGGCCGGAGCCGCGGGGCCGGCCCGTGACGGCTGGGGAGAGGGTACCCACGTCCTGCTCAACGCGGTTTCCTCGCGGCTGGACGATGCCGCCCTGATTGCGATCACGAGCGCCGCGTCCGACTATGGGCTGCCGTGCGAGGAGACCGATCCGGCCGGCATCCCCGGCTACCGGCCTTTGGACAACGACCGTGCCCTGCGGGCCCTGTTCCTGCCCGTCGAACGCTTCCTCGATGGCCGCGCATGGCTGGCCACCCTCGATGCCGCCCTCGACACCTTCCCCCACCTGGCCCGCACCGGGCCGGGTACTCTCACCACTGCCGCTGGCGGCCGATACCAGCTCATCACCCGCGAAGACGCCGTGACGGCCCCCACCGTGGTGGTTGCGGCCGGCGCCTGGACCACACCGCTGCTCACCGCCCTGGATCCGGACCTGCCGGTCGTCCCGGTGCTGACCGCCGCCGGCACCGCCCTGACCACCGCCGCTCCTCAGTCCCTCCACAGTGTGATCCGTACCCCGAACCGGGCCTACGCCTGCGGCCTGCACGCCGTCCCCCAGACCGACGGCACCTGGTACGTCGGCGCGACCGCCCATCCCACTCTCGCCCCCACCACCGCGACCACACCTGGGGCCCTGCGCTCCCTGCTGGACGCGGCGCTGGGTCAGCTCCACCACAACTTGGCCACCACCGCGCTGACCGGGGTGCACCACGGCAACCGGCCCCTCGGCCTGGACGGCCACCCGATCATCGGTCCCACACCCCGTCCTGGGCTGTGGGTGGCCGCTGGAACCCATCGCGACGGCCTGCACGCCTCCCCGGTGATCGCCACCGCCCTCGCAGACGCCATCCTCAAAACCACACCCACCGAGCTGCCGTCCCTGCTGCGGCCCTGGCTGCCCTGCCGGGACCTGATCTCCGACCTGTCCCTCGACCAGGCCGTCACCGAGGCCGCCGCCCACCACGCCGCGCTGGCCGCTGAGATGCGCATGCGCCCGCCCCTGACCGGGGCCTGGCCCGACGCACTGGCCTACGCCTACGCCCGCATGATGGAGCAGGCCTACGCCGCCATGCCCGACGGCTACATCCCCCCGCCCGACCTGGCCCCGCTCGCCTACGAGGACACCGGACCCGCCCTGGCCGAAATCGCCGCTGCTCACCTCGACCGCCACCACCGCAGCACCCGCTGACCACCGGCCATCGCACGAGCGGTGCTTTCCGCCGCACCACAGATCGAGGGGGATTGACGCCGAGCCCGGATCGTTTTCTCCGGCTCTGCCGCCAAGGAAGCCGGAGAGAACATCACCGGCGAGACGGAGATCCACACCCTGGATCGCGTCCTGGCCGTCAGGCTCGGGACATGCACCGTTCGTGAGCGGGCGATTACTTATGGTTGCCGGTGGAGAGGCTTGCTGTCTCAGTTGGTCAGCGGTGACAGGGGGGTGCGGTGTCTGGATCGGCCAGGTGCGGTGAGGAGGGCGGCAGGCCGGGCGGTGGGCCGGACAGTCGTTCAGGAACCCGGAATTCGTTACGGGTGCTGGTGACTGATCTGGACGGTACGTTACTTGGCGGTGGTGCCGGGCAACGCCGGGAGCTTCGCGAGGCGCTGGACCGCCATCCGGAGATCACGGTCGTGTTCGCAACCGGCCGTTCTCTGCCCTCCGTCCGTGAGGTGCTGCGGGAGTCGTTGGTGCCGACCCCGCGCTGGATCATCGCTGATGTCGGGGCCAGTGTCGTCGACGGCGACGATTTCACCCCGGAGGCCGTTGTGCAGGAGTGTCTGCGCAGCGGGTGGCCGGGAGCGGGAAGGGTCCGTGCCGCGCTCAAGGGCTTCACGGCTCTCACCTATCAGCCGGTGCCTCAGGAAGGGCGGTGCTCCTTCTACCTCCAGCCGCAGCATCTGACGGCCGAACTGTGCGCGGTGGTGGAGGAGCTGGGCTGTTCCTGGGTGTACTCGGAGGGCCGGTACTTCGATGTTCTGCCCCCGCGGGCGGGCAAGGGCAGTGCGCTGTCGCTGCTGGCGGCCAAGCAGGGCTGGCCGATGGAGTCCGTCCTTGTCGCGGGTGACTCACTCAACGACGTGTCCCTGCTCAGGATCGGCGCACACGCGGTCGTGGTGGGCAACGCCGAACAGGCCTTGCGCGAACGAGTCCCCTCCGGCGCCAGGGTGCAGCACACCCACGAGGAGGGCGCGGGCGGCATCCTCGCAGCCTTGCGCCGCCTCGGCTGGGTGAGCGGCGTCAACCGGCTGGTGATCGGATACCACCGCCCTCCTGCCCAGTGGACCACCGGCGGCTGGCAGCCCCCTGTGAGTCCCAACGGCATTCTGCCCGTCCTGCGCCGCGTCGCCGCCGGCACCGCGGATGCCGTGTGGGCGGCCGCCGCGGTCACCGGTGACGCCACAAGCCGAACGGCCCCGCTGGACGGCCGTGGGACGGGACTGCCATTGGCTCTGCTGCCGCTCTCTTCTGCCGACTGGGGGGCCTATTTCCACCGAGCGTGCAAGGAATCCCTATGGCCTGTGCTGATGTCCCGGCCCGATCTGATGCGTTTCGACGAGTCCTCCTGGGGCCGCTACGAGGAGGTTAACGCTCGCTTCGCCCATCACATCGCGGCCCAGGCCGCACAAGGCGCCACGGTCTGGCTCCACGACTACAACCTGTGGCTTGCTCCCGCTCTGCTTCGCCGGGACCGCCCTGATCTGCGGATCGGACTGTTCCACCACACCCCTTTTCCATCGCCAGACGTCTTCGCCGCGCTGCCCACCGCCACGCAGATCCGCGCATCATTGTCGGCCCTCGACTGGGCGGGCTTTCACACGGACACCTTCGCCGCCAACTTCCGTCGCACCATGGCCGGCTCCTCGCGCATCCCGTGCACCGGCGTCCATCCGCTCGGCATCGACCGCCCCGCGGTCGAGGATCTCGCCCACGCTCGTGCCGCGGCCCACCAAGGCAGGCGAACACCTTCCGGTCCCCTCGTCCTGTCGGTCGAACGCCTCGATTACGCCAAGGCGCCGGTGGAGAAGGCCGAAGCGCTGCACCGGCTTCTCTCCCGTCACCCTCACCTGCGGGGCCGACTGTGCTTTCGGCTCGTATGCCCCCCGCCGGAACCCGGCATCCGTGCCTACGACGCCACCCGCCGCCTCCTCGAACAGCGCATCGCCGCCGTCAACAGCATATGGGGCACTGCCGAGTGGCGCCCCATCGACTACCGCCCCTGGTCTGTGCCGTTCACCGAAGTGGTCGACCACTTTCTGCAAGCAGACGTCCTGTGGGTGACCTCTCACGCGGACGGCATGAACCTGACCGCCAAGGAGTACGTCGCCGCCCGCCATGCCGCCGGCATGCCCGGCGTCCTGGTTCTGTCACGGCATACCGGCGCCGCAGCCCAATTCGGCGCGGCCGCTCTGCTCACCGACCCCCACGACGGCGACGACCTGGCCCGCACCCTCCACCAAGCGCTCACCCTCCCGCTTGCCCGGCAACACACTCACCTGGAACGCCTCGCCGCCCTCCTCGATCGCCACACCCCCGTCGAATGGGCCGCACAGGTCGTCGCCGACATCCAATGTGCTCCCTCCGCTTCGCCCTTTCGAAACCCTGCCTCCGCCTGAACAAGGCCACCGTCGTCAAGGGGGTTTGGCCAGGCACCGTCGGCCTGCGCCATGCTCGTGTGACCGGCCGCTGACGGCTCGACTGGGCTCCAGCCGGGCGATCTGCGGCCGGATCCTGGCCGTTTCGGTGCCTGCACCGATAGGTAGGCATTGACGCTGACGAACGAGAGCACCTCCTGTATCCGATAGCAGTCCGGCAGAAGGAGATTGCCTTGGCGGATGACACAGAGGCGGCGAGCCGCAAAGCCGCCCGGAGGGTCCTTCTCGTCAGTCCCAAGACATCGTTCGGGCCCAAGCTTCAGCGCACGTACGCGGGCGGACTTGGAACCGTCAACCCGGGTGAGCGCAACGTCCTGCCGCCCCTGGATCTGCTCCGTATCGCAGGAGTCCTGCGGGCTGCGGGATATGTGCCGCGCATCGTGGACGAGGAGGTGGACGGCTCCCTCCGGCCGCTTGCGGATGCGCGACGGGGACGGACCGAGGCGGACATCGTGATCTGCCAGGTGTCACTGGCGGCCATGCGCGAGGACGTCTGCAGGCTGACCGAGTTCGCCGCGGCCGGACTGCGGGCTTTCGCCTACACCAGTATCCGCGGGCACGACCAGTGGCAGGAGATCCTCACCACCAGCGGCTGCGAAGCCCTGATCCTGCCCGAGGCGATACCGAGCCTGGGACACCTGGCCGAAGCCCGAGCCGCCGGTTCCCTTGCGATCCCCGGACTGATCACCGCGGCCACCGCACGCGACCCGGGAGGCCTGCCGCACGTCTACGGCGATCTGGCCGACGAACCGCTGCCGGCTCGTGATCTCGTCGATCATCGTCGCTACGTGTTCCCGGCACTTCCCGAGGAGCGCATCACCACGATGAACGCCAGCTTCGGCTGCCCCTACCCCTGCAGTTTCTACTGCCCTTACCCCCTGGGCGAGGGCAAGAAGGTCAGGGCGTACCCCGTCGAACGGATCGCTGCCGAGTTCGAGCAGTGCGCGCAGCTCGGTATCACCGCCGTGGTCTTCCGCGACCCTGTCTTCACCTTCGACCGGCGGCGCGCGCTGGCCCTGTGCGAAGCGGTCAAAAAGACCGGGGCAGGCATCCGATGGTGGTGCGAGACCCGGATCGACCGGCTCGACGAGGAACTGATCCGCGTCATGGTCGACGCCGGCTGTGTGGGCGTGGAGGTGGGGGTGGAGAGCGGGGACGCGCGCATGCACGACACCGCCGTCCGCAAGCGACTCGGCCTGGACACCGTCAGAGCGTTCCACCGCACAGCCCGGCAGACCGGCCTGAACATGCTCTTCCTCCTGCTCTTCGGTCTGCCCGGCGAGACCCGGCAGTCCATCGCCAACACCCTGGAATTCATCCTGGAACTGGGACTGTCGTCCGAGGAATTCAACATCGGAGTGATCACCCCGTACCCCGGCACAACCCTGCACGAGCTGGCCCTGGACGAAGGCTGGATCCGGCAAGACCAGGACCAGTTCACCAGCTTCAACGTGGTGATGCGCACGGACGAACTGACCGAGGACGATCTCACCGAAGCACTCGTGCTGACCGAGGAACTGCACCGGATCAACGGTGGCTGCGCCCCGGCTGAGGCCTTGGCCGCCTACCGCAGCCGCATCCGGAACTGGGCCGGCACGACGCCGGCACCCCACGGGCGCCCGGCATGACCAACGCCCCCACCCACGGCAACGCACCCGGCCGGGCTCAATCCGGCTCTGGACCGAACCGTACACGGTACGCCCTGATCACCGGGGCCAACCGCGGCCTGGGCCGCTCAGCCGCCGAACTGCTCGCCGAACAGGGCTGGGTCGTCCTCGCCGGTCACCGCAGGACCTCGACCACGGACCCGCTTGTGGCCACCGTGGCCGCGCGCGGTGGCCAAGCCGTCCCCGTCTCCCTGGACGTCACCGACCCGGCCACCCTTCAGACGGCCGCTGAGCGGATCGCCGACCATACGGGAGGCACCCTTCACGCCCTGATCAACAACGCCGGCGTCTTCCTTCCCGAGGACGCGCGCCTCACCTCGCTCACCCCGGAAGCCTGCCGAACGACTCTGCTCACCAACGTCGGCGGCCCTGTGCTGACCACGCTGGCCTTCCTCCCGCTGCTGCGCGCGGCCGGCGGCGCCAGCATCGTCAACGTCAGCAGCGCAGAGGCCCGAACGGAACGCGCGAACGGACAGTACACCTGCTACCGCGCTTCAAAGGCCGCGCTCGAACTCGCGACAGTCAACCTGTCGCTGGCGCTCCGGCCGGACCACATTGTGGTCAACGCCGTCGATCCCGGCTGGATACCGACCGACATGGGCGGACCAGACGCTCCCGACTGCGTGCACACCGCAGCCCGCCTCATCGCCTGGACCGCGAGCCTTGCACATCTACCCGAAGCCGCGTCAGGCGAGGTCTTCTCCGTACATGCTCTGCCGCCCGTTCTGGCAGCGCAAGCACAGCCACGCCGCCGGTAGAACTCAACCTCGTCGGATATCGACCCGCCGGTGACGTCGCTCCGCGCGGCCCTCCCGCGGCGGGGTGTCAGTGGCGGCTCCCTTTCCAGGACCCGAACACGAACGGGACACAGTGCCACACAGCCTGGATGGACGATGCGGGTGTGTCAACTTAACGGCCCTGTCTCACATTCGGTGGTAACGGAGAGTAGTGAGGGTCGTTGATACTCGCGTGGAGGATGTCAACGAGCTTGTGCAGGTGGTGTTTTCGGGTTTTTCACCGCTGGCCATAGAGGATGTGGCCGACGAGGGCGAGCGGATCGTGGTGCGGGCACGGACCCCGCAGCGCACCGCGGTCTGTCCGGTGTGCGGGGCATCGTGGCGCGTGCACGGATATCACTTGCGGACGCTGGCCGACATGCCGGTCGACGGACGGCGGGTGGTGGTCCGTGTGCGGGTGCGGCGCTTGGCGTGTCCCACGCGCGGCTGCCGGCAGACCTTCCGCGAGCAGGTGCCCGGAGTGCTGGAACGCTACCAGCGACGCATGGCCCGCCTGACCATGCAGGTCAAGGCCGTGGTCAAGGAGTTAGCGGGCCGGGCGGGATCACGTTTGCTGGCGATACTCGCGGCGGGCCTGTCTCGCCACACAGCCCTGCGCACCCTGCTGCGCATCCCTTTGCCCACCGGGCGGACACCCCACGTGATCGGCGTCGACGACTTCGCTCTGCGTCGGCGCCAGCGCTATGCCACCGTGGTGATCGACGCCGAGACCCATGAGCGCATCGACGCGCTGACCGACCGCACCGCCGACACGCTGGAAGCTTGGCTGCGCGAGCATCCGGGCGTCGAGGCCGTGTGCCGTGACGGCTCCGCGACCTATGCCGAGGCCATCCGCCGCGCCCTGCCCGACGCAGTGCAGTTCGCGGACAGGTGGCACCTGTGACACAACATGTGCCAAGCCTCCCTGAGCGAGGTGAAGGCACACAGCACCTGCTGGGCCGCCGTGCTGGACGCGCCCCTGCACGAAGGGCCCCGCGCACAGACGACCCTGGAACGCTGGCACCAGGTCCACGGCCTGCTCGAGAAGGGCGTAGGCCTGCTGGAGTGTGCCCGCCGCCTGCAACTGGCCCTGAACACGGTCAAACGCTACGCGCGAGCCGACCGGCCCGAGCGGATGCTCCGCGTCCCCAAATACCGTGCCAGCCTCGTCGACCCCTACCGCGAGCACCTGCGCAAACGTCGGACTCAGGACCCCGCCGTCCCCGTCAGCCACCTCTTCGAAGAGATCAACCCCCGGGTTCACCGGCTGCCTGAACCTCCTGTCCAGCATTGTCAGGTTGAGCGGGTGTTCGGAGGTGTGATCCGGTTCGGGATGTGCCTAGCCGAGGTGGTAGCGGTGGTTCAGGCTCTGGCGGGCAGGCCGGCGATGCTGGTGATCTGATTCCAGATGGTGAAGCGGTTGGTCATCTCGAGGCGGTAGTCGGGTGCGCTCATCAGGTGGCGGTGGGGTCTGAAGTGGAGTGAGATGCCGCTGAAGGAGGCGAGGAACCGTTGCGCGGCACCCACCGACCGGAATCCTTTCATCTCGCGTTCGCGTTGCCTCGTGGGCTGAACCCGTAAAGAATCAAAGCGTTGCTTCTTCTGGTCGGGTTCGTTGCCGCTGGTATGGGGATATCGAGTGAGGTGTGCGGGCAGCTCGGCTTGC
>NZ_JBVJVY010000094.1:0-9869 GCF_055603265.1 Streptomyces sp. NPDC037288
CGGCCGGCGGGTGAAGCCTGCCTCGTCCTCGAAACAGATGTAGCCCCCGCAGGCCGCCCGGGCTCTTTTACCTCGTCCCAGGTCACCTCCTTCCATGCGGTGACGGCCTGCTCGTCGCGCTCGGCGACCCGCCGCGCGGGGACCTGCGGGCTGAAGCCCAGCCGGTGCATCAATCGAGTAGCCCCCGAGACGCTGTAGACACCTCAGGCCCTCAGCTCGTCAAGCCGCCCTGGCGAGTGCGGCCGGAAAAGCTGTGTCCTCGTCGAACAGCCTGTGGTGCTGGAGGCAGCGCAGGATGTTCGCCAGCACGAGGGCATCGCCGGGATCGGACTTCTTGGGGGAGACGGAGTGCCGGTCACGGTAGCGAGCGGCGGCCATGGGATTGATCGCGAACACCTTCCGCTTGCCGGTTCGCAGCACCGCGACCAGCGGGATAAGGCCGTCGGCATGGTTCTCAGGCGCTGCCGGACGATCATCGCGGCGGGGAGCACAGGAGTCTGGCCCTCATAGAGTCAGGTCAGTTCGCCGGGAGCACGAGATCACGCCGTCTGCCCGGGCTGTAGCCAGCTTGCGCACCAGCACCAGCGGAGAGTTGGGAACACCCTGGGTGGCCGGTGGTGTCAGTACTGCCATCGCGTGTTTTCTCGGCAATTGCCTGGCCTTGACTCGGGGTCAGGGGCATTGGTTCCAGCTGAGGTGGTAGATGGTGTTGAGGCTTCCGTCGGTGGAGTCCATCGTCATGAAACTGGTCGTGGTGGCCGGGTTGGAGCTGCCGGCGCCGACGTTGAGCTGGGTGTTGATGGCTAGGTCGCGGCTTGCTCCGCAGGGGGCGTAGACGATTGACCCGACCGGAGTGGCGTCGGTGGCATGCCAGTTGTCATTCATCGGGCCGTAGAAGGGGTGGGGGATGCTGGCGGTCTGGGACTGGCCCTGGAAGTAGTAGTTCGCCCGTTCCCTGGCCCAGGCCCCGCTGGCCAGGGAGGCGTAACCGCGGTAGTCGGCCTTCGCGATGCCGTAGGTGAAGCCCTGGGGGGCATTCACCCGGACCATGATCTGGCAGTTCTTGCGGAAGTCGGTCGGTCCGGCTCCGACGCCGACCTGCGCCAGGTAGTCGCTGTATGTCACGGTGAAGGCGGTCCGGTCCGGGGCGGGGTCGACGGAGGCCGTCCCGGCCGGGCAACCGGAACCATTGACGGTCACCAACTCCACTGTGAACCACGGCGGCGTGGCGCTCGAGGAATGAGCGGTGGCAGTGGTGGCACCCGCCACCGATAACGCCAGGAGCGACGCGGTCACACCCGCTCTAGCAATTCTGCGACGAGCCATCAGGCTTCCCTTCAAGATCCGCCCAGCCTGAACCGACAGCAGGCAAAGGTCTGGGCACGAGAACGACAAGGAGGCTCACCCTAAGCTGCGCCTTCCGTACGCACAGCAACCACTTCCAGCCGACTTTCCAGGCCGTACCTACTCGTAGCCGCCTTGCTGGTGTCCTCGCGGTGGCGGCGGCCGTGTTCCTCCCGGGCGCGGTTACGGCAGAGGGCGAGGCGCCGGCCGGGGGCCTGGTCAAGGCCCGACCTGCTTGCCGGGAAGATCGCCGCCGACCTATGGGTAGCAGTCCTGGCGACACCTCAGTCATCCGGTTGCCTGTATCGGGTTGTGGTCGGCTGGAACTGTTGCTGTGTGTGTTGGATTCGTGGACCTAAGGTGATCATTCTCTGGTGCTCGTTTGTTCTCGTGCCCGGGCTGCTGTCTGCTGTCGGTTCAGCCTGGGCGGATCTTGAAGGGAAGCCCGATGGCTCGTCGCAGAATTGCTAGAGCGGGTGTGACCGCAACGCTCCTGGCATTGTCGGTGGCCGGTGCCACCACCGCCAGCGCTCGTCCCGCAGATGTACCCCCGCCTCAGTTCACCGTTGGGTTAGTGACGGTGAACGGCTCCGGCTGTCCGGCCGGGACGGCCTCTGTCACCGCCGCGCCAGACCACACCGCCTTCACCGTGACGTACAGCAACTACCTCGCCCAGGTCGGTATCGGGGCCAAGCCGACCGACTTCCGCAAGAACTGCCAGATCATGGTCCGCGTGAACGCCCCTCAAGGCTTCACCTACGGTGTCGCGTCGGCCGACTACCGCGGCTACGCTCACCTGGCCGCCGGGGCATCGGGCAAGGAGCAGGCAAACTACTACTTCCAAGGCCAGTCCCAGACCGCCACCATCCCGCACCCCTTCTACGGGCCCATGGACAACGACTGGCAGGCCAGCGACGCCACCCCTATCGGATCGATCGTCTACGCACCCTGCGGCGCGACCCGCGACCTCGCCATCAACACCCAACTCAACGTCAGCGCAGGCACCTCCAACCCGGCCACCACGACCAGTTTCATGACGATGGACTCCACCGACGGAAGCCTGACCACCGTCTACCATCTGAGCTGGCGGCGCTGCAGCTGACGGTGCCTGAGTGCGACCTCTCGGCTTGGGGTCGGTAGTGGTGTGGGGTGCGGGGTTGTTCGTAAGGCGGGAGTTGCCTTTCTCCAACTGTCTCGTTGATGACTTCGGTGGCGCGCGCAGGATTCAGGTGCTGCCTTAGCCGGGGGTCGTCGACGTGATGGTGGTGGAGTGTGGGGGAGAGGCCTTTTCTCCGGCTGGTGGAGGGCGGGCTCGCTGACTGGGGCCCCGATGCCGGCGATGCCGGACGGGCACGGGACGTGTGGGTGTTCCAGGCCGGCTGTGTCCGGGCGTTCGCCGCGACGTGGGTGGTGCGGGGGTTCGCCCCGACGACGATCGGCGCCTACACCTCCTTGCTTCCCCGGGTGCTGGCCCACTTCGACCGCCCGGTGTGGCAGATCGAGCCCGCCCACGTGGACGCGATGCTCCACACCCTGCTGCTCGCGGGCCGGACCGCGGGAACCAGACGCCGCTACCTGGACATGCTGCGCGCCTTCCACACGTTCGTACGCCTGCGCTACGTGAGTGAGATCCGCGCCCTGTACGGCACCGCCGTGGGTGATCCGCTGGACCGCTTCAACCGGCTGCGCCACGTCCGGGACGAGCCCGCGCACCGGCTGCCGCCCACCGCGGAACGCCTCACGGCCTTCTTCGCCCATGCCCGCGCCCGCCTGGCCACCGTGTCCGACTACCCGGCCGCGGCCCGGGACTACGCGCTGTGGCGCACCCTGTACCACTCCGCGCCGCGGCTGAGTGAAGCCCTCCGCCTGGAACTGTGCGACGTCCACCCCGAACTCGGCCCGTCCGGCAAGCTCCACGTGCGGTTCGGCAAGGCGGCCAACACCTCGGGACCACGCCCGAGATGGGCCCCGATGCTGGACGGCCTGGACCGGATCCTTGCCTGGTACCAGAGCGACATCCGCCCCCTGTTTCCCGATACCGCCGCACTGTTCTGCGACGCCCACGGCGCGGCGCTGAAGCCGGAAACCGTACGCGATCGCCTGGCCCGCCTTCTGGACACCGAAGGCCGCATCGAAGGTGACCAGTTCACCCCGCACGACCTGCGCCGCGCCTGCGCCACCCACCACTACGAACAGGGCATGGACCTGATCACCGTCCAGCAACTGCTTGGCCACGAGCACATCGCCTCCACCATGGCCTACGTCCGGCCCTGCCTCACCTTCGTCGAGGATGCCTGGCGCCGCGCCACGTCCCGAGCCCTGACCGGCCTGGCCGGCTGACCTCCGGGATTCCCCGTGACAACACCTCCTCTGCGTGCCGTGGAGACACCCGCCCCGCCACCGGTGGTGGAGTGGAAACTGCGCATGACCGCGGCACAGCGCGGCATCTGGACCGGCACCGAACTGCGCCGTCTCCTGGCCGAGCGCACCGGTCTCGAACTGTCCGCGGCATCGGTGTCCGCCCTCTTCACCAAACAGCCTTCCCAGGTGAAGCTGTCCACCCTGGCCGCACTGTGCGCCGCCCTCGACTGCACCCCCGGCGACCTGCTGACCCTGCCCGGATCCACCGCACCCTCAATGCCTCCGCCGCGCCCCGACCCGGTCCCCGACCGGCAGCCTCCGTAACAGCAGTCCGCGTCCCGCCACCGATCACTGCCACCGCTGTGACCGCACCCGAGCCCGCCGCGAACCCACCCGCGCCTTGTGCCGCTGCCGTACCCCGGACGGCCAGGGACACCTGCCCGGCCTGCCACCGCCTGCGCCGGCTGCGACCCGACACCGGCCGCTGCGCCTGGTGCTCACGGACCTGCGCCCTGTGCGGCGCTCCACGGCGATCCGCCCAGGACCTGTGCGCGGCCTGCCGGCACCGCTCGGAGGGCCGACGGGCACGGGGCCCGTGCCGGCACTGCGGGCGTCGGCGCACCCTCGACGCGGCGACCCGGCGCTGCCGGACCTGCACCGATCCGGCCACCGCACCGCCCCCGGCATACTGTGAACGCTGTGGCACCAGCGGCCAGTGGGCCAAGGACCTGTGTAAATGCTGCTACGAGCACTCACCGCACACCGTCATCACCCGTGCGGTCGGCTGGGCCGAGCGCATGCCTGCCGTACCACCCTGGTGGAGCGACTTTGCCGCACACCTCGCAGATCACCGCCACCCCATCTACGCGGCCGACATCGTCGCCGCCACCGCACGTCTGATCACCGCGGTCGCGACCGGCGACCCCGGAGAGCTGCTCGCGCACGCCCGCAGCAGTGCACCCGAACTCGTGGGAGCGCTCACCGATTTCTTCCGCACCCACGGCCGCCTCGCCCCGCCACCGGACCTCGCCGACCGGCGCGCAGCAGCCCGCCGCACCCGCCGCATCGGGGCCGTCCCCGGCCCACTGCGCCCCCAGGCCGCCGCCTTCGCAGATTTCCTGCTGCTCCAGCGCGAGCGAGCCCAGCAGCTCGGGCTGCGCCCGAACCGGCTGGAGACCGTTGAGATCCGTCTGGACACCATCCGGGACCTGGCCCTCCATCTTGAGGGACACAGGGCCTGGGCGAGCGTCACCACCGCAGACCTGGAGTCCTTCCTTGCCCTGGCCCCGGCCCGCCGCGCCTCCCACCTCGCGGGCATGCGTCAGTTCTTCGCTCACGCCCACTACTCCAGGGCCATCCTCCACAACCCCACGGACCCGATCACCGCCGTCCAGCAGAGGGGATTTCACGGACCCACCCTCACCCCGGCCAGGCAGCGCACCCTGTACGAACGGTGGGCCACCAACAACGACATCCACCCGCACGAGGCCTTCATCGGCCTCGCCGCTCTCCTCCACGCAGCAACCATCACCGAGCTGCGCCGGTTCACCGACGCCGACATCGACCCCGACCGCCACAGCGTCCGCTTTCCCGGTAGATCAGTGCATCTCCCACTGGACAGCGCGACGTGGAAGGCGCTGCAGCGCTGCCAGGAGCACCGGCGCCGACTCGGTACGGGCAATCGCCACCTGCTCGTCACCAGGCTCACCCGAACACACCACGGACCTGCCGGCGCCGCCCATATCCGCGACAGCCTCGCGCCCGCCGGCCTGCTGCCCCGAGTTCTGCGCTCCACACGTCTGCTTGCTCTCGCCGACGAACTCGACGCCAAGATCCTCACTGTCTCCCTGGGGATGTCCTACGCGGGAGTCGCTCACTACCGGCCCTACCCAAAGCTCACCAGACCCGTGTGACGGGCCAGACTCGATTCCCCTGTGCCCGGACTGTTCGTCACGCCCACTGCATGCCCAGTTTCCTCAGCGCTTCCAGCTGTTCCCGGGTGAGTTTGTCGCGCCTCGATTTGGTGTTCGAGACCCATACGCCCAGCTTGACGGCCACCGGCTCCGCTTCACCGTCAACCGTGATCTGTTCACTGTGGCCGCGCGGGACCGGCCGCTGGCCCTCCCGCTCGACCCACTGGGTGAGGGCGGCAAGGCCGCGCTGGAAGGCCTGCTGTGCCTTGCTCGGGCCCTTCGTCGCACGCGTGGCGGCAGGGGCCGGAGATGCCGGCTGGACGGGCTTCACGCCCAGCTTGGACAGCCGCTTCTGCTGCTCGGTGGACAGCTGCGCCCAGGTGCTCGCCTGGCGTTGCCGTGCGAGCCATCGTCCGATGTCGTCGCCGTCCATCAGCACTCCGGGGGCGATGTCGGGCAGGACACCGCCGGGTTCGTCCTCGGCGAGGTGGGCGAGGACGCGGTAGTGGCGCTGCCAGTCGAGCGGCCAGGGGCAGTCCCAGTCCGGGTCGACTGCGGTCAGTTGCTTTGCGCGCTCCGCCGCCCGCTCGGGGTCCTTGCCTAGGCCGCCCTTCCGGCGAAGGTTGGCCATGTGCTGCCCGACGGGCACCAGGCCCTCGGCCTCGCTCTCGCCCCAGAGGGCGCCCTGACGCGGGGCGAGATGCCCGGTGGCCCGCCGGTAGGAGCGCAGCGCGGCGAGTTTGTTCTCCCACGCCTCTTCGCCCGGCTCCCAGACCATCCCGGTCTCGGGAGCGTCCAGGAGCTCCTTGCGCCGCGGCTCCAGTTCCCCGGCCCGCAGTGCTTTTCGCTGCTGGTGCACCCACCTGCCCAGCGGGAAGTCCTTCGTGACGCCGACTTCGACCTCCGTGTCGTAGGGGACGGCGTAGAGGCCGGTGATGTGGTTCTCTTTCCGCCAGCGGAGGAGGGCTTGGTAGCCCTCGAGCCACACCAGGGACTCCGGCCGGTAGACCCGGGTGCGCAGGAACGCGGCGATGGTGGCGGCGTCCCGTGGAGAGGAGAAGTGGAGCAGGGCCGACTCGGCAGCGGCGTCGGTGTCGTCCTGCTCCTGGTCCTCGCCCTCGGCGCCGGCCCCGACGATCCGCCCCTCCTCATCGCGCCGGATGTGCACCTTGCGCTTGCCGTGGGTGAGGGCGCGGGAGGCGAGCTGCTCGACGAGTCGTTCATCGTGTGAGCGCAGGCCCTGAAGGACGGCTACGAGGGGGCGGAACGAGGCGCTGGCGACCATGTCGGTCGGGTCCTCGCCGGGCTCCAGGAACACGGGCACGATGATCCGCGCGACCTTCGTGGTGCCGTCGCGGTTCAACCTGAGCGCGCGGCCGATGTTCTGCACGATCTCGACCTGGGAGCCGCGGGTGTCGGCGAAGCAGACGGCTTCCACGCCTCGTTCGCCGGTGATGTCGACGCCTTCCCCGAGCACGCGAACGCTGGCGAGGAACGCGCGGTGGACCCGGCGGCCGGCGGCGTCGATGCCGTTGGCGAACTGCCGCAGTACCTCGCGCCGTTCGGACACGAGGTGGTCGCCGCACAGCCACGCCGACCACACGCGGCCCGGCGGGACGTGGCGGCCGGTCTCCAGCTCGTAGAACTCCGCGTCGATCGACGACGCGGGCAGCCGGTCCGCGGCCGCCAGGTCGTCGTCGGAGGCGTCGTTCGCGTACAACTGCGCGGCCGTCTTCGGCAGCTGCTCCGCGAAGGCCGCCGCTTCCTCCACCTTCTGGTGGAACGTCATCACGGTGCGCAGGTTGTACGCGGCGGCGTGCTCCAGGAGCGCGGTCTGCAACAGCGCCAGGCGCCGGCCCCGCTGCGCCTCCTCAGACTCCCCGAGGACCGGGGAGGGGTCGCGGATCTCCAGCACGTCGATCTCGAATCCGGCGAGGATGCCCCGCTCGATGCTCTCGCTCAGCCCGAGCTCGGCAAGCCAGGGCCCGTAGGTCTCGGAGTCCTGGCCCATCGACGCGATCTCCACCTCCTGGCCGTCCGTGCCCTTCTGAGGGCGGGGCGCGGCGAGGATGCGCGGGGTCGCGGTCAGGTACAGCCGGAAGCCGGCGGGGATGCGAGCGTTGTCGTGGATCGCGGCCCAGGGCCTGCCAAGATCACCTGCGGTTGAGTGAGCTTCGTCGACAATGGCGAGCGCGAAACCGTCCATCTGCTGTCCGTACAGCCGTTCTCCGCCCGCCAGAGCGGCCTCCAGCGGCCCACGAACCTTCCCCTGGCCCATCGGGTCGTCGAAGTCCTCGCGGTCCACCAGGGAGGCATACGTGGCGAACACGATGACCGACCCGTGCCCGCCCCACAGAGCGAGCTGGATCGGGTTGGTGGTGGTGCGCACCCCCAGCTCGTTCAGTACCGCGTCGTTCTCCAGCGAGCACACCGCCACCATGGGGGAGCGGTGCCCCACCGCCCGCCACGCCTGGGCGGTTTGCACGAGCAGGTCCAAAGTCGGCACAGTGACGAGGATCCGCCCGCCCGGGAAGCATTCCAGCGCGCATGCGGCGGCGGTGATCGTCTTGCCCGATCCGGTCGCGGACACGATCGTGCCCCGCATCCCTCCCGGGGGCACAGGTGATCTTGCAGGGAATCCGACCCATTTCTGGAACCGTGATTTCTGTTCCACCTGGTGTTCTCGGAGCTGGATCAAAAGAGTTCTCCCGGCTCGGGAAGGATTTGTGTGACGGAAGCGATCCGGTATCCGCCGCGCCCGTAGAGGCCGCCGTCTCCTCCGTGGATGGCCCAGGCTCTCGCGGCCGCTTCACCGGGTGATGCCGCCATCAGGTGGACGGCGGGGGCAGGCATGTCCGGGCTGGAGCTGCCGGCGGTGGGCCGGGCATCGATCCGGTAGACGCGGTGCCGCCGGATTTCCGGAGCCGCGACACCTGACCGCTCGGCCTCGGCCACGTCTGTCATCAACCGCTGCAGACGCCGCTCTTCGTAGCGGATGGCACGCGAGTCGCGGGAGGGCACGTACGCGGCCATCCGATCTTTCTCCATGAGACCGGCGATCCGCTCCCACTGAAGGCGCCGCAACTCCGCGATGAACACCTCGCTCAAGTGATGGGGTTCGGACGGGGCCGTCCTCGCCCTCCCGGCGCGTTCCCGAGCCAGGCAGACCTGAGCGGCTATCCGACGTTGATCGAGTCCGGCAGCTTTCGCGACCACCCCGAGCCGGGCAAGCTCATGCGGAAGATACTCGTAGATCAACACACAAACCGCTCCCCACCGGGTGTCCCTGAATTACGCCAATGCTACATGCTGCATCACATCGAAAATGCAGACGTGCGAGATTCCCCGGAAAGCCCCCGACACAAGATTCCTTCCGCCCAGATGGTCGCGGCACATCGGGGTACACGGCCCCCATGGCACCGAAGACCGAACGCATCCAGTTCCTGCAGACCGTGCGGCAGCTGCACCGCGTCCGCTCCTTCTACACCGCGGGCGTCCTGCTGTGGGCGGCATCCGCCGCCTGGACCGGCTGGCAGGCACCCGGGAGCCGGCAGATGTGGGTGTCCGTCCTCCTCCTGGCCGTCTTCACCGCTCTCCTCGCCACCGCCGACCTGTCCCTGCGGCGTCTCGCAGTCCCCCCGACAGGCCGGCCCGCGCATCACGCCGCTTCACACAAGGCAGCAAGTACCCGCCACGTCCACGCCTGAGGAGCCGTCAGCCCGCCTGCACAAGCCGGCCAGACCACTTCGGAGGCGCCGCCCATGTCTGTAGGGGCGATGGCCGGGCATACGGGCTTCACTTCCTATGAGAGGGGCTCGTCATGCTCGGCATAGTCGCGGCAGTGCTGTTCTTCATCGCGTTCCTCATCAACGCGGCCGAGATCAGCACCAATCACACGTTCTCGTCAGTCAACGTCATGCTCCTGGGGCTGACCGCACTAGCCCTGCACGTTGCGGGAATCGGCAGCACCTGGTCCCGTAGACGCTGACCCGGCGTCAAGCCCCCAGAACCCGCAGAGGCCAACCGGAGAGAAAGCCACCCCTACTGCTGCCCGGGCCGCAGGCCCGTTGACCGCCCCGCGCAGCGGGGCCGGGCTTCGCGGCGCGAAGCGCCACCCGGTGACCGGAGCGCAGCGAAGGCACCGCGTGGGGGCGCAGCCCCCACCGCTCCGGAAGCGCAGCGGACGGAGCGTCACCCGGGTTGCGCAGCAACCCGGGTGCGGTGAGCGGGGAGCGGCTACCCAGCCGGCCC
>NZ_JBVJVY010000095.1:0-9850 GCF_055603265.1 Streptomyces sp. NPDC037288
AGTGAAGTTCCTGCGTTTCTGCGACAACCAGCTTCCCTTTCCGAACAGACCCATCGTAGTGGGACCACTGTCCGGAAACTTCGGGGCGCCTCAATGGGCCGAGCTCATGTGATAACGCCCTCGGGCGAGAACGTCACTGACGGCGGGGTGGCGTTGGAAGGATCGCAGGCGTTGGAGTGCGGTACGTAGGCACTGTATGGCTCGGGTGGAGTGCAGGGCGGGGTAGATGTCGAGGAAGGAGTTCCAGTGTGCCAGGGCTTGTTCCAGGTGGCCGAGCCGCAGGTGGGTCTCGGCGAGACGGGCATGGGTGAGGGCGGCGCGCAGCTTGTCGTCTGGGCTGCGCAGGTGCAGTGATGATGTCAGTGCGGTGAGGGCATTGGTGTGGTCGCCGAGGGTGGCCAGGGTCTGGGCGCGCTGATAGTGCAGGGCGCTGGCGGGGTAGCTGCTGAAGGGCCCGGGAGGGGCAGCTGCGTGGGTGTGGAGGTTTTCGGCGCGAGCGAGGGCGGTGAGTGCGGCCCGGCGGTTGTGGTGGGCGTTCATGACGGCCAGGTGGATGTGGGTGTAGGCGCGGACGCTGGGGGAGGCATGGCGGGCGTGCTGGTCGGCGTATTCGGCCAGGTGTAGGACCGCCGGCGTGTGGTTGCCCAGGTCGTGAGCGTGGGTGGCCATGGTGCGCAGGGCGATGGCGAGGGTGGCGTGGTCACCGGCGTCGGCGGCGAGGCGGGCGGCGATCTGGCGGTAGTGCTGGGCGGTGGAGCCGTGGCCGCTGTCGGCGCACATCGTTCCCATCAGCAGGGTGAGGTGGGATGCGGCTATCAGCAGTTCGTGGTGGGTACGCACGCGGGCGGATGTGTTGAGGACGGGCAGGACGTCGTGGACGAGGTAGGCGGTCAGGGCCGCTCGGACGTGCTGTCCGCCATACTTGTCGGCTGTCGCAACGAACACCGCTGCCATGGCGCGAAGTTGGTCGACTTCCCGCTGGTCGGCGGGCGGCCGTTCTGGCAGCGGGTCCTCGGGTCGGCGCGGTGGGCTGGGGAGTGTGGTCAGGTCGCGTAAGGCGATGCTGGTGAGTGTGACGACGCTCGTGTCGAGCAGGACTTGCCGTTGGGAATTGAGTTCGGTGTGGGCTAGATGGGCGAGTTTGCCCACGGGATCGGTCTCCCAGGACGGATCCACAACGACAGCTGGTGTTCGGGTGAGCCCGGCCTCCTGCGGCGTGATGCGCCTTCCCAGGCGGCGGGTGAGGCACTCCAGCAACAGCGTGGGGTAGGGGCGTCGGGGCTGGGTGCCGGCGAGCCAGCGCCGCACCGTGGTGTCATTGCACGCCAGGTCAAGGCCCTCCTCGCTAGCGACCTCGCGCAGGGCTCGGGCCAATTGGCCGGGACTCCAGCCCGTGGCCTCAATGAGCGCAGTCAAGTGTGTGTTGGGGAGACGGGGCATGGGTCCCTCACCTTGCTTCCTGAGCCCCTTGTTGAGAGTTGGACGATGGAGGATGTGAAATTCAGCCGGTCGGGACTTTCCGAGCAGCAATCAAGGGCTGACTGGCCTTCGCTGTACCAGCACCGATCAACTTGACCGGTCTCGGCGTCGCATGGCGACTTAAGAGAGGGCCTTTGCCTGCAGCGCTAGGCTGAGCTTTTCCTGCTGACGGCTCCCGCGTACGACCACCTGCGCAGGGCCGACCACGGCCGCAGTATCGCCGCCAACGCGGTCCAGGCGACCGATGGCCAGTGCATCGTTGGCGGAGCGGCATTCGCTGCCACTCCACTGAGCAGTCGTCACTAGCGGGCGAAGCGCCATCCCGCGCCGCATCTCGCGGAGTGACTACTGAAGAAGCTCAATGATCGGGAGTTCCCGCGCTCCACCACGCCGGCGTGATAACCGGCTTGGCCCCCGTTCACCTTGCTCGCCGCCCGGTGCTTCGCGATCACCGGCGGGGACATGAGCACATTGCCTGTAGGCGGTCTACGGCCACAAGTAATGTGAAGATAAGGGTTCCACGCAGGTGATCCTTTCCCTCTGCACTCACCATTCACCAGCGCCGCATGACGATCCCATCGGCATATCGGCGCGGCATTTGCGGCGTAACAATGTGATCTCACGTTCAACGCCGTTGACCCGTCCCGGCGGCCAACGGCGGTGCACTCGTATAAATACTAGCGCATTAGAGAAGCGAAAATAGGGGCGGAATATAGAGTAGTCGCCAGTCGGCCATCGATGCTTCGCCCTCACAGGAAACTATGGTTTCAGAAGCCTCAGCGTTCACCCCAGGAGCCGTCATCCGACACGCAAGCACCTTTATGGATCAGAGTCGGCGCGTCACGTCCTCCTTGGTTTGACTCCATCGGTCGCCCTCAGGCGGAGGCACGCCGACATAAATCCATTCGGGTACCCCCCAGTAGCCGGGGAAAACACCACTGCCCGGCAAAGAATTTACCGCTCGATGGCTCAAGATTCGGCCGAACATGTCGTTTCACAAAGCCACACGGTTGTCGGGCTTGATTGAGAATGGGCGCGCTGGCCATCTGTACTACTCCGACGATGGTTGGTGTACTGACAACTGAAAGGCACTTCGAACTAGTTGGATTCGACTAGTTCTCATTGACTGAGCCGCGTCTCTAGTGCGGGTCCGCTTCTGCAAATCCATGCCAGGACCACTTGTGGGAGGTCATTGATGGGTAGTCAGTTTGACGATCTCGCCCTAGCTTACGAGAGCACGGCGGTGGATATGGCCGTGCGCAAGCATCTGGAGTATCCGAGTTACTTTGAGGCGCTCGGAGACATTACAGGATTGAAAGTTCTTGATCTCGGGTGCGGCAGTGGGGTTTACAGTCGGCGCCTGCGTTCCCACGGTGCCCAGCGGGTCGTGGGCGCGGATGTCTCAGAGGGCATGCTTGACTATGCGCGGTCGCGCGAGCGACGGGAACAGCTGGGCATCGATTATCTGCGGCGTGACATCACGCGTCCGATCGATGCGCCTGACCCCGAACTGGACGGGGCTTTCGACCTGGTGGCGGGTGTGTATGTGGCACCGTACGCCCCGACCGTTGAGGCGCTGCACGGACTGTTCCGTACTGCGCGGCGAGCGCTGCCGGCATCCGGTGGACGCTGCGTCACCTATGTGCTGAACCCGGAAGCGGCGGTGACGCCTGGCTACTACGCCGAGTACGACTTCGAGCTGGTGGCTGTTGACGGAGGCCAGCAGGTGCCTGATGGTGCGCCGCTGACGCTGACGATCACGCTCCCCGAGCACCCCACTTTCTCCCTGACCGCGTACCGCTGGTCCCGCACTACGCAGGAGGCTGCGGCGCGCGCTGCGGGCTTCGAGAGCTTGCAGTGGATCCACCCGACGGTCACTGACGAGGGTCTCGCCTTGTATGGCGCGTCGTATTGGAAACGGTACCTGGACTGCCCCCACACCCTGATCCTGAGCTGTGTCGCGGCCCCGCAGGCGGAAGGCAAGTAGCGGCGTGGACGCAGGCGTTCCCTACATGAGGAGGTTGTCGTGAGCCAGGCTGTAGCGGACGGCAGGAGCCCGACCGGTCAGGTAGTCCTGGTCACCGGCGGTGCCAAAGGGATCGGACAGGCCTGTGTCATGGCTCTGTCTCGCGCCGGCGCCACGGTAGTGATTGCGGACATCGACGGCGCTTCGGCGGCAAAGACCGCACAGGTGATCCAAGACAGCGGTGGCACTGCGCTGGATCTCGAGTGCGACGTCACACAGCCGGAACAGACGGCCGAGCTGATCACTATGGTGGTGGGTGCATACGGCCGTCTGGACTGCGCGGTCAACAATGCCGGCATCAATGAGCCCGGGCAGACTGCGGCAGACATGTCGCCCGAAGTGTGGGACCGGATCTGGGCGGTAAACGTCAAGGGCGTTTGGCTGTGCATGCAGGCTGAGCTCCGACAGATGCAGGCCCAGGGCAGCGGCGTGATCGTGAACATGGCGTCGACCTTGAGCCTGGTCGCCTCGCGTGAGGCGACCGCGTATGTGGCCAGCAAGCACGCTGTTCTCGGGCTGACACGTGCGGCGGCGGTGGACTATGCCACGCGTGGTATCCGCGTCAATGCTGTGTGCCCGGGCCCGGTGCCAACCGACATGATGCACCGCGTTCTGCGCGGAGATGCCAGGGCTGCAGAGGAGCTGCGGGCGGCCGCTCCCACGGGGCGTTTCACTACGCCTGAGGAAGTTGCGGCCGCGGTGGTGTGGCTCTGCTCGCCGGCTGCCTCGCACATTCTAGGACACGGCCTCGTCGTGGACGGAGGGTGGACAGCCGTATGACAAAGCCCCGTCAACCCACCACGCGCATTGGAGTTCCTGCCACGCAGGGAACGATCCCATCACACGCCGGCGAAACGATCATGAGTGGCTTCGCAGGCGAGATCATCCGTCCCTGTGACCCGGAGTACGACAGCGCGCGCCGAGTCTGGAACGGGATGATCGACCGCCATCCCCGCCTCATCGCCCGGCCGCGCACGGTCGCTGACGTCAAGCTCGGTATCCGCTTCGCCCTGGACCACCAGCTTTCGCTCGGGGTGAGAGGAGGCGGGCACAACGTGACTGGCAGCGGCACGTGTGACGACGGCCTGGTGCTCGACCTCTCACTTATGCGCGCCGTGGACGTCGATCCGGTCCAGCGAGTTGTGCGCGCTCAAGGTGGCGCTACGTGGGGGGATCTGGATCGGGCAGCGGCCGCCTATGGGCTGGCGACCACAGGCGGGATGATATCCAGCACAGGCATCGGCGGCCTCACCCTCGGAGGCGGTGTCGGCTGGCTGATGCGAGCCCATGGCCTGGCATGCGACAACCTGCTCCAGACCACCTTGGTGACGGCTCGCAACGAAGAGATCACGGTCGACCATGCCCGGAATCCTGATCTTTTCGCTGCCTTGCGCGGCGGCGGGGGAAATTTCGGCGTCGTCCACGAGTTCACTTACTGTCTCCACCCTGTGCCCGAGGTACTGGGCGGCTACGTCATCCATCCCCTCGAACACGCTCAAGACGTCCTGGACTTTTACGCTCACTGGTGCCGCACGGCACCCGATGCGATCACCACGGCAGCCGCGTTCTTCACTGCACCCACCGACGCCGCACTCCCCGCGGAACTGCGTGGCAAGCCCGCGCTGATGGTGGCCCTTTGTGCCCTTGGCGACGCCGCGGAACGGGAACAACTCGCCGAGCCCCTGCGCCGCTTTGGCCCGCCCGCCCTGGACCTTGTGCAACCCATGCCCTACCCTCAACTGCAATCGCTGCTTGATGCGGGATCGCCACCCGGAATGCGCAACTACTGGAAGCCGGGCTACATCACCGATCTTCCACCCCGGCTGATTGCGGACCTGGTTGAGTACGCCGCATGTCCCCCCTCGCCATCGGCCCAGATCCTCATCCACCAGCTCGGCGGAGCGGTAGCCCGCGTCCCGCAAGGTCATACGGCGGCCGCTCATAGGGATGCTCCTTATCTGGTCAATGCAGTCGGTATGTGGGACAGCCCCGGTGATGATGACCGCAACATTTCCTGGGTGCGCAGCCTCCATGAGCGCCTCAACCCCTTCTGTACCGGCACTTATGTCAACTACCTCGCTGATGAGGGGCCGGGAGCAGCAACGGCGGCCTACGATCCCGCCACCCGTGCGTTGCTGGAACGCGTCAAGACGCGCTGGGACCCGGACAACATCTTCCGGCCCAGCCACAACGTCTCACCCCGGCCCGAGTCCGAATCAGGATGACGAGCTATGTACCGGCTCACCTGTCTCTTCGGCCACCCCGATGACCCAGCCGCGTTTCAAGAACACTACCGGAACGTCCACATCCCTCTGGGGAAACAACTTCCCGGAATCAAGCGATGGATCGTCGGGCTCTGCGAGACACAGAACGGAAAACCCCCACCCTTCTACATGATCGCCGAACTCTGCACAGCAACACGCGAGGACATGGAGCAGCTCCTGGCATCACCGCAGGGGCAGACAGTGGCGGCAGATATCGCCAACTTCGCCACCGGCGGAGCCACCATCATCCTCTACCAGGAAGAAGTGATCCATCCTGAGCGGCCATGCGATGCCCACTGAGTGGACCATCGGCTGCCGGCCCAGCCGTTCGCCGCTCACGAAGGAACCACAGTGATCACGGATCGGAGAAGTATGAAAGCGCTGGTCAAGGCGGGGCCCGAGGAAGGGGTGGAGCTCCGCGAGGTACCCCGCCCCCAGCTAGGGCGCAATGACGTGCTGATTCGGGTACTGCGTACCGGAATCTGCGGTACTGACCTGCACATCCATCACTCAACTCCCTGGGCCATCCGGCACATTGCGCCACCGCGGATCATCGGCCATGAATTCGTCGGTGAAATCATCGCCGTAGGCGAGGGGGTCGGCAGTCTGTTACACGGTCAACTGGTCAGCGGAGAAGGCCATCTCACCTGCGGCCGCTGCCCCCACTGCACAGCCGGCCGAAAACATCTGTGCCCCCACACACGGACACTCGGCGTAGATCGCGACGGAGCGTTTGCCGAGTACATAACCCTGCCCGCCGACCATGTGTGGGTGCATCGCCCCGGCGTCACCCTGGACGTGGCCGCCATATTCGATGCCTTCGGTAACGCGGTGCACATCGCTGATGCCTTCCCTCTGCAAGACAGGACGGTGCTGGTTGCCGGGGCCGGACCTATCGGCTGCATGGCAGCCGCGATTGCCGTTCACCGAGATGCGCATCTGGTCGTGGTCACCGATGTGAACCAGTTCCGGCTAGACCTCGCGCGGCGGAGCGGAGCCCACCACGTGGTCGAAGCAGAGCCGCACGCCATTGCAAAGAGTGCCGACGAACTCGGGATCAAAGAGGGATTCGATATCGGCTTCGAAATGTCCGGAAACCACGATGCCCTCCAGGAATTGCTCACCGGTGTCAAACGCGGGGGCCAGGTAGCAGTCCTTGGCCTGCCGGACGACCGCATGTCCACCGACTGGGCCGACATCGCTCTTCGCATGTTGACCATCCAGGGAATCAGTGGCCGCCGGGTGTTCGATACCTGGCATCGCATGTCAGAACTGCTCGACCAAGGGATGGACCCATCCCTCATCATCACTCATCATTTCGCGGCGGACGACTATGAAAGGGCATTCGCCGCCGCCTTCGCAGGAAGCACGGGAAAAGTAATCCTCAACTGGGCCGAGCCGAATCAGGAGAACGGGGAGTGACACGCCATGCGGTGCAGGTACACACCTCCACCGACAACACCACCAGTTCCCGGCGGACACCTGAACACGCCCTCGCAGCCCCAGCACACCGCACGTCCGCAACGCTGGCGGCCTGGGGAACACCGTCATGACCGAAGCTGTAACCACCTCCTGCGGACCCTTCAAGGCCAAGGTCCTCACAACCATCGACGCAGTCGGCCCTGAATGGGACGAACTGATGGCCACCGCGCGCGCACCGGTCTTCTACCGCCGACCCTTCCTCAGCGCCTTCGAGCGCCACCCTCTGCATCCTGTGCGCCGCACCGCCTACATCCTCATCCGCGACGCAGGAGGCGTCCTTCAAGCCGCCTTCCCCGCATACCTCCAACAAGGCGTCGACCCCATGCGCGTGATCAACGACCACTTCCCCGAAACACTAGGGCAGCCAGCGCTGATCAGCCACGTATGGCACTGCTATGACACCGTCATCCCCGCACGCCCCGGAGCCATCCCAGCCATCAACGTGGCCCTCGATATGCTCCACCACGTCGCCCGCGACTGGGGAGCCACCCTCTACGGGCTAGCCAACGTCGACGCCGCGACACGCCTCAACGACCTACTTGAAAGCCGCGGTCTCCACGGAACCGACATCGACATCGGATGGGGCCTGGACCTGCCATCCCGCAAAGACTACGACGGCTACCTCACCACCTTGCCCAGTAAACCCCGCCGCAACCTGCAGCGCGACCTACGCGCCGCCCAGCGCGCCGGAGTCACCGCCATCACCTGCGCTGCACACGACGCCGACCTGGACGGTTTCGTCACCCTGGCCCGAGCCACCGCCGCCAAGCACAACAACTCCGACTACTACCAGCCCGGCCTCTTCCAGAACTTTGTCCTCGCCCTCGGGGACGACGTCCGCGTCCTCGAACTCCGCACCCGCGACGAGCTGATCTGCTCCGGCCTCATCCTCCTCGACGACACCCGATACCACTTCTGGGCCTGCGGCTTCGCCCCCAGAGGCACCTTCAGCGCCTTCTACGTGGCATTCGACCACATCATGCGCGGCGCTTTCTCGTCCGGCCGCTCATGGGTCGAGCTGGGCCGCCGCAATCCTGACTTCAAACGACGCTACGGCCTCACCCCGCGCACTCTGCGCGCCTGGGCTGGGACAGTCCACGATGAAAAGCGCCCCCCCGTGTCCTTTTCTTGATCAAACACGGAAATGGGTACCCGAAGCCAACAGGATTCAACCACCGCCAACGCAATGAGCTGAGCGTTCCTACCACGCCGCCCACCGCCAGGTCATGCCTTCCGTGGAACACTTGCACTCGAAGTATCTCAACAACCGGGCCGAGAATTCCCATCAGCCCACCCGGCAGCGGGACGGGCCATGAGACGCTTCAAATCCGCCGAATTAGCCTAGAGATTCCCCTGTCCGTCTTCTCCGGGATCTCATCGCACTTCCGTCCCCGCCCCCACCTCCTCACCGCCCGCGCCTGCGAGACGAGATGACCGAACGCTTCACCACATGGGGGACTGTAAATCGTTCGGTGTAACTCCCGATCATGGAAGATGCATCGATGACCAGTGAGAACGTGGCTGAGCAGGACGCTGTCGAGTCGGCGGCGGCTGTGTCGGCGAAGGCCGTGGACGACCAGCTGATCGACGAGTTGGTGAGCCGGGCCCAGGCAGAGGGCCTGCAACTGACCGGCGAGGGCGGGCTGTTGCAGCAGCTGACCAAACGGCTGCTGGAGTCCGCCCTGGAGGGCGAGATCACCGACCACCTCGGCTATGACAAGCACGAACCGGCGGGCAAGAACGGCGGCAACTCCCGCAACGGCAAACGCTCCAAGACCGTGCTGACCGACGTCGGCCCGGTCGAGATCGTCGTGCCCCGCGACCGGGACGGCTCGTTCGAGCCGAAGATCGTCAAGAAGCGGCAGAAGCGCCTGACCGGCGTCGACGAGATGGTTATCTCGCTGGCCGCGAAGGGCCTGACCACCGGCGAGGTCCAGGCCCACCTGGCCGAGGTCTATGGTGCCGAAGTCTCCCGCCAGACCATCTCCACCATCACCGACAAGGTCCTCGAGGGCATGGCCGAATGGCAGAGCCGCCCGCTCGACGCGGTCTATCCGGTCGTCTTCGTCGACGCCATCCACGTCAAGATCCGCGACGGCGCCGTCGCCAACCGGCCCGTCTATGTGGCCCTGGCCGTCACCACCGAGGGCCGGCGCGAGATCCTCGGCCTGTGGGCCGGCGACGGCGGCGAGGGCGCCAAGCACTGGCTGCACATCCTCACCGAGATCAAGAACCGCGGCGTCAACGACGTCCTCATGCTGGTCTGCGACGGGCTCAAGGGCCTGCCCGAGGCGGTGGAGACCGTCTGGCCGGCCACCATGGTGCAGACCTGCGTGGTCCACCTGCTGCGGAACTCCTTCCGCTACGCCGCCCGACAGGACTGGGACAAGATCGCCAAGCTCCTCAAGCCCGTCTACACGGCGCCGACCGAGGAAGCCGCACTCGAGCGGTTCGCCGAGTTCGCCGACGCCTGGGGCAGGAAGTATCCGGCGATCGTGAAACTGTGAGAGGGCATTTGATCTAGGCGAATTGCCCTTTCTGTTCTAGTAAGTCCCTCGCCAGGTTGGTGTCGTCTCGTCCGTTATGCGCTTGGTGAGGT
>NZ_JBVJVY010000096.1:0-9667 GCF_055603265.1 Streptomyces sp. NPDC037288
AGAACTCGCAATGATTCGGAGACCTGGAGTGCTCACCTGCTGGCGGCTACGGACCGTAGTCTTCCCCACGGCCCGACAAGGCCCATTAGAGACCTGACCAGCCTGTCACATCACGGACTTACACGATCTTTCAGACACGCTCTGAGCCAACTGCGCATGGCCGCGTGACGAGGCCACGCGGTGGGGTCGGGGGTGGCGGCTACGGTGCCGACTTGCTGGTGGGCGGTTCCTGGCGGTCGTCGATGGTGCCGGGCTCGTACAGCGCGGGTGGTTCGGGCTGTACGTCGGGCCAGGTGAGTGCGGCCGATCCCCAGGCGAGTCCGCCTCCGAAGGCGGTGAGGAGGGTACGGGCTCCGGGGCGGACGGCCTGCCGCGCGGCGGCGTCGGTGAGAGCCAGCGGAATGGACGCCGCGGCGGTGTTGCCGACCGCAGCGAGGTTGCCGAATCGGTGGTCGGCCGGGATGGCCAGGCGGTCGGCGACGGTGTCGAGGATGCGCTGGTTCGCCTGGTGCCCGATGAACGCCTCGATGGAGTCGGTCGCCCAGCCGGCTCGGCGTAGCGTAGCTTGCGAGGATGCTGTCATCCGGCGTACGGCCTGATGGAACACGGCGCTGCCGTGCATGCGGAAGTAGCGTTCCTCGCGCGAAGCGTGTCCATCCGGGTCGGGGTGGCGGGAGCCGCCCGCGTCGATGCGGACCAGGTTTGAGTGCTCGCCTTCGCTGCCCAGGTCAAACGCGGTGAGCGCGCCTGGTTCGTCTGCTGCGCCGCGGCGCAGCAGGGCGGCACCGGCGCCGTCGCCGAAGATCACGGCGCAGGTGCGGTCTTGAGGATCGATGATGGTGGAGTAGGTGTCGGCGCCGATGACGAGGACCTGGTGCTGGGCCTGGGCGCGGATGGCTGCCGAGGCCATGCTCAGGGCGTAGACGAAGCCGGAGCAGACCGCTGCCAGGTCGAACGCCGGAGTCTCGACGAGGCCCAGGCGCCAGGCAACTTGGGGTGCGGTGGCCGGGCAGCGGTGGTCGGGTGTGGTGGTCGCGACGATGACCAGATCGGTGGTGGTGGTCTGGGCGGAGGCCAGGGCTGACCGTCCCGCGGTGACGGCGAGATCCGCGGTGCTGGTTCCCGGTTCGGCCCAGTGCCGGCTTCCGATCCCGGTGCGCTGGCGGATCCAGGCGTCGCTGGTGTGCAGACCGTTCTCCAGCTGTGCGTTGGTGATCCGGCGTGCGGGCAGGCAGGCGCCGAGCCCGGCGATGACAGCGGTGGGGGCGGGCATCCCGGCGTCCTTTCGAGCGGAGGGTGCTGGAGAGGTCATACGGCGAGCAGTCCGCCGTCGGCGGTGAGTACGGTGCCGGTGAGGTGCGCGGCCGCGTCGGTGAGCAGGAAGAGCACGGCGTCGGCGATCTCCTCGGGGGCGGCCCATCGGCCTAGAGGAACATGCTCCAGCACGGTGCTGGACAGGTCGGGGCTGGTCCAGAGTGTGCGTGTCATCCCGGTGCGGGTCCAGCCCGGGCACAGAGCGTTGACACGGATGCCGTCGCGGTGCCAGGCGGCGGCGAGTGCGAGCGTCAGGGCGATGAGTTCTGCCTTCGAGGCGGCGTAGTGCGCGGCACCGGGGAAGGCGCACAGGCCCGACACGGAGGCGATGTTGACGATGGATCCGCCACCGCGGGAGCGTAGGTAGGGGGCTGCTGCGGTACAGATTTGAGCGGGGGTTTCCAGGTTGACAGCCATGGTTTCCCGCCACAGGCGTCCTGTCAGCCGTTCGGGGGCCACCGCGCGGCACACTCCTGCGGCGTTGACGACGATGTCCAGATGTTCCAGGCGGTCGGCGGTCTCCTCGAGGACGTAGCCGATGGCACCGGGGCGGGTCAGGTCGGCGGGGATGATGCCTGCGTAGGCGCCGCGGGAGCGCAGTTCGCCGGCCCTGTCGCCGAGCAGGGGCGTGTTGCGGTCGGTCACGATAAGGTCCGCGCCCGCGTCGGCCAGCGCGGTCGCGATGGCATGGCCGATGTCGCCAGCCGCGCCCGTGACCAGCGCACCGCGGCTCTCCAGCGGGCGTGGCCAGGTCGAGCGGTGTCCTGCGGCCGTCTGCGGGCTGTCGGGCCCCGCATGCTGTGCTGCCCAGGGCTGCTTCGGCTGTTCCTGAGAGCGCGGCATGGCCGGCCTCCTTCCGACGGGTCCGACCGGGCGGGGTTACGCGGCCAGGAGTCCGCCGTCGACGATGAGGACTTGTCCCGTGATGTAGGAGGCCGCGTCACTGGCGAGGAAGACGGTGGGTCCGCACATCTCCTCCGGCTGGGCCCAGCGGCGCAGCGGGATTGCCGAGATGATCTGTGCGGAGGTTCCCGCGTCATGCCACCAGGGCTGGGTCATCTCGGTGGCGGTGTAGCCGGGGCACAGGGCGTTGACCCGGATGTTGTGGGGTGCCCAGTGCACCGCCAGGCTGCGGGTGAGGGAGATCAGACCGGCCTTGCCCGCCGCGTAGTGGGGGGTGGCGGGGAAGCCGCGGAAGGCCGCGACGGAACCGATGTTGATGACGCAGCCCTTGCCGTCGGCGCGCAGGTGGGGTTCTGCGGCCTGGCAGATCTGTGCGGGGACTTCGAGGTTGAGTCGCAGCGACGTGCGCCACTGCTCCGGGCCGACGTCCTCGAACGGTGTGGGTACGGCCCACGCCGCGTTGTTGATGATGGTGTCCAGGCCGCCGAGGGCGGCGGCAGCGTCCGCGACGACCTGCCCGGCGGCCCCGTCCTCCCAGAGGTCGGCGGGCAGGACGGCGGCGCGGGTGCCGTGCTTGCTGATCTGGGCGGCGGTCTCCCGCAGCCCGTCCTTGCCGCGTGCCGTGATCGCGACATCCGCGCCGGCGGTGGCGAGTGCTACGGCGATGGCTCGTCCGATGCCACGCGAGGCGCCGGTGACCAGCGCCCGGCGGTGGCGCAACGTATTTTCGGTCATGGTTCTCTCCCGATGGGGCTGAGCAGGTGAGGGAGTCCCGTGTCGCGCCGTTTCGATGCGCGCCGGAGCGGCGCGAGACCGGAGGGGTACCTGTTCAGGGAGTGGGGTGGAATCCGAGCCATTCGGCGAGGCTCTTGTCGACCATGCCGAGCTGGCCTCCCAGGACCAAGCTGTCGTAGAGCGCTTCACCGTGGGTCAGCAGGCCGCGGTTGTTCCACTGGTAGAGCTCGAAGAAGTTGATGTCCATGGCCTTGCCGGTGGCCGGGCTGTTGCCCAGCGGGCCGGTGTTGGTTCCCCGGAACAGGCCGATGGCGTGCGAGGCGTCGCCGGTTGCCCAGTACCGGCAGTCGGCCACGTGGGTGTCGGGAAACGCGGCGACCCAGGCACGCAGGTAGTCCAGGAAGGGAATGGCGCCCTTGATGGTGGACGCGAGGGAGTGGTCGACGTAGGTGATGTGCGGGTCGACCATGGCGCTCATGGTCTCGAAGTCGTGGCGCCCGAAGGCGTCGTAGAAGTCGCGGTGCAGTTTGTCGGTGTTCACGAGATTCCTCCGATGTGGTTGTGGTTGTGCTGCTTAAGAGTGGGGTCAGGACCAGCCGTGCGGCAGGAGTACGGCGCGGCCGGGGATCCGGCCGTCGGCCAGATCGGTGTGCGCCTGCTCGATGCGGTCAAGGGAATAGGTGACGAGATCGGAGCGGAGCAGGCCGCGATGGGCCAGTGCGAGGACGTCGTGGAGCTCGCTCAAGCTGCCCCAGAAACTGGTGGTGAAAGTTGCCTCGAAGGGGGCACAGCCCCACCCGAAGGGGATCTGGCCGAGCATGGAGCCGACCACGACCAGTTGCCCGCCCGGTGCCAGAGCGGCGGCCGCGAATTCCATCGTGGAACGCGCCCCGACCACGTCCAGGACGGCGTCGGCGGCCCCGCCGGGGCACGCCGCGCGGAGCTTGGCCGCGGCGTCGGTGTCGTCCAGGTCGATGACGGTGTCGGCCCCCAGCGCCCGCGCCCGTGCGGCCCGTTGGGCCGTGCGGCGCACGCAGACGATGACGACGGCCGGTGTGCACAGGCGCGCGAGCTGAACCGTGTACTGGGCCAGTCCGCCCAGGCCGATGATGACCAGGGAGCAGTCCGGGCGCAGGCGGCTGGCGACCTTGCGGACGGCGCGGTAGGAGGTCAGTGCGGCATCGGCCAGCGGGGCGGTCTCGAGGGGGGACAGTCCGTCGAGAGGGATGAGCTGCCGGTCGGCCCGGGGTACGGCGACCAGGTCCGCGCAGCCGCCGGGTCGACCGACTCCCAGCCATGAGGCGGTGGTGCACATGTGCTCGCTGCCGCGCAGGCAGGTTCTGCACACCCCGCAGCTGACCGGCGGGTACACCAGTACATCGGTGCCCACCGCGGGCCCGGACGCCGCGGTGCCGAGCGACTCGACCCGCCCAGTGATCTCGTGGCCGAGGATGGTCGGCAGGTCCATGGGCACCAGGTCCCGCAGTTCACCCCGGCGCAGGTGCAGATCGGAGTGGCACACGCCCACCGCTGTGACGCGTAGGACCGCACCGGTGGGGGGTGGTTCGGGATCCGCGACCTCGGTGAGGTCCAGCGGCCCGTTGTAGGAGCTGAGTACCGCCGCACGCATCGCACTCCCCTTTGGCTACGGGCCGGGCTCGGTCACGGGCGCGTGCCGGGCGATGTAGTGCGTGACCTGGCTGACGGTCAGGGCCCCGGCGTCGGCTTCGGGGATCTGCACGCCGAATTGGTCCTCCACTTCCAGGACGAACTCCACCAAGGCCAGCGAGTCCATCTGCAGGCTCTTGAGCGTGGCGTCCGGGGACAGTCGGTCGGAACTGATATTGAATTTTTTGATGAGTACGTCCTGTACTCGCGCTGTGATGTCCATGACTGATCCGCTTGTTCTCGTATTTCACTGAAGGTGTTCGGCAGGGGAGGCGTCGAGGTCGTCGCACGGCGCCCGGACGGTCAGGTCTGGCCAGGTCAGCAGGGTCGCTCCCCAGGTGAATCCGGCCCCGAAAGCGGTCAGCAGAAGCTGGTCCCCGGGCCGGATCACGCTGGTGAGGGAGGCAACGGCCAGGGCGAGGGGGATGGAGGCGCAGCCAGTGTTGCCGAAATGGACGATGGTGTTCACGGTGCGCTGTGGCGGGATGGAGAGTCTGTCCGCGACCGCGTCCATGATTCGCGCGTTGGCCTGGTGTGCGACCAGCGCGTCCACATCCGCCGTCGTCAGGCCGTCGGCGCTGAGCACCGCGCGGCAGGAAGAGACCATGCGGCGCACCGCGTGCAGGAACACCGCGCTGCCGTCCATCCGCAGATACGGATCAGGGTGCTCAGCGGCGCCCCAGCCGCCGGGCGACACCCCCAGCCGGTCGCGGCCCCTACCGTCGCTGCCCAGACGGAACGGGCCCATCGCTCCCCGTTCGCCGACCGCGCCCGCGCGCACCACGACCGCTCCGGCACCGTCAGCGAACAGTGGCACCGTCACCGGGTCGTCGGGGGCGAGATAGCGGGAGTGGGTTTCCACGGCGATCACCAGCACCTGCTCGGCGCAGCCCGTGGCCACCAGCCCCGCCGCCGCAGCCAGCGCGTACAGAAAGCCGGTGCAGGTCGCGCCGAGATCGAATGCTGCGGCATCTGCCAACCCCAGCTCGGAGGCGACCGCGGGCGCGGTGGGCGGGCACACCTGATCGTGTGTCCAGCTGGCCACGATCACGGTGTCGGCCTGTGCGGTGCCCGCCGACTCCAAGGCCCGGCGTCCGGCCTCGACCGCCAGCGGCAGATGAAGTTCCCCCTTGGCCAGGGCATGCCGTGCACGCACCCCGGTGCGATGTTCAATCCACTCCGGTGTCACGCCCAGCCGGGCGGCGATCTCCGCATTGCCAACCAGGGACGGCGGCACGTATGCCCCCAGGCCGGCGAGCACGAGGGGCCGCGGCGGCCTCATGACGCACTCCCCGACGCGTCCGCCGGCTCGCGCAGCAGGGAGCGGGCCTCGGTGAGGGATTCGTCCAGGACCGCAGCGGCGGTGTCCATGTCCTCCAGCCGGTGATCGCACATCACCTGCATGCGAAACCGGGCGGAGCCCAAGGGCACGGCGGGGAACTCGATCAGCGCGAGGATCAGTCCGCGCCGCTCGGCCAGCGACCAGGCCAGTCGGGCGACAGCCACCGAGCCGGTCTCCACCGGGATGATGGCGGAGCGCTCGCCGAGCACGCTCAGGTGCCGGGCGGCCAGGCTGTGCCGGAGCCGGTCCGAGACCTGTGCCAGGTCCGCCCGGCGCCGGTCGCCTTCCGCAGAGCGGATGATCCGCGCGCTCTGCAGCGCGGCCGCGGCCTGCAGCGGGGAGAGAGCCGAGGAGAAGAAGTGGGAACTCGCGTAGATCGACAGATACTCGGCCATCTCCCGGGACCTGGTGGCGACGAACCCACCGTTGGTGGCAAAGCACTTGCTGAACGAGCCCATCACGAGATCGATCTCACCCAGCAAGCCCTGGGCCCCCACCTGGCCGCTCCCGCCCGGTCCGAGCGCTCCCAGGTCGTGCGCCACGTCCACCAGCAGCGTCGCGTCGAACTCGTGGCACAGCTCCTGCAGTTCCCGAAGCCGCGGGGTGTCGGAGTCCATCGAGTACACGCCCTCAGTGACCACGAGGACCGCGTTGTCCGCATCGCCCTTCCTAATCGCAGCCAGCCGCTCGCGTACCGAGTCGTGGTCCAGATGGGTAGCGGTCGTGACGTTCCGGGTCGCGGCGTGAGCGCCGTGACTAAGACAGGAGTGCGCCCGTTCGTCCAGGACGATGTGATCCTGGCGCCGCATCAGCCCGGTGATCGCCCCGAACCCGGCCCCCCAACCGGTGGGAAAGAGAACCACATGCTCCATACCGGTCAGTTCCGACAGCTCCGCAGCCAGCGCCGCGGACAGCGGCGTATGGCCGGTCAGAACCGGCGAGCTCCCGGCATGCGGGCCATACTCTGCCAGCGCCGCGGCCACAGCCTCGCGCACGGAAGGCTCTCGCGACAGCCCCAGGTAGTCCTGGGTGGAAAAGGAAATACCCACCACCACTTGCCCCGTCTCCGGGCTGCTCGCCCGCGCCCGGGGCCCCACACAGGTCTCCAGCGTGCGCGAGTAGGGCCACAGATCCGTCCCGGCCCGAAGATCCCGCCACGCGGTGAACTCCCGCGTCCGATCCACCAGGCAGGACCCCCTAACCGGGGCAAAAGTTCCCAGAGTCCGGCCCAGCGCCGCATCAGGCACCTGCCGACCTTGCAGAGCAGGCACACTGCCTCCCTCAACAGACCACGAACCAAACGGATTTCTTGATTCCCAGGAGACAACTAATGCAGACAATGAGGAAGGCGTTACAAATCCCCCTAGGGGCTATTCGTGCAGGAATGAAGCATTCCGGATTATCCGTCAAGCCCCCGGCGTGCGATCTTCACACTAACGCCCCCCAGGTCCCGCCGAGCAACATCCAACAGCCCCTGCGCGGCTGGTGGTATCGCACGCCCCAACTGTCGCGTAAATACCACCGGCGCACGAGGGCACTACAGCGGCGCCGGCACCCGACGACGCCCCGGCGAACGAGCACAGCTGACCCCCAGGCTCGGGGCGGCCCCAGCCCACTGGAAGTCGCCGCGGTCACCTTCGCCAACGACGGCGACAACATCGGCGTCTACGTCCCGGTGTCCGCCACCGCCGGCATCGGCGGGATGAGCGGATACGCCATGATATTGCTCGGCAAACGGACACTCGCCCGCCTCCGAACGAGCTTTGGAACTCGGCCGCCTTGACTGTTACACCGCGCGTCGTCCGCACACCTGTAGCAGGTGACAGCAGACCTCACAGCGGGAGTTGCACGTGATTCACGCCCTCACCCCGTACACGCCCCGACAGCAGTGGGGCCTTCGCACAACCGACACGGACCTTGCTCCGATCGCCCTGCGCCAGATGGCCACGGGTGAGTCCGAGGAAACCGCCCGGGCCGGGCTCACGGACCCCGTGCACCTCATCCCGATGCCCACGCTCGGACAGGCCCGAGGCGAGGCACGGGTGTTCCAGGCACTCATCGCCGCCTACGGCCGCCACCGCCCCGCCCTCACCGCGACCCCTTCGGTATCCGCAGCCTCACTCCCGCCCCGACGAACTGTGTGTCGGCTGGTGAAGCGGCTCGTTAGCCGGCCGCGGAAAACGCTGCGTGAACCGCCCCGGCTAGAATGCCCAAGGAGTTGCGCATGACGTGCACAGCGAGCTCCGTCCGGCCTCCGCTCAGCCGGAGCCTGACCATCCTTGCCTACGCGGCCCTCGCGTTCTCTGTGATGCAGACCGCGTTGGTGCCCGCGATCGGTGACATGGCCTCGGCCCTGCACGCCGACACACACGACACGACTTGGACGCTGACCGGATACCTGGTGTCCGCAGCCGTGCTCACCCCACTGCTCGGACGCCTGGGCAACATGTACGGCGAGCGCCGCCTCCTGGTCATCTCCTTGCTGTTCTTCGCCGCCGGGGCGGTGCTTGCGGCGCTCGGCGCCAGTCTGGAGCCGCTGGTCGCGGGCCGTATGCTGCAAGGCGCTGAAGGGGGCATCCTTCCCTTGTCCTTCGGTATCGTGCGTGACGAATTCCCTGCTGAACGACGGCCTGGGGCGGTAGGACTGATTTCCGCCATCCTTGGTGTCGGCGGTGGGATCGGCCTGCTGATGGGCGGCCTGCTCGTGGACCACGCGTCGTACCGCTGGATCTTCTGGGCCGGAGACGTGATGGCGGTGATCGCAGCGGTCGCGGCACACCTACTGCTGCCCGAGTCCCTGGTGGCCATACGGGAAGAAATGGACCTGCTGGGCGCAGCACTGCTGGCGGTAGGCATCGCCGCTCCGCTCATCGCCATCAGCCAGGGCCGCGCCTGGGGCTTGGGAAGCGGCCGCACTCTCGGGCTGATCGCCTTCGGTGTCGTGGTTCTGGCAGTTCTCGCTCTCGTCGAACGGCACACGCCCGACCCGCTGGTGGATGTCCCCCCTCTTCGTCCGACCGCCCGTTCCGATGACCAACCTCGCGACGCTGCTGGTCGCCTTTGACATGTTCGGCGCCATCGTGCTCATCCCACAACTCGCTCAGACCCCAGCATCCGCCGGTTACGGTTTCGGGATGGGCGCGACCCGAGCAGGGCTACTGATGCTGCCGGGCTACTTGATCATGCTGGTGAGCGGCCCCCTCTCGGGAGCCCTCGCCAAGCGCTTCCACGCGAAGCTGCCCCTTGTCCTCGGTGGCCTTATCTCCGCCGCCGGGCTGGTCATACTTGCCACACAGCACGGTTCACAGGCCTCGGTGCTTGGCTTGACCACGGTTCTCTTCACTGGGAGGCTTTTCAATTTGGCCACCGATCGGGTGACGAGGCCGGTCGAGTAACGGGCGAGGCCCTCGGACTGTTGAGCGAGATGTCTGAAGTCTCAACATCACAGTCCGGGGGCCTCGTTGGTTCCTTATCGTGCCGTACTCGACGTCCCGCATGCTCTCGTCGAGTGGGTCTCGATGCTGATCGTCACCCGTGAGGGTGACCGCCGCTGCAAACTGCCGCCCGCGCAGCGGGCCCTGGTTGCGCTGGTGTACCTCCGCAAGAACGGAACCCTCGAGCAGATCGCAGCCGGCTTCGGCATCAGCGTGGGAACCGCCCATGCCTACGTCCACCAAGTGATCGCGCTGCTCGCCGGGCGCGCCC
>NZ_JBVJVY010000097.1:0-9633 GCF_055603265.1 Streptomyces sp. NPDC037288
GCGGTGTCCACCGCTCCGTCCAGGCCCTCGAACGCGACATCCGGACCTGGCTCGCGGACTGGAACGAGCATCCCACGGCCATTCGTCTGGACGAAAACTGCCGACGAGATCCTCGACAAAGTCGCCGCCTACTGCCGACGGATCTCCGACTCAGTTCACTAGTTCCATTCCATGACAACTCATCAGTAACTGTTCTTCAAATGACCCGTCAGTAACTACTCCCGCGGCGGCTCAGCAACCCAGAGCGCGATCGGTAGGTGTAGGCAAGATCACAGTCTCGAATGACGCCACATCAAGCAGTAGACAGGAAGACATGATGCGTCATCAATTTGGGGTCCCACAGCGAAATCTGATGGCTCATCAGCAGCTACTGAGGAGTCACTTATCGCAGAACCAGTGCTCACCGTAAGGATATTGAGGCAGAAGCGACCTTCCTTCTCTGGCAAGATGTCCGCACACGGCCCAAACGGGACAGGGCGTTGCGCCTCCGGGGCGCTCACCCCCTTCATCCGTACGCCGCTGCCGGGTCCCGTCCTTTTGAAAGGAAAATGGTGCACAGGATTCGATTATCCAGAAGAGTGAGAGCGCTCATAGCCGCTGTCACCGCTACGCTCGGCGTCGCCCTCGGCTTAGCCATCGGCACCCAAGCCCAAGCCGCCGTAACCGGCACCCTTTACGGCGGACAGGGGAAGTACAGCGTCATCAACCAGCGTTCCCAGCCTTCAACTTCCTCCACGATCGTCGGCCGCTCACGCGTGGGTGACCAGATTTCGATGACTTGCCGGACCGTTGGCACCACGGTTGAGAACGACTCCCGATGGGTGCGCTCAGGTTCGTACTACATTGCCGACGCCTTCATCGCCGAGAACACCAACGATCTGCCCGCCTGCAACGGCAATCCTGATCCGGAAACCCCGACGCCCCCGGGAACCCCCACGACCGGTCAGAAAACTGTCAGTATCAAGATGCAGAAGCAGGTCCAGAGCCAGTGGTGCTGGGACGCGTCCGGCCTGACCATCGCCAAATACTGGGGCTTTACCGGCTACGACCAGCACGACTTCTGCCAACTCGCCGCGACTGGCCGCTGGGTGAACTGCAACAACCAGCCCGCCACGCTCGATGACATGGCCAACGGCCTTGACAGAATGGGCATCGCCGACAGCGGCGACAGCATTAGCCGCGCCTCCTTCTCTGAAACCACTCAGCAGATCAAGGCCGGTCACCCTTTCGCCGTCCGGATCGGCTGGCGCAGCGGCGGCGGCCACATGAACGTCATTTACGGCTACGACAGCGCCAGCCACATGATCGCAGTCGGTGACCCGTGGCCCAACACCCAGACGTACACATGGTGGGCCTACGACAAGTACTCGAGCAACAACCAATTCGAGTGGACCCACTCGCGCATCAACATTCATAATTAAAGGAGGACGACCGACCATGCAGATTAAGCGGAATTCCACGCACGCGGCCGCTTGGGGTGGCGTCCTCACCGCAGCAGCGCTCGCCGCGATGACCACCACCCCTGCGCATGCCGCCGACGCCGGTGGCGACATCCCCGGCTACCAGTCAGCCCAGAAGGTGCTCCAGACCCAAAAGGTCAAGGAGACCGTCTCGCGCTTCTTCGGCGCGGCCAAGCGAGAGGGAGGCACCGGCGACGCGGACGGCGGCACGCAGGGCGGCGGACCCACCAATACGACCACAACAGCAGGCGCACCCCAGTTCGACCTCCAATCCCTTGTGCCGATCTACGAGGTCAGCCCCGAGTTCGTCCTGGGTAAGGTCAAAGGTGCCCTCCAAGAGGGGCTGGGACTCTCCTTCCTCGCGTCCCGGGTCACCGCCTCAGACGGCCAGAAGGCCTCTGTGCTGCTCTCTCCGAAGGGCCAGACACAGAACGTCGGCGGCGCGACCGCGGGCAGCGACGGCTGGCAACTTTCCGGCATCCGCGACGGAGACAGAGAAGTCACCTTCGCGGAAAGCGGCGCCGGTACCCCTCACACACGCACCTTCACCGAGCCGCAAATCAATGCTTGGTACCGGCTCACCGACAAGGGCTCGGTCGAACCGCTCAACAAGGAGGCACGTACCGGCCTCGAGGGCAAGGACCGCATCCCTCTCGCTGAGTACCAGAAGCTCGTGAAAAAACGGTACGGCGACAAATTGCCGGGCTCCGAGTACGACCGCAAGGGACTGGCCGGCGGGTACGCAAGCCTTACCCCGACAGGTGAGGACCCTCAGTCCAAGGCGGTCGATCCCTCACCGCGCTCCGATGACCACTGGCAGCTGGCAGCACTTCCCGGCGCCGCTGGCCTCGTGGCGGTCGGCGGTGCTATGTACATACGCCGACGGAGGACGGTCACCGAGCGCTGACGCACCTATGGTTGTCGGTCCCCGGGGGTGTCTCTATGTCTTTCGTCAAGCGAGGCGTGGGGTTCTGGGTTCGTAGAAGGTGCCGTCGCGGAGCATCGCGAACAGCACGCTGATGGGGTGGCGGGCTGGGCGGTGAAGTCAATCGTGTTCGGGCGATGTTGGCGTTATTCGTGGCGGATGTGTTCGCCTCGATACCGCGCAAGGACCAGCGGGCCAAGAGCGACAGCTATCTGCGGGGACTGATGATGGACGGCCGCCGCGCGTCCATCCAGGCCATGGTCTCGTGGCTGCCGGACGGCAGCGAGCAGGACCTGCGCCAGTTGGTGAACCAGTCCACCTGGGATCCGGTGCCGGTGCGCCGGCGGATCGCCGAGCGGCTGGTGCCGCGGATCGGCCCGGACGCCTGGGCGGTCGATGACGTGTCGTTCCCCAAGGACGGCAGGATGTCGGTCGCTGTCGCCCACCAGTACCGCGGTGCGCTGGGCAAACAGGCCATTCGCCCGGGGGCTGCAGCCCTTGTCGCCCAGCACGTGGGCGGGGGGCGGACCCACGGCCGTCCCGGGCCGATCCGGGGCACCCGTATCGCTTCCATCACGGCGGTGAACTGGGTGCAGTCGTTGGTGTTCCCGCTCGTGACGGTGTAGGCGAGCGGGCGGCCGGCGCCGACGCAGGCCAGGTGAATCTTGCTGGTCAGGCCACCTCGGGAACGTTCGAGTGCCGGGCTGCGGAGCCCCCTTTTCGGGCCCCCGCGGCATGCTGGTGGGCGCGGACGACGGTGGAGTCGACCGACACGAGCCAGTCGACGCCTCCTCGTCCGCCCTCGCCTGCGCGGCCCGGAGCATCCGTTCGAACGAGCCGTGCAAGGCCCACCGGCGCAAGTGGGTGTGCAGCGTCGCCCAGGGACCGTACCGCTCGGGCACATCCCGCCATGCCACCCCGGCCCGGAACTTCCACACGATCCCGTTGAGCACGGTGCGGTCGTCCAACCGCTCCCGCCCCCGCACGGACTCAGGCAGCAGCAGCCGGACGAACTCCCGTCCCTCAACCGACAGTTCGTAGCGACGTATCACTCAGCCATGACCTACCACGGAAGACCATTTGAAGACACCGCCTCGCTAGTCGTCGCGGCGCAGGAGAGTGATCAGCCGCACCATCTCCAGGTAGATCCACACTAACGACATGGTGAGACCGAAGGCGGCGAGCCACGACTCGTCGCGAGGGGCGCCGTACTGGATGCCGTCCTCGATCCGCTTGAAGTCCAGTGACAGGAAGAAGGCTCCGAGCAGCACGCCGATGATCCCGACGAAGATGCCGAGCCCGCCGCTGAGTACCAAGCCACCGCCGAATGGGGCAAAGAGCAGATTGACGGCCGTCAGCAGCAGGAAGCCGATCGCGACGGCCGTGCCGATGCGTAAATAGCGCTGGGTGACCCGGATCACCCGAGTCTTGTAGGCGAGCAGCATGCCGGAGAGCACCGCTACCGTGCCCAGTACCGCCTGCATTGGGGCGCCTTGCCACGCCTCGTTGTACATGCGGCTGATCACCCCGAGAAACACACCCTCGAAGGCCGCGTAGGCGATGACCAGAATGGGGGACGGGGTCCGTTTGAACGACTGGGCGACGCCGAGAAGCATCGCCACCAGCCCAGCTCCGATCGCGATGCCGTAGCTGGTGGAGGTCACCGGCAACGCGAACCAGGCGAGCAGTGATCCGATGACGACTGTGCCCAGCGTCATGGTGGTGCGGGCGATGACATCATCCATCGTCATGGGACCGGCTGCGGACGCCTGGTCCGTCTGCTGGGACGTGATCGTGTACGGGTTGCCGCCGCCGTGGCCGTACGAGCCGCCATACCCATACGGGTTGGTGGCTGCCGCCGCGCCGGTGCCGAATCTCGCGTATCCGTCGCTACGCGAGAACCCCCGCCGGAAGACCGGATTGTTGCTTCTCATCGCTTCCTCCATGAGCACGGTGCGTCCGACCTCGCATAAACGTTTCGCTCGCCTTGCGTCGCTTGTCTTCAGCCCAGACATGATGTTCCCGAACCAACGGATCGGCCGCGTGCAGCGTTCCCGCGCGTGTGTCGGCGACCCGCCGTTCGGGGGAGTGGTCCGGTAGGCCTGGTGTGACCGACGTCGCGACGTACAGCAGGTTTCGAGCCGTCCGGTACCGCCTTCCCGGGCGTCAGGCCGTAGATTGAGATTGTCAGCCTTCTTGCCTCGCTCGGCCGGGGCGCCGCGATCGGGACGTTGTGGTGTCCGTCAGGGTCTGGCGCGGTGATCGGCCATAGGTTTCGCGGTAGAGGGCGGCGAAGCGGCCCATGTGGAAGAAGCCCCATCGGGTGGCGATGTCCATGACTGTGGTGCCGCTGAAGGGATCGGCCACCAGCAGCTCGTCATGTGCGCGGGAGAGGCGCAGCCGGCGAAGGTGGGCGAGTGGAGTGGTGTCGAGGTGCTGACGAAAGGCGTACTGCAGGGACCGTATGGTGACGTGGGCCGCAGCGGCGATGTCCGCGAGAGTGACGGGGCTGTCCGCATTTTCGTCCATGTAGGCAAGAGCTCGTCGCAACGTGTACGGGTGTGCGTCGTTGCGGTCGGACGCGGTGGGGTCGGTGCACGCAGTGTTGGGGAAGGCCGACAGGACGCTCGCGGCCAGCAGTTGGCCGGCGGCGGAGACGATCAGAGGCTGGCCCGCGACAGTAGGCTCGGCCAGCACCTGGTCGCGCAGGTAGCAGAGGGCGTTTTGCAGCTGGCGGGCCGCGGCCGCCGAGTGCGGTCGGTGTCCGGTAACGCGGACGGGCTGGGGCTTCCGCCCTTCTGCAGTCGCCGCGACCTGGGTGAGCAGATCCGGGTGCAGCATCGTGAAGTTGTAGCGCGCCGAGTGGACCCGCCCGGCGGAGGGCAGGTCGGGCGGGGCCAAGGAGACCAGGTCGCCCGGGCCGACGACGTCAGCGACGTCTCCCAGGGTGCGTGACTGGATGGAGCCCTCGTGGACGAGGCACAGGGCGACCATGCCCAGTGGAGCGGCGGAGTAGCTCATGTCGAAGTCCATGTCGAACTCGGCAACGGTCACCGAGGGCATCACCATGCGGTGGATCGTCGTGCGGCTGGACTCCGGGGTGGTGGCGCCGATGCGCATGCCGGCGTAGATATGGTTGAAGAATTCCTCAGTCCGGCCCAAGTCGTCGCTCTCGAAGACCAGCGTGCTCATCGGGGCCCGTCCTCTCGCCCGGCGAAGCGGCATTCCGGTCTGAGATTACGGTCCTAGCTCGGCTATGTGCTGCCTTCGAGGTGGCATTCCCCCGTCCGGGAGACCGGAGGCCAAAGCTGTCTCGCTCGCAAAGCGCTGACGCCGAGCGCCGTTGCCCAAGACCTGGGTCTCCCCCAGCCCTCCTGGCAGCTCACAGAAATGAAAGGCCTGGCCGTAACAGACGCTGGCGAGTCGTGTCCAAGCCGTTGGAGAGCTGACCCGGCCAGGAGGAGCCTGGACGAGCCGGTGGCCAGTGCCCATCGCCCAACGGCCGGGCAACAGGGCAACCCAACTGGCGCCGCTGCCACTTGACGGCGCTGTCTCGGTGAGCACTCTGTCAGTACGACTGTGCTCTGCGCCGCTGCGGCTGAGCACAGCAGGCGCCGGGGGTGTGGCGTCGCCGGACGGAGAAGGAAGTGATCATGCTCGGAAGCTTGCACGCCTGGTCCGGCATGGGTGCCACAGACGCCCCACCTCGCGTTAGTGATCATCTACGCCGGGTTCGAGTAATCGCTGTACGTCGTATATTGCACCTGGTGTATTGGCTCCCGTGGGGCTCCTTGCGGTAGCAGGGCTTCGCCACTGCCGGGCAGCGGCATTGGGGATTATCGGATGTGTACTACGAGACCTCGGTGCTCCGTGGCGACCGGCCGGTCGGTGTCACGCCGAGGCCTGGCTGTCGGATCACCGGAGCAGCCTGCGTTCGTCCGAGCGGAAGGTGGTGATCAGGGACAGACACAGAAGTGCGATGCCCACGCGTCCTGAGGCTTGGAGCAGTGGGCCCCGGAGGAGGATGAAGGCGTACCCGCTGACCAGGGGGATGACGATGGCCAGGATGTGGCCCGGATGGGGGTGATCGATTGTGCGGTGCGTGTAACGGCGGTCGGCGCGCGCGCAGAAGTATCCCAGGATCAGAAACCCACCGGTCATGCCCGCTGGGCCGAAGTCAAGCCAGAGCTCTGCCCACAGGGGAGAGGACAGGTTGGTGTTGTTCATACCCATCCACTGGCCTACCTGCACGCCTGAGTCGAGCGGCTTGTGGTGCCACACCGAGCGCGGTACGAAGAAGAACACCGAGGCCGCGAGCTGACTGCCATAGGTGTGGCCATGACCCGCCTCGGCGAAAGTGATGGTGTTGGCGAACATACCGATCTGGTCGTAGTCCTTGCGCACCAGAGGGTCCAGGACGGAGGACGACTCCACCGGCCGCCGGCCCCCTTCGTCGTAACGGAAACGGTCCATGAACGGGAACAGCAGCAGTGCGGCCACGACTCCAATGGCCAGCGCGGCCCGGTACACCACTGGGCTCTTGGGGAAGGCGGTGAAAAGGATGGAGGAAATCACCGTCAGGAACCAGTAGCGTGGGTTGGAGATCGGGTTGTTGACGACCACGTTCACCGCGAGCAGCCCAGCCCACATGGAGATCACCGACAGCCGGCATCGCGCGTAGCGGGACGTGACCAGCCATCGAGTCAGGAAGAGGAACGCCAGCAGCGCCGGTACTGTCCCGAAGCCGCGCAGAAAGGCCGAGCCGACCTGGGAGTGGTCACCGGTGCTTGCCTGGAGCCGCTCGCTGATCTCCTGGCGGCTGCTGAAGAAGATTTCGGGCCCCCCCAGCTTCAGGATGAACAGCGCACTCGCGGCGTACGCGACAGCCACCAGCACATACAGCCTGCGGCGGTTGACCGATGCCGTACGGTGTGGCCCGCGGGTGCCGCCAGGCACCGCCGGGCGGTCGTCCCGGGCCAGCAGCACACCCCCGTCGAACGCCACACAGCCGCACAGCGCCAGGGACACCGCGGCAACCAAGTCCGAGCGTGGCCCGACCATCGGAGTCGGTGTCTGGCCCAGTACCGCCTGGGCCAGTGGGGCCACCCCCATTGCCACGTAGGCGAACAGCCAGAAGGAGCCCTGTACCAGACGGCGGCGGGCCGCCAGGATCATCGCGGCCAGTCGGGCCCCCGCGTAGCAGGTGAGCGTGAACTGCAGCCAGTACGCCGTGTCCCGCACACCGGGACCGGCCTGTACGGCCACCAGCACCGGCAGGAAGAACACCAGCCCCAGAGCCAGGGGTATGGCCATGGCCCGGGAGAGCACGGTACGCCGCGAGGCGGGCGCGACCTGGTCCGGTAAGGATAAGTGGGTCGGCTCGTCGTCTCCTGCCGCGTCCGACTGCTCGTCCGTCACCTCGACTGCCATGGTCCTCCCTCGCGTCCTCTAACCTGGGCAGTGTAGGGAGACCTGGGCTGGCAGGACGGCGCGGGGGAGCATCTGAGGGGAGGAGATCGTCGGTGCGGGTTCTGCACGTCGTCACTCTGCACACGCCGACCAACGACTTCGGCGGGCCCACACGCGTGGCCCTCAACCTCTCCAAGGGGCTGAGAGCCCGTGGAGTGGACGCGCGGATCGCCACGCTGGGCGACGGATTCGACGGCCCGCTGCCGGCGGCCATCGAAGGCGTGCCCTCCTTCATGTTCCAGGCCCGGCATGTGCTGCCGCGGTTCGAGGTCAGCGGCATCACCTCGCTCGCGCTGCTCGCCCGCGCCCGGCGGCTGGTGGAGGCCGCCGACGTCGTCCATGTCCACCTGATGCGCGATCTGATCACGCTGCCGTTCGCGCTCATGGCGCTGCGCCGCGGCCGACCGGTCGTGCTCCAGACACACGGCATGATCGACCCGACCGACAAGCGCGTGGCGCGTATGGTCGATCTGCTGGCGTTGCGGCGCGTGTTACGCGAGGCCGACGGCCTGCTGTATCTCACAGAGGCGGAGCGGGAGGGGGTACAGGCGGTCATCCCCGACACCCCGCTGAGGAACGCGCATCGGCTGGTCAACGGCGTGGAGCTACGGGAGCGGCGGCCCCCGCGCGGCGAGCGCCCGCCGACGGTGCTCTATCTGGCCCGGGTACAGCAGCGCAAGCGCCCTGAGGACTTCATCAGGGCCATCCCGACGGTGCTGAAAGAGCATCCGGACGCCCGGTTCGTGCTGGCCGGCCCCGACACCGGCGCGCTCGCCCGGCCGATGCTCGACCTAGCCCGGGAACTGGGCGTCAGGGATTCGGTGGAGTACGTGGGGGCGCTGGACCACACTCAGGTGCTGGAGCGGCTGCGTCAGGCGGATGTGTACGTCCTGCCGTCCATCGTCGAACCGTTCGCCGTGTCGGTTCTGGAAGCCATGTCCGTCGGCCTGCCGGTCGTCGTGACGCGGACCGGCGGGCTCTCCCCGGATGTGGCAGCGGCCGGAGCCGGGCGGCTGACCGACAGCCGCCCGGACGTGGACAACGGCGAAGTCGTCGGCCAGGCCGTCCTGGAACTCCTGGGTTCGGCCGCCAACGTAAAGGCGTCGGAGGCGGCCTTCCGGCTCATCCGCGAGAAGTTCTCCATCGAAGCCGTCGTGGACACTCTGATGGGGGTTTACGGCGGGGTCGTCACATAACCCGTGTTTGAGGCTGATACAGGGGCCCTCTACAGGTCATGAATGAGTGATGATACTGGCGGGCATGCAGATCATGGTGTAACTCGGAGGAGGAGTGGAGACGAGGCCGATCGTAGCCAGCAAGGACTGATTCCCCGGGACTTCGTGGTATTGGCATGCGAAGGCCACCGTGGTACCCGTATCTCTCCTGACGAGCGTCGGGTATCCGCCCTTGTCACCACCCGCTGTCATCACAGTGGACAGCACGATCCGTGCGGGCAACTCCTCCCCGAACAGCTCACCGAGCTCCTCGAAGCTGACAGCGGATCCCACATCTTCTCCTCTGAAGGTACGAACGGTGCGGTGCCGTAACGGCGGCCTATGAATACCTCCGGCGCGCCCGGAGTTGACACACCGGAGGCGCTCGTCTCGCCATCCGACTCCGCCTAACTGGTGCGATCTGGATCAGTAACGGACCCATGTGAAAGCTCACCCGATTGGATCGGTAACCTGGGCGGTTCGGCAGGCCTCTTTTCCCGACGGCCGCACCTGGAGCACGGCGAAGCGCGAGGCCATCGTGCCCTTGCTGCCCTGCCGCCAGGTG
>NZ_JBVJVY010000098.1:0-9602 GCF_055603265.1 Streptomyces sp. NPDC037288
TCCCGCATCCGCCACCGCAGGTCCGCCCGCCCGAACCGGCCCGCAACCAGCGCGAAGACCGACTCCAACTCCTCGGCCCAACCCTCGACTTCAGTAATCCCCTCCACGCCGGGACAACGAGAAGAACCAGCTCAGGACACGATTTCTGACTGGAGTACTAGTACTCCAGCGGTAGATCGTGATCTTGACGACCACACGGCCTGCTGGCGGTTGGTGGCTGGTCGCGAATCAGCTGTCAGTAGGGCCAGGGCCGGGCGGCGCTCAGTCCGTGTCGGATCCTGTCTCCCACGTGAGGCGGAGCTGCTCTGCGGCATCGGTGGCTTGGCGAAGACCCGCCTGGTAGGCCGGTTCCCAGGCCGTGCGGTCGTTCAGGTCTGAGCCGAATGCGCGTATCGATGCCGGATCGGGCTCGATGGTCACCACTGCGTGCGCCCCGGCGACCGCCATCTCCTGGCGGAGCAACTCCCGGGGGAACAGGTGCGCTTGTGGGTCGATCACGACAAGCGTGTGGGCTCCGGCCGCGAGTCCGGCATTGGTCGCCGACCGCAGGGAGCCGTCCATGTATCGGCGGCCGTTGATGGTGATCGGTGGGTAGATGCCCGGGAAGGCCGTGCTTGCCGCCACGGCGGATGGCAGCGGTGCGCCACTGGCACGGTCGAAGACCTCCTGCTCGCCGGTCTCAGTGTCCAGCACAGTAATGAGCAGCTTCCGGTCCGGCCACTGGTCTGCGCCGGCCATGGCACGCATCCGGGCGATATGTGCCTGCTCGGGGCCTGTCTCGGCGGCGAGCGCGATCTGGCCCACTCGGCGCCGCGCCTCGGCTGGGTTCGAGGCGGCATTGCCGAGCACGGCGAACGCCTCGCCCAGTCGGCGCCCGTCCACCTGGGGCGGGGTGCCGTCGAAGTCAGCGGGGCGCACAGGGGTGGCGAGCCGGCCGGGGTCCTGACCGGTGGCCAGCACTGCGCCGATGATCGCGCCGGTCGAGGTGCCGACGATCAGGTCGGCCTCGCTGAGATCCACCCCGCCGCCACGCAGTCCGCAGGCCAGTCCGGCCATCCAGGCCGCACCAACGGGGCCTCCGGCGCCCAGCGCGAGTGCCCGGTTGAGCGTGTACATGACTGTCTCCCCTCCCGTTATTGAAACAGTCGTACCATATACTGATGCCCGCTCAGATCAGCAGTACGGAGAGGATGATCCACCGTGGGACGACCCCCAGATCCCGTCCGACGGGAGGCCACGCTGGCGCGGGCGACCGACTACGTACTGGCGCACGGCCTGGCCGGGTTGAGCCTGCGGCCGTTGGCTGCGGCTCTCGATACCAGCCCGCGGATGCTGCTCTACGATTTCGGCAGCAAGCAGGAATTGGTGGCTGCGGTCCTTGCCGAGGCCCGCCGCCGCGGTGCGACACGGTTGGCCGAGAACCTCCCGCCGGAGGCAGCCTCTCCCGAGGAACGCCTGAGCGGCATCTGGGCCTGGATCAGCGCACCGGAGCGCGCCCCGTTCGTCCGGCTCTTCTTCGAGGTGCACGCCGACGGCCTGGCTCACCCCGAGAACTATCCAGACCGGGCCGAGGCGATCACGGACTGGTTCAACACCCTCGGCGCCACGTTCCGCGACATCACCACCGGCCCTGACGACGCTGTTACTCCCACGCTGGTCATGGCCGTCATCCGGGGCCTCCTGTTCGATCTCACAACCACGGGCGACCGCCGCCGCACCGACCGCGCCCTGAACCGCTTCTGCGAACTCCTGCGGCACTGAACGAAGACAAACGATCACATGGTGACTGACGGTCACAGCGCAGACTTTGCCCGCTGGCAGGAGGCATTCGAGGCCCTGATGGACCGGATCGCGGGCCGGTTCCCGCGGGTCGAGCCCCGTCGGCGGATAAGGCGGTTGGTGCTCAGCCTGCTCTCGGATCTGCCCCACAAAAACTGCTGGACCATCGCCGAATGGGCCGGGGAGGCCACCCCGGACGGCATGCAGCACCTGCTGAACCGGGCCAAGTGGGACGCCGACGCCGTCCGCGACGACCTGCGCGACCACGTAACCGAGTACCTATACGACGATCAGGCGGTACTCGTGGTCGACGAGACCGGCGACGTGAAGAAGGGCAGCCATACGGTCGGCGTCCAGCGCCAGTACACCGGCACAGCAGGGAGAATCGAAAACTCCCAGTCGCCGTCTACCTGACCTACGCAGGCCGACGCGGACACGCCGCAGTGGACCGGGAGCTCTACATCCCACACTCGTGGACCGACCAGCCCAACCGCTGCCAGGCGGCCGGACTTGGCCCGGACACCGCGTTCGCGACCAAACCCGAACTGGCCGCCCGCATGATCACCCGTTTCCTGGATGCCGACCACCACGCCTCCTGGGTGGCCGGCGACGAGGCCTACGGCGGCAACCCGAAACTGCGTACCGCCCTGGAGGAACGCGGGACCGGCTACGTGCTCGCGGTAGCCCGCACCCACGAAGTAACCAAGCGTGCCGGGAAGTCTCGCGCGGACTCCCTGGCCAAGAAGATCCCGAAGCGAGCCTGGCAGAAGTTGTCCGCCGGGACCGGAGCCAAGGGGCAACGCTTCTACGACTGGGCGGTCATCGACCTGCCCGACCCACACCCCGGCTACCGATACCTGCTGATCCGCCGCAACCGCACCACCGGCGAACTCGCCCACTACCGCTGCTACTCGCCCCAGCCAGTGCCGCTGACGACCCTGGTGGGGGTCACGGGATCACGGTGGCGGGTCGAGGAGACGTTCCAGTCCGGAAAGGGCCTGGCCGGACTGGACGAGCACCAGGTCCGCCGCTACACGTCCTGGTCCCGCTGGGTCACCCTCGCCATGCTCGCCCACGCCTTCCTCGCCGTCGTCCGCGCCGACGAACACTCCCGCCACTCCGGACCGGACAACCTGATCCCGCTTACCTGCAACGAACTTGTCCCGCCTCGGACTCCCTGAGTACCCACTGCCATGGCGGCCCGGGGATGTCGAGTGGCGCCGCGATGGCGGGCATGTTGGCTGCCGGCCCAGCATAGGCAGACGACGGTGCCAAGGCTCCTTCCAGGGATCAGTCCTGCGTCACGCTCGTCGGCATCTCGGAGGGCGCGGATCCATCGGCGCAGGCGAGCGACCCCAACCTCATCGTCATCAAGGATGTTTCGGCGTCACACAGGTACCACTTCGACACGGTGACGCCCTCGAAGGGCAAGCTGGTGCCGGTTAAGGGCCGTGGCGACGACATCACGAGCAGGTCCTGGTAATAGATCCCAAGGGAGAGGTTCTCGGGTCATACGACACCCCCTGGGCGCTCGACGCGGATAATCATCCGGTATCGATGAGTTACCGAATCTCGGGGTGCACCCTCGTCGAAAAAATAAACTTCACCCCCCGAGACGAAGTTCCCCGTGACGTCCGGCCGGCCCATGTACTCGGAGGTCACGAACGGCACTGGAACCCCTGAGGATGGCGACACCGGCTCTAATCCTGATGGGAGTTCGATATATCCGCGGCCTCCTCAGAGAAGGTGACGGTTCCGGGTAACTACGTCTACAACCCCAGAAAGGGCTCCCTTCACGACTACTGCACCAGCTCGCCCGACACCTACGGTGCGGCAGACTTCCGCGGCCCCTGCGCCCGGCATGACCTATGCTACGCCAAGAAAGGAAACCACAAGAAGGCGTGCGGTGGGCAACTGATTCTGGACATGAATAAGAACTGTAGCTACGCATACGCCTCTTGGAATCCGATGCGCTACAACTGCTACTCGATAGCCAGCGTCTACTTCACTGGGGTGACGGCCTACGGTGACGACAACTGGTTAAAGCCATGCGTGGCTTAAACAGCCAGGGAGTCCACGTGTCCTCGACAGGTCGATTCCCTGGCGGCGTCAAGGGCCTACGGAAGGCCACATGTGACATGCGCACAAAAAGCGCTAGTCTGCGATCGTTGGCGACCATCGGTCACAGAACCAAAATATGCAGCTCCTCCGGAGGTATGGAAATGTCCCGCCCCTTGGTAGTCGGTACATCAATTCTCGTCGCAAGCGCAATCGGTGCTGGCGTCAACTTGTGGGCTCGCGAGGAGTTCCCCGAGCAATGGGGCGGTCCGAATATCGGCGGTGGAGCACTGCAACTTCTGTTCTACGCCGGTCTGGCGGCCGGAGCAGTGATCATCGTGGCGATCCGCCTGCGCCGACGCGACTCGTGACGGACGAACCGACTACACACCCGTGAGCCGTGCTTCGCCGCTGCATCGGCCATCGTCCGGGCTGGTCAAGACAACAGCTGTCGGCGGTGGCGTCACCGGGGGGCCGGGACTCTTCGCCTGGCACACTTCACGACTCAGCGCTCGGGGGAATCGCGCTTCTGGCGGCGCTGCGGCTGGTCACCTGCGGCATCGGGGCGCCTTCCTGCTGCATTGCTTCGTTCGGGTCGCAGAATGCTCCCGGGGGCGGGCTGTTTCTCGTCAAGGCAACACCCTGGCCGGACCACCAACGGGCACCGTGTGTGCTGTCCGCAGGAACCGGCGGTGCGCCAGCGCCCAGACCAGGGCGGGCAAGCCGACCGACCGGTAGCACACCCCCAAGGGCGCCGACGCCGTCCCGGGGCCGGAATCGGTAGTACGCCAACTCGGCGACGGCAGGCCGGTCAGCAAGGCCACGAGGGGTGCCTTCCGCCACGACAGGTGGGCGGAGCGTTCACGCGTCGTTCGTGCACACGCCATCAGGATCACGCGACAACCGCATCACGGGCCGCCGGGCCGGGACATCGGCTCACATACTCATCTTGCACGCGTGCGTACTCACACCGGCGCGCCTGACGGCCACGCCGCAGGCGTCTCTCCGGCAGGACCTCGTCGCGGCCCTTCGTCCCCGGAGGCAGGTGCGGGCCGGGTGACGAACGGTCAGCTGCTGGCTTGCTCCTCTCGCCCGGGCGCGTCGCCGATGGTGACGGGGCCGGCACCGCTGGGCCGTGGAACGCACGATGTCCTGGCTTGCCGGATGCCGCCGACTGCACCGCCGATACGAGCGCAAAGCCGAGCACTGCCTCGCCTTCAGCAGCATCGCCTGTACCTTCAGCTGCTACCGCAGGGTCACCAAATGAGATGACTTCTTAATCCCCTGCTTCAGGGATGCGGGCGGTGATTTCCATGTCGATGCCGAGGGTGGCCGCATGCTCGACGAGGTGCTGGCGGTAGCCGTCGTCGACCCACACCTTGCGGATGCCGGGGTGTTCGGCGGCGACCTGGTCCAGGAGCCGGGTGCCGGCGACCGAGTCCTGCACCCTCGCCGCGGTGACCAGCACGGCAAGCAGGAGACCGATCGTGTCTGTGACGATGCTCCGTTTTCTGCCCACGGTCTTCTTCCCGGCGTCGATGCCCTGGCAGGAGGCACGAACGCTGTGGGAGGTCTTGAGCGCTCTGGGCGTCGATCACACAGGCCGATGGCTCGGCGCCCCGTCCTTCCTTCTCCCGCAGCAACTGCCTGAGCAGGCCGTTGAGGTGGGCGAGCACTCCTTGCTGCCACTTCGTGAAGTAGCCGTAGACCGTGTTCCAGTGCGGGAAGTCGTGTGGGAGACAGCACCACTGGACCCCGGTGCGGTCCACATACAAGATCGCGTCCATGATGTCGCGCAGATCGTGCTCGGGCGGCCGGCCGAAGTCCAGGGCCCTGGCGCGGCGCTCGAAGCGCCAGGCCGAGAGCACCGGCTCGATCAACTCCCGGCGGGCATCGTCCAGATCACTCGGACACGGGCGTCGCGTCGGCATGCTTCCGGCGTATCGCCGCGGATCGACTGCGCCCAGGCGCACAGCAGCGGCGACAGAAGCACACAGCCACGCAGACCGGGCGTCCTGGGATGAGACAGCAACAAGCCACACCCCGCCCCACCTGTCACCCCGCCCAGCCCACAGACCCCGACCACACCCCGCTACCTCTTCCGCACCGTAATCCCACACTCCAAGGACCGCCCTACATACACGCAATACAGATGAACACGGCCTCTTTAGGTGAACGGCAGAGTGACCAGGATGCCGAGCAGCAGAAACGCGAGCACGACGTCCCTGTGCCGCTGCCGTTTGCGGGCAGCCAGGGCGTACCGCAGCACGGAGCCGGGGTCCACGCCGGGAGAGGAGGCCACGGCACGGCGCTCGTTCACTGTCCATCTCACGGCCTTGCGGGCGAGCGAGATGTCGGTGTACATCGCCGCGCACAGGTATCGGTGACGTCGCAGGAGAACCGGGGGAACGCTGCGGCCGGCGGCGGTGGCGGGACGGGAGCGGGCCGCTGTGCCTGGTCGGGCGGGGGCACGGGGCGCGGCGGCAGCGGACGGGGAAGGGGATGGGGAACGGGCGCCCTGCCGGGGGCGGGTTGTGGAGCGGGTTGTGGCGTGGGTCGATGGGCGGCTTTCATCGTGGACGTCTCTGCGTTTCGTGCAGCTGCGGCGGAGACGCACCGGAGCGGCCAGGAGACGCGCTTGCGCGGCTGCGGCGGCTGCCACTGCAGAAAGGTGGCAGAGAGATGGGGAGCCGCTCGGGCGATCCGGTGGTCTGAGGAGGCGACGCAGGGTGAGCCACCGGCATCCCTCCCGTCCACGTAGAGGGAACGAGCAGGCCAAGGGGTTGGGGTGGGTGCCTGAGGCGCTCATCCTACTCGCCATTAGATCGCATGCCCGTTCGACCGCCACCGCCGACCGGACGCGCCTGGCTCCCGCCCATGGGCCAGGGTGATCGACCATCTGACGGCCGTACTCGGCTCACCGTCACTGTCACCCATCCGGCCGTCATCCCGTTCGCCCCGTCCTGTGGCAGCGCGCACCAGCCACGGTCCGGGGAGGAGCGGTTGTGCGGCTACGACAGCCGCCAACCGGAGGGTCACACGAATTGACGCCGGGCCACCGGGGCCTCGTACTGAACACGACGGGCTCTTGGCCAAGAGTTTCCCCGCCAACCTCCACCATCCGTAACCTCCCCTCTTAGGGAGCCGCCATGACAGTGCAGCAACAGACAACTACGACCCCGACGGTTTTGGTGTACGAGGACGACCCCGGATTTCCTCCCCGGGTGAACATGCCCGTACCGCATCCCGTTCCCCAGCTCGACACTCAGCCCTTCCCGACGGCCATCGCGGACCCCGCGCCGCAGCCTGACGGTGCCGGACCGGGCACCGAGGCATTCCGCTACTGGGTGGCGGCCGATGCCCTCAGCAGGGCCGGCCAGACGTGGGGTCCCCTGGTTCCCACCGGCACCCAGTGGTATCCGACGGTCGGCCGCGCCCTGACCGCGCACCTCAACGCGGGAGTCGACCTCAACGCCTTCTACAACCGCAAAGGCCTGTGGTTCTTCCGCAGCACGGTGGCAGGGGTCACCGTGGCCGCCTGCGAGAGCCCCGAGATCGTCGCGCACGAGACGGGTCACGCGATCCTCGACGCCCTGCGCCCCCAGTTGTTCAACGCCGCGAGTGCGGAGGCGGCCGCCCTGCACGAAGCCTTCGGCGACATGAGCGCACTGCTGACGTCGCTCCGGCTGGAACCGCTGCGGATCGCGGTACTGGCCGAGACACAGAGCGACCTCGAGTTGTCCTCGCGGGTGTCGAGGATGGCGGAGCAACTGGGCGCGGCGATTCGGCAGGGCCACCCGAACGCAGTCGACCCGGACTGCCTGCGCAACATGTCGAACAGCTTCTTCTACCGCGACCCGGTTCATCTGCCACCGAACGGGCCCGCGAACACGCTGACCAGCGAGCCGCACTCGTTCTCCCGGGTGTTCAGCGGCGCTTTCCTGAAGATCGTCGCCGGGATCTTCCGCCAGCAGGACCTGCAGGACCAGGCCGGCCTGGCCAGGGCGGCCGAGATCGCGGGACAGCTGCTGGTGGACGCGGTCGTGGCCGCACCCGTGGTGTCCGCCTACTACGCGCAGGTCGCGGGCCACATGATCGCCGCGGACCAGCGCCGCAACGGCGGCACGTACGGTCAGACCCTGCGCTCGGCCTTCATCCGGCACGGCGTCCTCTCCCTGGAGGCCGCCGTGGCCATCACCGAGCCTGAGGTGGCTCGCCGAAGCGCCGAAATGGCGGAGGTGACGCCGGGCGGCAGTGAGGAGGAGGGGCTGACGGCCGTCACGATCCATGGGGCGACGTACGGCATCACCCAGCCCCTCACCCTTTCCGCCCCCGCCCAGGAACGCCGGTTCGGCATCGCGGGCTCCGACCCCGCGGGCGGCTCGGTGCGGCCGGCCGACCCCGAGCAGGTCGCCACGTCGTACCTCGAGGACCTCTTCCGGCGTGGCCGCGTCCACGTACCCGAGGAGCACCGGACCGACGCGGCGTTCGTCGACGACAGCCCGTCCCGGTTGAGAACCCACGAGATCACCCGGAGCAAGACCGGTGAGGGCCTCGCCCTGATCCGGCGTTGCTTCGACTGAGCAGTCGGCCGGATCAGCCGAAGAAGCGCAGACGGCGGACGGTGAGCCGTCCGTCGTCCTCGCGCTTGATGATGTGCGTCGTCCTCGGCGTCGGCTCCTCGCCCTCGTACACCGCCTCGCCTCGGGCCAGCAGGTCACTGACGAACTTCTCGGTCGCCCGGCGCTCGGTGTCGCTCGTCAGTCCGCCTTCTCCGGTGGTCTGCGAAGGCTCATGGCCCCGAACCGGAAAGGCCGCCGTGTCGTCCACCGGCCCTCGCAGCTCCACCCGGAATCCGGCGCGCTCGAGCGCTTCGGCTCCCAGCGCGGTCACCATCACGAGCACGAGCCGGTCAGAGACCGTCTGCACGACAACGGCCTCGGTGCCGTCCACGGCCGTGGACAGCTCGGGCAGGCCCTGGCCGTCCGGCAGCTCGATCCGCGCCCGCAGCACGGGACGGTTCTCCGTGGCGGCGCGCGCGAGCACCGGGTCGGCCGCCGTACGCATCCCCGCCTCCCGTGCGAACGCGCGCTCCTGAGCGTTCTCGCCCACGAAGACACAGTCGTCCGCCGCTCCCCCGGTGCTCGCGACCGCTTGGTCGAAGATCCCTCGACCGTCCTTCGCACCCCAGTGCACGAGCGCCTCGTCCGTAAACCGGCCGGGGAACGCCTCATGCAGCGCGGCCGCCGCCCGTGACGCGGCATCGTCGCCCAGCCCGGGGTTGGAGATGATGCCCGTACGTACGTCGCGGAGGGCCTCGAGCACGGCCATGACACGCGGTCGCGGCTGGAGGATCAGGGAACCGTCGGGTTCCACACGGGCATCCGCCAGAGTCGCCCCGATGTCGAAGAAAATCACAGGCATGCGGAGTGCCTCCCCGCAGCGGACCCTTTCGAGTCGGGACCGCCCGGGTGAGACTGTGCGCGCGCCGGCCGCCTGTCGTCCCGTTACGGCAGCTCGAAGGGAGGTCCATCCCGTGGGAGGAAAGCAAGGAACAGGGCTGTCCGGACGGCTACGGCTACGGCTACGGCTACGGCTACGGCTACGTCCGCAACTACGTCAGCCGGACTCTTCGCGGCAAGCCTCAGTCGGTCGGGCCCCGGTCGCCGTGGTCGTGTCCCTTGATGTGGTGTAGGCGATCAATCGTCGGTCGTGTTGGTGGTGTTGGGGAGTGCGGGGGCGCTTTTGCCGGGCTCGGTGGGGTA
>NZ_JBVJVY010000099.1:0-9566 GCF_055603265.1 Streptomyces sp. NPDC037288
CATCCGCATACCTCACACACCACGGGATACAGCCACCCATCCATGCCCATCAGGGACTTCGTGAAGATTCACCCCGACGAGCTGAAGTCAGTAGCGGCCAACACACGGCTGGCCGTGGCGGCCGGACGGCCCCTCCCCGGCAACCGCCACGACGCCCGCGCCCGGGGCCTCGATGGCCTGGTCAGCTCGGCGACCTGCTGGCTGAGAGCCGTCACGTCCATGACCGGCGGGTGCACCAAGTGGCCGTGAGTATCTTGCCGGGGAGATTGATGTGCCGGCGCTCAGCGGTCCGGACGGCTGCCTCGGCGAGCTGGTCGGCGCGAAGGGCCTTGCGCTTGCCTAGCCCAGAACTCAGTCGCCTGACATCGACGCGGCACGCTGGGCGCTCGGCTGGTTGTGCATCGGGGCGTGCAGCTCCAGCTCGCTCATTGGGATGATCATGCTTTCTTAGCCGTGACGTGACTGCCCCGACGCGGGGTTGTAAGGGCGTGCGACACAAGTTGTTTCTCGCTGCGGCCGGCCTCCTGCGTGCGTGCGCGCCATGGCCTTTCCGCTCCGACGTTCCGGAGCCTGTGGCCTTGCCAGTAGCACGCCGCGTCCCTGATCCGACCGCCGCCTCCGAGGCCTTGAAGTGGGCTTTGTGGTGGCTGGAAACTCCGGGGAACCCAGAGTCCCTTGCGGGTGCCCGCGACGCTGCGCGGCGTGCTCTGGACTTGATTCCCTATTCGTGGCAGGCGCCGGGTTGTGAGAGCAGTCGGCGGGGGTGGCGTATCCACACCTGCCTGCACCCGGGCTGCACACGGTGTGCGGCCTACGAGGCCGGTGAACCGATGCCCGCCGACGACCGTTGATCATTGGTGATGAAAATTGCAGCTCACAGTCGGCGAACTGCCAGTCGATGGGCCACCTGCTCAGGGGCGCGCCCTACGCCGACCGGTCACTGCCGGCCTCCGCCGCCCGTACGGCACACCCACACGGCTTGCCGATACCCACCCCACCGTCACCAACGCCTGGGTCGAGCACGGCTACAAGAACCAGGCAGTCGAGCACGCCGCGCGACTCGGTATCGATGTAGACGTCGTCCCCAGAAACAGCCAGGTCAAGGGCTTCTCGGTACTGCCCCGGCGCTGGGTGGCGGAGCGAAGTTTCGGATGGACCATGATGCGTCGCCGCCTCGCCCGCGACCACGAGACCAAACCCCAGCACTCCGAGAGCATGATCCGCCTCTTCTTCCGCAAAGGCGCGGGCACGGACGCGTAAGGCTGCCCAGCTGGTGCCGCGACATCCGGAGTGATATGGCTTGAGAAAGTCGTGTCATGAGCTACGCCCCCTGACGAGAGGAACGCTGATGGGAATAGGAACTGACGATTTAGGGGGCTTAATCTTCCTGGCCGTGTTTATAGCGGTTGCCGCTTGGGTCATCGCTCGGATAAGGGAGTAATGCGTGCACAGAGGCCCAGTCATGAGGGAGTTATTCATGGGGTGGGCTCAGACAGGACACCGGGAGCGGGTCGCGCGATGCCCTGCACCACCGAACTTCTGCCAGCGTGAAATTCCGCCTGATGGCCGTGCGTATTCGAACACCGTGCAGCAGACTCGGGCCAGGTCTCTCACGCTGGCGTTGATCGGGCCGTAGACTCCAGCAGGATTTCGCTGTCTGACCGGTAGGTTTCTTCGGATGGCTGGAGTGTAGTGGGGCGCGGAGAGGTCAGGGGCGACGTTCAGCAGGCCGCCCTCGATCGTGCGCCAGCGCCACAGTGAGTGTTCCGCTTTGACGGACACTGTCGGTGTGGTCGTCACGCTGCGAGTGCGGTCTCGTATTCGGCGGGACTGCGGTAGCCGAGGCTGCTGTGCAGTCGGTGCAAGTTGTACCAGCCTTCGATGAAGTCGAAGATCGCGGTTCGGGCGGCGGCCCGGCTGGGCCAGGAGGTCCTATCGAGCAACTCCCGTCGATGAACGCTACGAGCGTGTGTGTGGCCGGTCGAGCCCGGCCGCGTAGAAAGACGCCGCGGCCTTGAGGATTTCGTTCGCCCGCTTCAACTCGGCGATCTCCTTCATCGCCTTGGCCTGCGCGGATTCCTCCGTCGTGGTGCCCGGGCGGGTCCCGGCGCCGATCTGGTCCTGCCGCACCCACTTGCGCAGCGTCTCGGTCGTGCCGATGCCCAGTTTCTGGGCGACTGCTTCCATCGCGGACCACTCGGTGTCGTACTCCGGCCGCACCTCGGCGACCATCCGCACCGCACGACGGCGCAGCTCAAGCGGGTACCGGGAAGGACGTGCCATAACTCGATCCTCTCAAACGATCGAGTCCCTACCGAACCCGGAACGGTTCACAACGGCTATCGCCCGCGTGAGTGGGACACGAGGGCAGGCACCGTCGAACTGGCGATCCTCAAGCTTAGGTCAGGCAGTTACTTCCCGCACTGGTTGCTGGAGCGCCGTCGGCGGGCCGAGCAGGCCCTGATCTCGGTGGTCGCCACCGCCTACCTGCTGGGCGTGAGCACGCGCCGGGTCGAGAGGCTCGCCGAGTCGCTCGGGGTGACCCAGCTGTCGAAGTCCCAGGTCAGAGCGATGGCCAAGCATCTGGACGAGCAGGTCGCCGCATTCCGCAACCCTCCCCTGGATGCCGGCCCCTACGCCTTCGTCTGGGTGGACGCGCTCACGCAGAAGGTCCGCTAGGGCGGCCGCATCATCAACGTGCACGCGCTGATCGCGGTCGGCGTCAACGCCGACGGGGCACCGCGAGATCCTCGGCCTGGACGTGGCCACCGCCGAGGACGGCGCCGGCTGGCTGGCCTTCCTACGCTCACTGATCGCCCGCGGCCTGTCCGGGGTCCAGCTGGTCATCTCCGACGCGCACATGGGCCTGGTCAACGCGATCGGCGCCACCTTGCCCGGCGCGAACTGGCAGCGATGCCGCACCCACTACGCCCGCGCGCTGCTGAGCCAGGTCCCCAAGTCGGCCCAGCCGTGGGTCGCCACGCTGCTGCGGACCATCTTCGAACAACCCGACACCGACGCGGTCCAGGCTCAGATGCGGCACGTCCTGGACGCACTCGAAGCCAAGTTCCCCAAAGTCGCAGCCCACTTGGACGCCTCAGGGCGACGTGCTGGCGTTCACCGCGTTCCCACGCGAGATCTGGCGGCAGATCTGGTCGAACAACCCGCAGGAACGGCTGAACAAGGAGATCCGCCGCCGCACCGACGTGGTCGGCATCTTCCCCGACCGAACCGCCCTGATCCGCCTGGTCGGCGCGGTCCTGGCCGAGCAGAACGACGAGTGGACCGAAGCCCGCCGCTACATGGGCCGCGAGCTCCTCGCCAAGGCCCGCCTCCACCCGATCGAGTCAGAAACCGACGAGACCGTCCTGCCCACCGAACTCACCGCATAGCCTCAAAAAGAGATCACCGAGTGGCCGTCGATACACCACTCCAGTGGACGTGACCGGGTGGGGTCGGTCGGGGTGCAGGCAGCACGTCTGCGCTCTGGCTTACCGAGCCGTCGATCAGAAGATCTCGTCGCGCGTCCGGGCGCGGAACTGGTCCTCACGGTCGTGCAGGAGCTGAGAGTCGAGTACGCCAGTTCCCGCCAGCGACATCTCCAGCGCGTCGAGCCAGCGCAGATAATACTCCTCGACCCCGTCCTGACCCTTCTCCGCGATCGCCTGCACCAAATGGCCGCGGAAGGTCTCCCACGTGAAGAGTCCGGCCTGAGACAGCGTGACGGCCATGCCGAACGCGCGGCTTTGCCAAGGAGCTTCGAAGACCAGCTCACCGTTGCTGCGCGGCATGGCAAGTGGGCCGTCAATACAGCCGCTGACGCTCCGGTCCACCACGGCACCCTGGGCGCCCACGGCACCGACGACTGAGTTCTGAGTCATCACCTGGCCACCTTTGGTTCGATATCCGGAAGAACGGTCACGCCGACCATGGAGTCGCGCGTCACCAGCGCAGTGAGCTCTTCCTCGGACATGTGTTCCGAACCCTTGGGGCGCTGCGGAATCACGAAGTAGCGGACCTCGGCGTTGCTGTCGAGGACCCTGATCTCACTATCGTCTGGGACAACCGTGCCGAACTCCCTGAGAACGGCGCGGGGTTCACGCACGACGCGCGCACGATAGGGTGTGTCCTTGTACCAGCGCGGGGGCAGACCCAGGACCGGCCAGGGGTAGCAGGAGCACAGGGTGCAGACGATCACGTGGTGGACTTCGTCCGTGTTCTCCACAGCCACCAAGTTCTCGCCCTCCATGCCGCCGATTCCGAGTTCGGCGACAGCCTTGGTGGCGTTCTCCAACAGGCGACTCCTGAACGCCGGATCCGTCCACGCCCTGGCGATGGCGCGAGCCCCGTTCAGCGGTCCAATGTCATTGGTGTAGATGTCGATGATCTCGTCCACGACCTCGCCCTGCAGCACGCCCTTTTCGCGCAGCAACGACTCCAGAGCCCTCGCTCGAACCTCACCCTCGGAGAGCTCACGCGGCCGGTGGTTGTTTTCGCCCATGTCGGATGACCTTCTCCTCCGGATCCTTCGCTTACTGGGAGACAGCGTCCTGCCCTACGGCGGTGGCCTCGGGATCGAGATCCATGTACGACTCGAAAAGACTCAACACGACGCTGACATTTGTCTCCGTAGCCGGGCCCCATAGGTCGGTGCCCGCAAAGCGGACCATGTATGTCGGTTCCGGGTCGTCTCCGCCGGTCGCCTCGGTGTCGGGCAAGGGGTAGGTGCCGCTGTAGGATACGACCACCCCGGGCTTGCCCCACACGTACCACGGCAGCCGTGTGTGACCGGAAACGGCAAGCACCCGGGCGCGGACGCGATCGCCGGCCTGGAATGACCGCGGTTGGTCCGGTCGGCGTACGCCGAGACCGGTGTACGCGAGGTTCTGGATACCTTCCCGCAGACTCTGCGCGACCTCCGGGTCGGTCTGGACTGGCAGGGCCGGCGGTGTCTCACCGTTGCGAATAACCTGTCGCCGGGCGGTGAGTTCCTCAGGGGTGACGAAGCCGTCCCGAACGCAAAGCTCCTCCACCGCCTCAAGCCAGTGCACGTAGTAAGGAGTCCACAGATACTCAGCCGGTGGCATCTGCTCGATGATGTGGCGGAACTCGGCCAGCGACCAACTGCCCTGGACGGCGCTCACCAGGGCCAAGGAGAAGACCAACCCCTCCCACGGCTCATGGAACACCAAGTCGTCCTTCGTCTCGATCGGGCCCATGTGGTATCCGCCAACATCGTGGATTCCGATCATCGAAGGCTCCTTGCAGTCCTCTTGCCGTTCATTTCCGTGTTACGGGAAGGGGCCTCCTGAGCACCTGTCAAGAGCCCTGTTGCATAAAGTTGCTTATGCGAGCCATGTGGTTGGAAGGACTTCCTCGCACCTTCCAACCACATTTCAGCACTGGCTCAAGCCTGCGGCAAGCCCACCATCTCAACTGAGCCTGCAATCCCGGTTGATGGTGGTGAGTTGTGCGGCCACGTGGTCCGCGACGTCATCCGCCGCCAGAGGGCTGGGCGCCTCGGTGAAGAGCCCACTCAGAGAGGTCACCGCCTCGGCCGCGGTGCGCTGCCAGGGCGACGTCCAGGAGCTCAAGATCTCCCGCAGCTCCGGCCGTTGCTCGATGGCATGAAGGGTCAGGGCCGTACTCCAGTCACGGCTGCGACGGCTGTCCTGCCCGAACTCCTTGAGCAGGGAGGCCAGCAGTGCATCACCGTTCTGCTTGGCCAGGAGAGCGAGGCTACCATTGAGGAGCGTGTCGAGCGCAGGCTTAAGGGCGAGGTTCAAGGCCGCGAACGCTTCTCCCCAGTCACGGACGGCAAGGAGCTGTTCCAGCGCTCGCCGCAGTGGTTGCCACAGGGGGTCATTTTCCCATGTGTCGCGCGCCGTGGCGGTGGCAGCCAGGTGGTCACCGTGAGCCAGTGACAGGGACTTCACCCAGTAGGCGAGCCATTGAATGCGGCGCAGTTCATCGCCGGCCTGGAAAGCGGCGCAGTTCACAATGTAGGCGGTTGGCGCCATTTGCGACACGTACATGATCGCCATCTGGAGCACGTGCAGAGGAAACCGCATGGGTACCGCAAGTTTCTGGAGGACCTGAACCCATTCCGGCTGAAGGTTCTCGATCGCTTCCGCAGATTCATGTTCATCGATGAGAGCATCCACGTAGATCTCTCGACCGTGTTGCTGCAGAACGTACTTCCTGTACGTCAGGCGGTGCGGGTCGCGAAAGGATTCCCAATCCTCAACCTGAAATGGCGACCCTTCGCGGTACCTTCGGTACCACTGGTTCACAGGCGCGTCGGGAGAGATCTCAAACGGGGCGGGCTCACGTCGGAAGCTGTGGAGGAATTGCGCGTTCACGACTTCGTACTCACTCGGTTTCCTCTTCACGTCGCCGAGTGTGCTCCACGCCTTCGCTTTTGAGGACTTACGACTTTGCACTGTCGGTCTCCCGATTCTCCAGATACCAGGTCAATTGATCCTCGGTGGCCCGCATCCGTCCGGCGAAGGCGGTGAGGACATTTTCAATCTGCGACAGCGGGTAGGCGAAGCCAAGCTCGTCTTCGAGGCTTGCTCGGGTGAGTCGGCACTCCCATGCCGCCTGAATGCGTATGTAACCTCCCCTGTCGATTACTTGGACGCCGTTGTCTTGGTTGTCTGCTTCGATGGCGGCGATGATTGCATCCGCGAGTTCAGAATCCGTCCCGCGTATGATCGGCCCGACCAACTTTGGGCCAGGACGCGGCCTTTCGTGGACCCCTTGGCCTTCGTCTTGCACGTTCACCGTCAACTGCTCACCTTGTCTGTGTTAGTCGGAACGGCGATGTCCAGCCACTTACCGTTCAGGCGGACAGGGTATTCACGGAGCCGGCAGTTCTCCGGATTGATCCCTCGACCATTGGTCAAATCGAACTCCCACAGGTGACTGGGACAGACGAGGGTATTACTGTCCATGTCCCAGTCACCGTCAGCCAGCAGGGATCCTTGATGCGGACATATTCCCTGGAAGGCCTTGGCGGGGCCGTCAATGAGACGCACGAGCAGAATATCCTGGCCTTCGATCTCGACGCCCAGAACTTCCCCTTCGAGTAGCTCGTCATCAGCCAAGGCCGTCACCCAGCGGGCGTTGTCACTCACGCGTACGCCACCCGCAATATATCCATTGGGCCTATGCCCGTACTTTGGACGGTTTCCTTTGGGTCCAGCCGGTTGTCGTCGTGCCAGACCTCTATGGGCCGGTCCTGCGGAGGGACCATCACTCCGACTGCCTGGTGAGCTACCATCTCGGCCACGACCGCCAACGAGTCAGCATCGTCGATCGGGATGAGTCGAACCATCAGGTCACCGTCGAATACGGCTCGGACGAAAATTACAGACACGATTCCTCCACTCTGCTCGTCGCGCTGCAAGGGAAGTGAAATCCAGCCACACTCAGGCACGCCGTAGGGGAGTTGCCGGCATCGCCTGCTTGAGATCAGCCCACGCGTACCCAGTAGCGTCCTTTCCGCTCTCCTCAGGCGAGATGCCCATGTACGCCAGCACACCCTCCAGGGTCGCGGGCTGAATATGACCGGCGGCAAACCGATCGGAAAGCGTGAGGTGGCCGGCATAACGGTCCGGGTCCTGTTCGAAAATCCATTTACAGGGCGCGGAGCAGAAACTGTACTTGCGGCCGTTGTACTCGACCGTCAGCGGATCCGGAGACGCTAGGTGACCTGCAAGGTGGCCTACCGGGGTGAGGATCGCCAGGTTGCAGAGGTTGCACAGAATGGGCAGCGTCTCCGAAACGGTACGTTCAAGCCTGCCTTCCCGGACGTTCTGTGTAATCACGTCCCACGGCTTGCCGAAGGTTTTGTTCCACCCGGGGTACTTCTCTTCAAGCCAGTCTCGTTCAGTCGCCGACATTCCAGCATCCGGATCCCACCACAAAGTGGGCCGCAGGTACCACAGCCCCAGATGATAGGCGTGGTGTATCCACTCCACTTCCGGCAGGAAGTGGTCATCCCAGTACCAAGGCTTCTCCAGTCCGACTTCACGGATCTGGTCAAGGAACTGCTTGATGATCCACTCGTTCATAAACTCCTTGAACGAGCGCGCACGATGCTCCAGCGGCGAGTAGTAGTCCGTCGAGACGCCGGTGAGCAGGGAAAACAGCCGCCACCCCCGCCAGAACGAGATCTCGACCAGACGCTGGGCCACGTCCTTACGGCCATTGGCCGTCAGCACCGCGATCGTTGCCCCGCCCTGCTGAGCGTGACGTGCCTCGTCGGTCTGGACCGAGGACACCAATGACGCGAAGTCGATGTCGCCTACGCTGAGGGCATCGGCAGCCAGACTCATGAAGTGCAGATTGGTGAAGCCGGTCTCCAACGAGAACGGCAGCTGCACTCCGATCGTGACAGCGTCGGAAGCCACGGCCATGTCTTCGATCTCAGAGCGGTTGGCGATTGCGCCCCAGTTGTTGGTGTGCTGCTCCTTGTTTGCCCAGTCGACCCGGGGCTCCTTACCCAGCAGCTGGTAGGAGAAGTAGAGATGGATCTGGGTGTGACGGATTTCGTCCAGGAAGCCGTACACTGCCTGGTTGCGCCATGCAGCCGCGCGCCCGAACCGAGCCATCCGCAGATCGCCGAATCCTGCCATGTATTCCGTGAATGGCGCAGCGCTGAAGTGGATCAGTGCGGCTGACTTCCAGCCCGGATCGAGCTGTTCATACGTAGCCGAACGAGTGACTACGGAGTTCACCGCGTAGACAGACGCTTCCTTTACCGTCTGATTGTGCACGTACTCGCGATAGCTGATCTTGTAGGGCTCGTCCCACGACCACCAGGACTCGGCTGACATGCCGAATTTGGCACACATGGTGTCAGGGAATGCCTCTGCTTCATCGACGTACGACAGCGTCCAGTTCATGTCACGGGCGAGGTCGTACCAGACTGATCGGGCAAGTCGAGGCATGTCTGTCCTCTCCTTCCATGGCTCGATGGCACAAGCGCGAGCCATTTTGTGTCGTGGACTGCGGTGCACAGCGATCGAGACCAGCATCTGTGCAGAACGCTGTACCCATTCAGTAGACCGATCACGACCCACCGCGCATAGAGGCTGCGGACGAGGGAACGGACGCAAACTTGGTGACATTGTGAGCTTGTGAACGCAGGCCGGTCACGCAGGTGGCCTGGCTTCGGCCCCAGGGCTCACACCCGAGGCGCCTCTATGTCTTTCGTCAAGCGAGGGGTGGGGTTCTGGGTGCGTAGAAGGTGCCGTCGCGGAGTATCGCGAACAGTACGTTGATCCGCTGGCGGGGCAGGCGGAGGTGATCTTGCTTCGGTTTGGTGGACACCTTCCCGCTTGGGGACACTGGTCCCCGCCAAGAAGGAGTTCATCGTGCCAAGGACGCGTCCGGCCTATCCGCCGGAGTTCCGTCGCCAGATAGTCGAGCTGGTCAAAGCCGGTCGTACGCCGCAGGAGCTGGCTAAGAGGGCATTTGATCTAGGCGAATTGCCCTTTCTGTTCTAGTAAGTCCCTCGCCAGGTTGGTGTCGTCTCGTCCGTTATGCGCTTGGTGAGG
>NZ_JBVJVY010000100.1:0-9452 GCF_055603265.1 Streptomyces sp. NPDC037288
CTGCTGGAAGTCCTCGAGTGTGGGGTCCTGGGCCTGGAGCATGGTGCCCATGGCTCCGTCGGCGACCACCACACGGGTGGCGAGCGCCTGGCGGAAGTCTGAGCTGCGGGAATCCGTCATAAGGTGCCGCCGAAAGCCGGGGTCAGTTCATGGGCGTGAGCGGTGCCGTAGGTACGCGCAGCCGTCACCAGGAGCTGCTCACGGTCGATGTGGTAGACCTGCGAGCCGACCGCCGACAGTGCCGTTGACGCCATCACGCAGCCCAGGCGGGCCGCGGCGGCCAGCGGTAGTCGGTGGCTGAGGGCGGCCAGGAAGCCGGCCCGGAAGGCGTCGCCTGCCCCGGTCGGGTCGATGATCCTAGTGTCGGGAACGGCCTCGACTATGAGGGGAGGCAGGCCGGCGCGGTCCATGCGAACGCCCGCGCCGCCCCGTGTCGTGACCCAGGCACCCACGCGTTCGAGGACGCCGTCGCGATTCCAGCCGGTGCGTTCGAGGAGCAAGGCGGCCTCGTACTCGTTGGTGAACAGCCAGTGGGCGCCGCTCACCAGCTCGCACACCTGCGGGCCGTCGAGGCGGGCCAGTTGCTGGGAGGGATCGGCCATGAAGGGGATCCCCAACTCGCGGCATTCCCTGGTGTGGTTCAGCATCGCCTCGGGTGCGTTGGGCGAGATGACGACTAGGTCCAGCCCTCCGCTTCGGGCGAGGACGGGGCGGAGCGAGATGGTACAGGCTTCGGCCATCGCGCCCATGTAGAAGGTCGCTATCTGGTTCTGATCACAGTCCGTGGTGCACACGAAGCGTGCCGTGTGCAGTTTCTTGCTGACGTGCACGGACTCCGTGTCGACGCCGTGTTCTTTCAGCCGGATCCGGTACGGATCGAAATCACTGCCCACAGCGCCAATCAGGATCGGGTAGAGGCCCAGTTGCCCCAGGCCGTACGCGATGTTCGCCGCAACCCCGCCTGGGCGGACCTCCAGCATGTCGGCCAGGAAGGACAGAGACACGCGGTCGAGTCGTTGTGGAATGAACTGGTCGGCGAACCGCCCCGGAAACCTCATCAGATGGTCGGTGGCGATGGAGCCGGTAACGGCGATGCGCATCTCAGGCTCCCGCGGCCTGGCGCAGGGCGTCCACGCGGTCGGTGCGCTCCCAGGTGAAGTCGGGCAGCTCGCGGCCGAAGTGACCGTACGCCGCCGTCTGGGCGTAGATCGGGCGGAGCAGGTCGAGGTCGCGGATGATCGCGGCCGGCCGCAGGTCGAAGACCTCGTCGATCGCCTTCTCGATCTTCTCGGCCTCGACCTTGGCCGTGCCGAAGGTCTCCACGAACAGACCGACCGGCTCGGCCTTGCCGATCGCGTAGGCGACCTGGACCTCGCAGCGGGAGGCCAGGCCCGCCGCCACCACGTTCTTGGCGACCCAGCGCATCGCGTACGCGGCGGAGCGGTCGACCTTGGACGGGTCCTTGCCGGAGAAGGCGCCGCCGCCGTGGCGGGCGAAACCGCCGTAGGTGTCGATGATGATCTTGCGGCCGGTCAGGCCCGCGTCGCCCATCGGGCCGCCGATCTCAAACCGGCCGGTCGGGTTGACCAGCAGCCGGTAGCCCTCGGTGTCCAGCTTGATGCCGTCCTCCAGGAGAGCCTTCAGCTCCGGCTCCACGACGAACTCGCGGATGTCGGGGGCGAGCAGCGACTCCAGGTCGATGTCGCTCGCGTGCTGCGAGGAGACGACGACCGTGTCGAGGCGTACGGCCTTGTCGCCGTCGTACTCGATGGTGACCTGCGTCTTGCCGTCCGGGCGCAGGTAGGGGATCGTGCCGTTCTTGCGGACCCGGGTCAGACGCTCCGCCAGGCGGTGGGCGAGCCGGATCGGCAACGGCATCAGCTCCGGCGTCTCGTCGGACGCGTAGCCGAACATCAGGCCCTGGTCGCCGGCGCCCTGCTTGTCCAGTTCGTCCTCGTCGCCCTCGACCCGGGACTCGTACGCCGTGTCGACACCCTGGGCGATGTCCGGGGACTGCGCCCCGATGGACACCGACACGCCGCAGGAGGCGCCGTCGAAGCCCTTCTTGGAGGAGTCGTAGCCGATCTCTAGGACCTTGTTGCGGACCAGGGTCGCGATGTCCGCGTAGGCCTTGGTCGTCACCTCGCCGGCCACGTGCACCAGGCCGGTGGTGATCAGCGTCTCGACGGCGACCCGGGAGGACGGGTCCTCGCGCAGAAGCGCGTCGAGAATGGTGTCGCTGATCTGGTCAGCGATCTTGTCCGGGTGACCCTCGGTCACGGACTCCGAGGTGAACAGGCGACGGGACACAACGCTCCCTGTGGTTGCAGCGGCTGCTGGATAAGCTAAATGTGCGGCGCCCATCACATGAGCTGGGCGCGGTACACGCCGTGAGTCACCGTGCTGGCCAAACCAGGGCGGCGAGAAACCTGACGTTCCTCCGTCCTCGTTCAGTAGCGGTAGTGGTCGGGCTTGTAGGGACCGTCGACCTCGACGCCGATGTAGGCGGCCTGCTCCGGGCGCAGCGTGGTCAGCTTGACGCCGAGTGCGTCCAGGTGGAGGCGGGCGACCTTCTCGTCGAGGTGCTTGGGCAGCACGTAGACACCGGTCGGGTACGCGTCGGGCTTGGTGAACAGCTCGATCTGCGCCAGCGTCTGGTCCGCGAACGAGTTGGACATCACGAACGACGGGTGACCGGTGGCGTTGCCCAGGTTCAGCAGCCGGCCCTCGGACAGCACGATGATCTTCTTGCCGTCCGGGAAGGTCCAGGTGTGCACCTGCGGCTTGACCTCGTCCTTGACGATCCCGGGGACCTTCGCGAGACCGGCCATGTCGATCTCGTTGTCGAAGTGACCGATGTTCCCGACGATCGCCTGGTGCTTCATCCTGGCCATGTCCGAGGCCATGATGATGTCCTTGTTGCCGGTCGTGGTGATGAAGATGTCGGCCGTCTCGACGACCTCGTCCAGCGTGGTGACCTGGTAACCGTCCATCGCCGCCTGTAGCGCACAGATCGGGTCGATCTCGGTGACGATCACCCGGGCACCCTGGCCCCGCAGCGACTCCGCACAGCCCTTGCCCACATCGCCGTAACCGCACACCACCGCGGTCTTCCCGCCGATCAGCACGTCCGTGGCACGGTTGATCCCGTCGACCAGCGAATGCCGGCAGCCGTACTTGTTGTCGAACTTCGACTTCGTCACCGCGTCGTTCACATTGATCGCCGGGAACAGCAGAACACCGTCACGCTGCATCTCGTACAGACGATGCACACCCGTCGTGGTCTCCTCCGTCACCCCACGGATCTCCGAAGCCAGCTGCGTCCACTTCTGGGGGTTCTCGCCCAGGGTGCGGTGCAGCAGCTGCAGGATGACGCGGTGCTCGTCGGACTCGGCGGTCTCCAGACCGGGGACCTTGCCGTCCTTCTCGTACTCGACGCCCTTGTGGACGAAAAGGGTGGCGTCACCGCCGTCGTCGAGGATCATGTTCGGACCGCCGGTGGGGCTGTCCGGCCAGGTCAGCGCCTGCTCGGTGCACCACCAGTACTCCTCCAGGGTCTCGCCCTTCCAAGCGAAGACCGGGACGCCCTGCGGAGCGTCGGGAGTGCCGTTCGGGCCGACGGCGATCGCGGCGGCGGCATGGTCCTGGGTGGAGAAGATGTTGCAGGACGCCCAGCGGACCCGGGCGCCGAGGGCGACCAGGGTCTCGATGAGGACGGCGGTCTGCACGGTCATGTGCAGGGAGCCGGTGACGCGTGCGCCGGCGAGGGGCTGGGCCTCGGCGTACTCCTTGCGGATCGCCATCAGGCCCGGCATCTCGTGCTCGGCGAGGGAGATCTCCTTGCGGCCGAACTCGGCCAGCGAAAGGTCGGCAACCTTGAATGACAAGGCCCCAGCGTTCCGTAGCGCCACATGAGCTCCTGAATCAGGGATGAGTGTCACGTATTGTATTAGGAGGATAGGAATGGCCTGTAGCGACCATCGCGTAATCTAGGTAGATCGGCTCCGGTCACTCGTAGCATCGGGGAAATCCGAGAGTGACGAGGCTGGCTGTTACAGGTGCGCCTTTCCAGCCTGCGCCTTTGATTCGAACATGCTCCCGTCAAAGGCGGATTGATCAGCTAAGAGATGACTTACGAATGCCGGGCTCGTTCTCTCAGTTCAGCATCTCAAGGCTATCCTGCATAGAATGGTGCGGCCTCCAATGCCGGGCCCAGCAGGCTACATTGCGCCCTTGTGAATCCGAATTCTGATCATTACTGACTTCGGCTCCTTACGCACCAGCCCATCCCATACATCCGCATCTCAACGGCCAGTCATCCGAATACGCAATGGCCCTGGCTCATCGACTCTGTCTTTCTCCTTCTGCGTCGGTGCGGTCGTGGTGACGTTATCTGTCGGGCTGGAACTGTAAAATTGTCCGGCCCAGCGACGGAATTCCATGACCGGGCCGTCCCCTTTCGCTAGTTTGGGGCGTTGAACAAAAATCTTGTTTTGCCAGATCGGAAAATCTCGCCCTACATCCCGCAGCAAGAGACGGATAGCAATCTTTGCGAGTATTCGAGCGGCAAACGGTGGGCAGCGGCGCCCTAGGATGCCGGTGACGGACGTCGCAACCCTCATTTCGACACGAATCGGATCGATAGGGGTGAAAAATAGCCAAGCCGCAACTTGTATGCGGAGTGGCGGAAGTTCGATCTTAACATTAACCCAGCCAAGCCCTTGTGCCCGGAAGGCGAATCTCGAAGAAAAGGCGATGAGCGAATTTTTGTATCCCATGTGGCTGTGACCGCTTAAAGTTAGGCCTATGGTTGTGTTGTTGAATTCTAGTTGTGCATCCGAGTATTTAAAATGATGTATTGAATCCAGATGGCCCAAGTCGATGAGGTTTTCCATCATCTCCTGCGGATGGTCGATCAAGGTACACACGCGGTGTGTTCCAGGACGGAAATCCGGTGGCATGTCTGGGAGGATTTGCCAGTCGGGCATACCGCCGTCAGAGTGGCGCCAGACGAGCACGATGCCGTCGACTTCGCATGCTTCCAGTGCAGTCAGGCGCGCATTCGGCGGCGGGGGGGTGCCGTACGCCGTGCGGACACAGTCCCCTGCAGGGGAGAACGCGAAGGAATGGAATGGGCAGACGATGTTCTCTCCGTCGATCCGGCCGCCGTGACCAAGGTGTGCGCCCATGTGGGGGCAGAATGGGCGTACCGCTCGTAGTAGCCCGGAGCAGGTTCGGTACAAGACGATGTCCTCGCCTGCTAGTCGGCGAGTGAGCACGCGTCCTGGGGGGAGTTCGCTGCTCAATGCCAGGCAAAACCAGCCGTTGGGATATGGCAATCGGGGCGTCCTGGTCTCGTAGTACAGCATGGCTCCTGGGTCGTTGTTCTTTACCTGCGGTTGAGCCGGTGTCTTCGGGGTGCGGATTCTCATGGTTGTGCTCCTTTCTTATTGGACAAGAGATACCAGTGTCCAGGATCGCGGGTGGGCTTATCGCGGCTTCCTTGGTCTGCGGTTTCCATTTGTGGCATCGAGGGTTTACGGACTGACGGGACATGCGTCACCCGGGCTGGCCGGTGAACGGAACTGTATGGATGTCGAACCAGCGCGGCAGACTGTTGGTGAACAGATCAGCCTTCACGTGCTCCACTCGACCGGTCGGCCGCTCGGTAATGATCTGGTGTGCCATCGTTCCTAGCTGCAGCCGCCCTTGTCCCCGATTAACTCGACAAGCGGATTCGCCTCGTGGGTGACAGCGGCCAGCGCAGCCACCTGGGCTTCGGTCATTCCCATGCAGTGCATGATCGTCTCATGGTTGGCTGAGAGGATGGCGTTCTCGGCGTCGGTCTTGTAGTAAAGGTCAAGGACTGTTACTGCTGGACGGGCGTCGGGTTTCTGTCCTGCCTTCAGCGCCGCGACGATGGCAGGCACATCGAATGCCAATTCCACACCTTGACGCAAGTAATAATCTTCGCCACGCACCGACACCAGCGGCAGGTCGTCCTCAGGACAGGACGGACCGAGCTTTTGGACGATGGGTTGGGTCAGCATGTCGTAACGGAATATCTCCTCGGCCAGTGGGGCAACCTCCGGCGCCAGATTTGGCCGGATGTTCTCTGCCCACCATCGCCACACCAGGCGTTTGGCCTCCGGCTCGGCATACATGTAGGTGACTGCCCCACTAGTCTTGTCCAGCGCACCGGCCTCGCACGCGATGCGCAGCGGCTCAGCAGCCGGGTCGTCGACCTCTCTGATCCAATCGTCCCAGTTGAGGAGGACCTGCGACTGCGTCATCCCCGCCAGCTCACGCAAGGCGATCCAGACGCCGCGGAACACCGCATTCTCGGCGATCACCCTGGCCCAGAACCCGAAGCGTTGCACCCTGCGGTTGTCGGCGAAGCTCATGGTGTTGGTAGCCAGTACGTACTCGAAATCGTCGGTGTCACCCCGCACCGACACGATCCCAAACTCCGCCTTCTTGTCCGAATAGTCGGTGTTCGGCAACAACAGCATCGGGTACACGGCAATCCGGGACACGTCGCGGGCCAGCTGGTCGTAACCGTGCATGAACGAGTCCACCGTCTCCCCGGGCGCGCCCCAAATAAGCTCGGCGTAGCACTCCATACCTTCCTTACGCAACCAGGCGGCAAGGTCCTTCCACGCGTTGACCTTCATGTTCTTGCGATTCATCAGGCCCAGGGTCGTAACGTCGAGCGTTTGTAGTGCTAAGGTGAACGAGGAGCGCAAGCCGGCCTTCTTCATGGTGCTGACAATGTCATAGAACATCTTGGACTTATTCTTCGCCCACGAGGTCTCCAACGACCTGGGAAATCCATACTTATCGCGAATCTCGATCAGATCTTCAACGAAGTCCTTGTCCCCAGGCAGCAAACCGAAATTGGCATCACAAAGCACGATCGTATGAACGCCGAGCTTGGCGAAAAGCTCCAGTTCAGCCCGCAGACGTCCTCTGGAGAAGGTTCGAACCTTCTGGCCGACAGCACCACCCCAGTAACAGAACGCACACTTATAAGGGCAGCCGCGATTCGTCTCCATCAACGCAACGTCGTAACGGAACCGCCCCTCCGCGTCGGACATCTCGATCGCGCCGGTCAACGCTGGCGACGGAATATCATCGAGGTTCAGGATGCGGTCTCGAGCCGTCGTGGTGAAGACTCTGCCATCCGACTTGTATGATAATCCCTCGATCTCGCCGAGAGTATCGACCCCGACCCCGTCGAGGTACGCAACGAGCAAGTCACGGAAGGTGAATTCGCCTTCGTCGTTGACGACGACATCCACCTCGGGAAACATTCGGAACGTCCGTTCCGCCTGGTGGGACACATGCGTGCCGCCAAAAATCACCCAACCATCGGGGTTCAGCTGCTTGAACGTCTCCGCCAGCGCACCGGCCGCGCGGTAGTTCCAACCGAACACGGAACACGCCAGGATGTCCGGCGGTCCGTCCGCGAAGAGCTCATCAGCAATCTTTGGCAGCGTTTTTCCGCCACGAAAGTTGTGAATCGTGATCTCCATGTTCGCACGAACACGATCATCAGCAAGCGCGGTGGACTTGAGATACCCCGACGCTAGCGGCATCGACTCCAGCGGCATATTCCAGACGCCCTGTTGGACCAATGACACCCGTGCTTTGGTAGAGTCATGAATCATGCGAATCCCCCCTTCTTGATGCCCGGAAACAACGACTTCAGCCTGACAGGAAATAGGGAGTACGGGCTGGCGAGAGAAGATGGGCGGCAACTCCCCGCGCTTCTGTGCCCGTCGCCTCTGCGATCCTGGTGATGGATTAAGAAGATCTGGGTCATAGGTGCGCCCTTGCCCTCGTCGTACGACGCTGCGAAGCCGAAACGGCTGCTGGTTGCTTACGGCGTCGGTAGCAGTGATTCTGCCCGGGTACAGCCTCTACGGCTGTACCCTCACGGGCAACCAGGCGTTCCGTACTGCGGAACACGGAACCGAGCAGCCGTTTTAGCGCGGGGCCGTTGGCGCACGCCGACCCCACGAATTGGCAGGCCGAGCTATCGGAAGCAGCTGGTGTGCGGACGAAACCAAGACGCGTCGTGATCGCGGTTTATGGCGGACAGGCTAGCGCGTAATTCCTCAATCGGGTGATCGCGGTGCTATGCCCGATATGAGCGTAATGGTAGCGTGGCGGACCTTCTGGTGTGGAAGGACTCCGGCTATGTCCAGTCCTGTGTATGCGCGTGCCTCCGTCGATGACGAGGAAGAACCAAGCTGCGTAAGCTTTCCACCGCCCGGCACGCGGACTGGATGGTGGGCTCCATCGTCGTGGCCATGTCCCAGTCGGGGAAATCGGTACCGGAGATCGCCGTCGAGCTGGGCTGGGATCGGCGAACAACGCGTACCTGGACTTACTGGTTCAACACCGAAGGTGTTGACGGGCACCGCGGCGGTCGGGGCCGTAAACCGCGTATCACCCAACGACAGCGGTCGCAGATCATCGCGCCGGTGGGCCGCGGTGCCGCCGGGCCGGTTACAGTGCAACTGGGCACAAGACACCCCTCGAGCAGGCCGGCCCGAACTCCACTGTCGCCGTGTGGACCCTCGACGGCCTGCTCAGGACATCGGGATCGCGATCAGGCGCTCGCAGGCGCGAAGGAGTTCTGCTGGCCGAAGGGATCCGGTGGCGGCGAATGCGTTCGTGGGCGGTGTCGCGCGATCCCGAGTTCGTCCCAAAAGGACAGCTGTTATCGAGCTGTACACCAATCCGCCTGACGACGCGACCGTCGTGTGCGCCGATGAACTCGGCCCGCTGATCCCCGCAAGTATCCCAATCCGCCTGGCTGGACCAGCGACGGGCGCATGGTCAAGAAGAAGTCGAGTACTGGCGCGACCCGTACAAGACCTGGTCTACGGCGGCCTGCGGGTAAGCGATGGGCATGCGGTGACCATGTGCGCGTCCAGCCGCAACAACCTTGGCTACCAGGACTTCCTGGCCCCTGCTCGAAGGTGACCACGCACCGGGGCAGATGATCGTCATCACCAACAACCTGTCCAGCCACACGTCGGCGTCCACACGCGACTGGCTGACCGACCATCCCCGGATCACCCAGGATCCCGGCAAAGTCGTCGTCAGATGATGCCGAGCAGTGTGAGGGGGCGGGTGCTGTCGCGGGCGTGACTGCGGTTGGCGGCGGCGATGTTGGTGACGCCGGTGAGTCGTAGAGCGTCGATGGCGGCGTTGCGTAGGGCGGCCATGACTTGGGCTCCGGTGCCGGTTCGGATCTGGGATCGGTCTTCGTCGTAGGTGACGTCGCGGACCCAGTGGATTTTGTTTTCGATTGACCAGTGCCCACGGATCCATGTGAGGGGCCCCGCGGTTTCCGTACAGCAGCTTATTGGCTAATTCATGCGGCGAGCTGCTGATTCAGGTAGTCGTCGTGGACCTCTCGTGGGGTCCGATACCCGAGT
>NZ_JBVJVY010000101.1:0-9010 GCF_055603265.1 Streptomyces sp. NPDC037288
GGACCCCACGAGAGGTCCACGACGACTACCTGAATCAGCAGCTCGCCGCATGAATTAGCCAATAAGCTGCTGTACGGAAACCGCAGGGCCCCTCAAATACGCAGGTCATCGCCAGGGAAGACGGAAAGCCGCTGGGGATCTTCCCCTGCGGCGGCACCCACGATATGACGGCCGCCCGCGAGCACGCCATCGCCGACAGTTGCGCAACTGAACCTCAAGATCCTCTCACGGGTACACCGGAGCCGGCGGCACTGCGATCACCCCAATCAAGCGCCGCCCGAAGGCGCAACCACCCCACAAGCACAAGACCTCGACCAACGTCCACGCCGCACCGCGTGCTTCCGCTGAGCGGACCATCTCCCGGCTAAGGGAGTGCCGGACCTTCCCACACGCTCGGACCATCCCGAACAGACTCACGTCAGTCGCCGCATCCACCTTCACTCTCATGATCTACATGCGAAAAAGGCTCCAGACTGATGTCTGCTATTACGACCGCCCATCGGCCACTTCAAACGGTGACCTTGAACGTGACCGCTATCCGATGGGGGAATTCTCTGCAGACTGGAGGAGCTTCAATGAAAGCGGATTATTTCTGTGACATTTGTGCTTTGTTGGTGAATTTTTGGTGATGGATCTCCTCCGTCTTAAATTCGGGACTATAGATTATTCGACCTTGTCTCACAGCCGGTGATAGCGGAGCGTGACGCTTTCCGAGGAGGATGCGGTGGCGGAGGAGGGTGAAGCCTGCGCTGCCGTACATCTACACGATCACCTTCATCTTCATGTTGACGTCTTCGGTGAGTCCGTTGCTGTATTGGGAGTCTGAGACCGGCGATGACGTGCTCGCTCCACCATGGTGGTGCGGCGACACTGTCGTCTACGAGCGCTGCTGGCGCCTCGGCGGACTCGGGCGGCTGGTGCTCACTCAGGTAGCGGAAAACCGGCACCTGGTGGTGATCACTGCCCAACAGGTGAGGGTCGGCGCGGATTACAAATCGACGACTGCGCGCAGCGCGTTGGCGACGCGCTCTTGCCGCTCGGGGCCGATACTGCCGAGATAAGTTCGTGTCTCGAAGCGGGATACGGAGAGTTGGAGAGGCTGACGGCGACGACGGAGGCGTCGGCCGGAGCGCTCAGGTGGACACTCATCGCCGCGTCGGGGGACTGCAACCGGGGCATGCAGCACCAGGTCGACGACTGCAGCGGGATGCCGGTCACGCTCTGAGCACAACACCGTCACCGGCACCCACCACAGCCTGACACCCTCAGCCATCCAGATCACGAACAACGTGACAATGCCCTGTGAACGCACCGGCCAGCCGCTGTTCGGGCGTCACAGCACCTCTTCCTCAGTCGAGTTTCACGTCTCCGTGCACGATCTGCCGGGCGACTGTCTCGATCGGTACCTCCTCGGCGAACGCCCGGGCCTTGATGAGCGCCAGCGCGTCGTCGGCGGGGCGACCGAGCTGTGCGGAAAGCATGGCCGTCGCGTGCAGGACGGTCGCGCGGATGTCGATTTCGCCATAAAGGCCCGCGTCGGCGTCGGGGCCGAGGAGCACGATGGGGGTGAGGGCCGCGGCGACCTCGGCGAGGTCGGCGGGCCCGCCGGGTCCGGGCTGCGGATCGAAGACCGTCAGCACCCCCATGCAACTATCCTGCGACGGGAGTGGTAGGGCGGCCACCGAGGCGATGCCCAGGGAAGCGAGGCCGGCCCCGTAGCCGGGCCAGCGTGCCGCTATTGCCCGTCCGGACACATGGAGCGGGCGGCGTGCCGCAGCCGCGTCACGGGTCGGCCCGTTGCCGAGCACGAACTCCAGTTCCTGGGCCGCCCGGGACTGTTCGTCGGACACGGCGATCGCGAGCTGGTTCTGGCCGGCGTCGACCAAGGTGACTGCTGCGCTGCTCGTGCCGCACGCCTCGGCGACACCGGTCATGAACCGCGGTCGGGTGCCGCAGCTCTGGTCCCATTGCGCCGCGCGGCGGGCGAAGTTCTCCTGGAGCTGAGCCGAGGCACGGTGGCACGCGGCTGTTCTGCGGTGTGTCTGTGCGAGGTGGGCGTGGAACTCACGTCCGGGTTCCTTTGCCAAGAGTTCGTGCCGTTCGGCGGCCGCCTCCGCCCGGTCCGCGCGCTCACGCGCCAGAACTGCACGGCGCCGTGCCACCGCTGCCAGACTGAGGTCTTCCTCGCGCCTCTGCGGATCCATGCGTCCAAGATTACGCCGCACTGTCATTCCGGAGCGTCGCTTCGGCTCTCTTCCATCATAAGGACGACACCGCCGTTGTGCCCGTCGAACGGGGAGAAGAACACGTCGCAGGTGATGGACCGGCCGATGCGGCTCAGGGCCTCAACAGGGATCGGGCCGGAGCGCTTGCGGGTCTCCAGGCACCGTTGCACGACGGGCAGCAGCGCATCGGTGGGCAGACCGAAGTCCAGCTCGAAGAAGGGCTCTTCCAACACCTCGTCGGCACGCAGTCCCCACAGGTCGACGGCTCCCCGGTTCCAGCTCCTGACCTTCAGATCCTTGTCCAGCACCACCACACCCGCCGCGATGCTCGTCAGAACCGCTTCCAGGAAGGCCCGGGCCTCGTCCAGTTCGTCGGTGCGGATACGCATCTCTTCGTTCATCGTCTCCAGTTCTTCGTTGCCCGACTGGAGCTCTTCGTTGGTGGTTTCCAACTCCTCGTTCGTGGACTGCAATTCCTCGTTCGTCGTCTCCAGTTCCTCAATGCTGGACTGAAGTTCCTCGTTGGTGGTTTCCAACTCCTCGTTCGTGGACTGCAGTTCCTCGTATGCCGTCTCCAAGTCCTCCCGGATCCTCTTTACCTCTGCCTTCAGCTGCGTGGCGACAGTGACGTCGGTAAAGGAGATCATGGTGCCGGCGTGCAGGCCGCTGGGCCCGGAGAGCGGCTGGATGAGGATGTCGAAGTACTGGACGTCCTCCCCCATCCTGCGCTCGACCCGGTTGACGCGCAAGGTCCGACGCTCGTGCGTGGACTGGTCGATCAGGGAGCGGAGTTCGACCGGGCGATAAGAGATCTCCAGATCTTGGAAGGGACGGCCGATATCGGTCGCCGTCAGGCCGAACTGGATCCTCGTCTGACTGTTGATCACCATAACGGTTCCGTCGCCGTCCAGGGCGATCGACGGAGCCGGACCGGCGTCGAGAACCAGGTCACGCAGTTGACGGGTGCGCGCGACCGAGTGCAGCTCGATGCCTGCGCCTGATCTGATCTTCAAGGGGGCCGGCTGGTACGGCACTACGGTGTCGCCAACCCGCCGTCTGAAGACGCGCTGGCGCATGTTCGCGACCGCGAACCGCTCGGCGTCGTTCAGCAGCATCTCGGCCTTGCCGAGGAAGAGGAAACCGTTCGGGCGCAGGGCGAAGTGGAAACGGTCGACGATCTGTGTCTGGGCCTCAACATTGAAATACATCAGGGTGTTGCGGCAGACAAGCAGGTCGAGACGGGAGATCGGGGCGTCCCGGGTGATGTCGTGCCGCCCGAAGATCACCCGGCGCCGCAGGTCGGGGCGGAAGCTGAACTGCGCGCCGTTCTGCTCGAAGTACTTCTCCCGTAGATCCGCGGAGAGCAGTTCCAGGGACTTCGGCGGATACAGCCCCGACCGAGCCTCGCGCAACGCCTCCTCGTCGACATCCGTGGCGTAGATCTTGACCCGACGCAGGCACTCCTCGACACCGAGCGCCTCCGCGAACATGACGACCAGCGAGAACGCCTCCTCGCCGCTGGAACAGCCCGCGCTCCATACCCTGATCTCCTGATCCGGCGCCAAGGCCGCGAGCAGCTCGGGGACAACCTCGTGCTGGAGGAAGGCCCATGCCTCCGGGTCACGGAAGAAGGAGGTGACGTTGATCAGGATCGTGTTGAAGAGGGCACCGAACTCGTCCGCGTTGGTCTCCAGGAGATCTTGGTAGTCCAGGTAGGAGCGGATGCCGACGTCGGTCATCCGCTTGTGGATGCGCCGGCCCAGCGTGGAGCGCTTGTAGCCGGTGAAGTCGAAGCCACGGGCCTCCCGGATGAAGCCGAGCAGCTCCTCCAGCGCCTCGTTGTCCCCTATGCCCTGCGGTTCGCTCATCAGCGCATCACTGCCTCTTGGCCTCGACAAGTCCGCGCACGACGGCGGCGATCTCCTCAAGAGGTAGCACGAAGTCCACCACGCCGGTATCTACTGCCGCCTGCGGCATCCCCGGGAACTGTGCGGTCCGCGGATCCTGGACGATCACCGTTCCACCGCGCGACTTGACGGCCTCGACCCCCATGGCGCCGTCTCTCCCGCTTCCGGTGAGCACGCAGATGATCGCCGCCGCCCCATAGGCACCGGCGACCGACTCGAAAAGGAGGTCGGCGGAGGGGCGTACGAAGTGGACGAGCTCGGTGCAGCTCAGAGTCAAAACGCCGCCGGAATCTACGAGGAGGTGCCGGTCGGGCGGGGCGATGTAAACGGTGCCGGGTAGCACACACTCTTCCGCCTCGGCGAGCTTGACCCGAAGCTCGGTACGGCGGGCGAGAATCTCGGCGAGCACCGTCCGGTGCCGCGGGTCGAGGTGCTGGACGACCAGCACTGGTACCGGCAGCTCGGGGCCCAGCGCCCCGAGCAGCACAGTCAACCCTTGGATACCGCCCGCGGACGACGCGACGGCGACGATGCTGTAGTGATCCGCGGACGTCTGCTCGGCCGTCACACCATGAGCCTAGCCGAACCCGGGTCGGCAACAGAACAACGTGCGGCACTCTGGAGGAAACCCCTGAGAGGATCATCAAGACAATCCGGCAGCTTTCCATTAATAGGTCACTATTATCTCTGATGAAGGTTTTTTTGCTGATCTTCTCGGTGGGGTGCCGTCGTCTCGGCTGGCGTGGTGGAATGGATGTGGCGGATGCGCCGCATGGGGGTGACGGCTGGGGCGGAGTGTGGCCTGCGCCCGTGTCATCCCAGGACGCCCGGCGCGTGGTGTGTGCTTCCGCCTCTTGCGGTGCACGTTTTGGCGCAAGATCTCACCCGCGGTATCCTCAGGTCATGGCCGGACGTCGTCCGTATCCGAGTGGCCTGTCCGATGCCCGCTGGGCATTGATCGAGCCGGTGCTGAGCGCCTGGCGAGCCAAGCGGCCCCGACATGCACTGAACATCGGACGCCCCCGAGCACGCGGGATATCATGAACGGTCGGGCTCGTCGTTGACATGTGGCGCCTCCGTGCCGTGTGCTGCTGGTTCCTCCACGGACGATCTCGCTGTCGATTCCCCACCCGAGCGATCATTCGCAATTCCTGATTGGCAGCCGAGTCGTCGTGGGCACCGGGTGGCCAATCAGCCACAAGCCGCAGCTTTCCCGCAGAACAACGTAGAGAGCCTCTTCAGCGTGCCACTGATCGGGTGACGCCGTCGATGTCCGCAACACACGAGGATCCTGCGCCGTTGAGAGAGGTGTTCGATGTTCGATCACCTCTCACGGGGTGCACCCGCCCGGCTTGCTGCGTCCTGCGGGACCGATCCCGGCTACGTCATGCTCGACGGCACGCTCGCGGAGTGCGACCGGTGCGGCGACGGCCGGGCCGACTACTCCCACTGTGAGGATGGTGGCCGTGTCGTTCTGGGTACGGCTTGACTCGTACTCTGCAAAGAGGGGAAGAACGGCCCGGCCAAAAATGGCCGGGCCGTCCAGGCGGTATTGCCAGCCGCGGAGTACGACCTGTACCGCCTTCCGTGCCAGCCCAACTCATGCACAATGCCGGCACGGCCGTTTACAGGGAAGAACGCCGAGCATGGGGCGTCTCTTACCAGATCCTGCAGAGGGTGAGTTATGACGCCACAAGTCGGGCGACGATTTCTTGGGTACTCGATCCGCTCGGGAACGTCGTCGCCCCAGCACGGCCCCGGCGTTGTTCAGCTCTGCCAGGTTTGGTGATGATTGGCCAGATGTTCTAGGGAGTGAAGGTGTCTTCGTGGTGGTGCAGGTCGCGGCGGTGCCGATCGGGGTCGCCGAGATTCTCGACTCACGCCGACGTCGAGGACCTCATCGGCATCCCACTCGATCCGGTTCAGCATCCGCTGGATACGGTCCGGACCACCGCGGCCGGCCTCCTTGGCCACAGTCCAGCCGTTCTTACACTGCAGCGGAGCGATCAGACCCCGCATACACGCCGATGCCGGCTCCTGCTGAAATGGTGAACAAACCGCTCATGCGCCGCGTCCAGCTCACGCGTCTACAGTCTGACATCAGCAAGGTCCCCACCCATAACCACATCAACGACCGACCTGGCCATCAGTCACGGCAAGCACCGTTGCAGTACTACTGACTGGAGTACTAGGCTAGCTAGGGTTTGTTCGGGTGATCATGAGCGAAGCCAGATGAACAAGGCTGTGACGGTGACAGTGCTAAGGAAGACGTAGCCGCGTTTGTCATAGCGAGTCGTAACAGCCCTGTGTGCCTTGAGTTTGTTGATGGCGCGTTCGACAGTGTTGCGCTTTTTGTAGCGTTCCTTGTCTAAGCGGGGTGGCCTGCCGCCGCGTGAACCCCTGCGCAGGCGAGCAGCCTTGTGGTCCTTCTTCTCCGGGATGACGTGGCGGATGCCGCGTCTGCGGAGGTAGGCGCGGATGGTGCCGTTGCTGTACGCCTTATCCGCGCTGAGACTGTCCGGGCGTCCGGCGTGGACGGCCGAGTCCGGCCCGGGGCACGCGGATCTTGCCCATGACGGGCTCGAACTGGGTGCAGTCCGCCCGCTGCCCTGGGATAACGATGAGGGGCAGGGCGGCAGCGGCCGTCCGCGCTGAGATGCAGCTTGGTGGTGAACCCGCCGCGGGAGCGGCCCAGGCCCTCGCCTGCCGCACCACCGCCGCCCGGCGGCCTGGCAACTTCAGCCGGGGCCTCTCGCTCTGGTTCCACCGCGGCCCCCTTTGGAGAGCCCGGTGTCGGCGGTGGGGTTCTGCGGGCACCGGCGGCGTTCTGGTGGGCCCGTATCAGGGGGGCCACCGAGATGTTCCAGTCGATCCCGCTTTCGGCGTCGGCGGCAGCCTGGGCCTGCTGGAATAGCCGGTCCCAGGTGCCATCGGCCGACCACAGCCGATGGCGCTCAGACGCGGGCTTCTCCGGGCCGAACCGTGTCGGCAGGTCCCGCCACGGCACCCCGGTCCGCACCCGGTGCAGTATCCCGTTGATGACCTGGCGGTGGTCCCGCCACCGGCCGCACCCGCCCGTTGCTCACCGGCAGCAGCGGCCCAGCCGCTCCCACTGCTCGTCCGAAAGATCTCCCCGCTCCGCCATGCACCGGTCGACACTCCCGGGCGGCAGGCGGGCGTGAAGGACTCGTCTGGGTGAGCTTGTTCCGCTTTGGTGGAGGCCATTGGTGTGGTGGTCAGGCTGCGAGTCTGCCGCGTACTGGGCGGGACTGTGGTAACCGAGGTTGCTGTGCAGATGGTGCAAGTGGTACCAGCTGTCGGTGAAGTCGAAGATCGCGGTGCGAGCGACGGCCCGGCTGGGCCATGCGGCAGTGCCGGGCAGGTCGTGCTTGATGTGGCGAAGGAACGACTCGGCGAGCGCGTTGTCCCGAGCACTGCCCGGTGCGGCCCCCGGCAGCCGGACTGCGAATGCGTCCGCGAGTGCGGCGAAATTGCCGGCTGGTGTACTGGCGGCCGTGATCTGGATGATGGATCACCGGACCGTTGGGGCGACGCCGTCAGCAGGCGGCCTTGAGAGCATCAGCGACCAGATCGGTTCAACAGGTGATCGGCATTCGCCCAGCCGACCACGCGAGGCGTTGTCGATAACGGTGGCCGGGTAGAGCCGGCCCTCCTCGGTCGGGACGTAGATGATGTCGCCGCATCAGCGGGCATCGAGCGCGGTGGGGGTAGGGCTGGAGGTTGCGGACGACGAGAGCGGGTCGCAAGGCGGCCCGTGGATCGGAGATCGTGGTCAGGCTGACCCCTCACCTGGTCGGCATGCCTGGCGTGTGCCTGGCATCTCTCGCGGGTGGGGACGAGATGCCCTCGGGAGGAAGCTGATGTCACCCTTCCAGGGGTCTTTTTGAAAACGCGATCCAGGCGCAGGGCACAGGCTGACAGCTGCTCGATTTGCGAGCAGCCTGCAGCGGCCGGTAGAGGACGTGACGTCACCGCCATCCCGGAAAGCAGTGGCCTCATCTGGAATGGCCGCAAGCCTGTACGAGGTGATCCGGCCGGATGAGAGCTTGCGGGAGTGAAAGTGAATCTTCCTCGGGTGGCCGCAGGCAAGGCCGTAGACCCGGTCAGGGACACTCGACAGCAAATGCAGCCTGGTGCAGGATCCTTTCAGCGCCCTCGACGGGGCTGGACTTCTCTTCGCATGGAACCCCCAACTGCCGTCGAGGGCCTACGCTATATCGGAACCAAGCCGCGGCAGGCTGGGGACGTGGCGCAGTCGGCCTCGCTACGCCACGTCTCCGAGCAAGGAGACCGCCGGCTCCCCGAACACCGGCCGACAGCCCGCCGAACGGCGGTCCTTACCGCTATCAGATCCACGGCGGTGATTATGTGGCAGGTTACTGGGCTCGGGCCTGCAAGTTCGCCCCCCGAGGCTGCTATATCGAGTCAAGCTGCCGCATGAAGATCCTCGAGATTCGTCCCGCTGCTGTGGCTGGGACGTTCGAGGATCTTGAAGAACTGGCGGCAGATGGCTCGCTTGAGGCACTGCGGGGCGTCGCGAGAAGTCTTGACCTCAGCGACCCGCCGGGCGACGTACGCCTTCGTGGCTGGGGGACTTCGTTGCTCAGGTCGCCGCCCGGCACTGCATCGCCAGAGCCTGCGGCTTCGTCACCGACCTCGGCCGCCTTTTGGAAGACGGGTACCCCACCTCGCCAAGGTGCTGTTGGATAGATCCCGCAGGCCCGGACGGTCGATGGGCTCCTTCGCCCGCGGACTCGAGGACTGATCTTGCTTCGGTTTGGTGGACACCTTCCCGCTTGGGGACACTGGTCCCCCGCCAAGAAGCAGTTCATCGGCCCAAGGACGCGTCCGGCCTAT
>NZ_JBVJVY010000102.1:0-9010 GCF_055603265.1 Streptomyces sp. NPDC037288
TGGCGGATCCTCCGCAAGGCCAGACTCAGCCCGAACGCACTCACGTCAACCACAAACGCCATCCTCACCCTGGAGGCTCACCGTTGAAAAGGCTCCACCTCAACACCGGGGTGCCTCCGCAGCCAGGCGGCCAGCTGCTCGGCGTCCCGCCCGGCCCACAACTCGACCGGCAACCTGGTGTCGGCATCCACCAGCAGGGTTCCGTAGACGTCCGCGTACAGCGCGAAGTCGTCCACGCCCAGCACCCGCGGGGTCGCTGCCGGCGGAAGCGGCAGGCGCATCAGACGCAACAGCACGCTGGTCCGCGACAGCGGCACTTCAGGATCTGCAGGAGCCGGGCGCCGCCGCGGCCGGCGAGTAGCACCCCGGCCATCTCCACCAGGTGCTGCAGCAGCGGGCTGCGGCGCTGGTAGCGCGCCGTCAGCCCCTCGACCTGCTCGGCAAACGTCCGCCGACCGCAGCCGGGCTGTCACAGAACAACCGCCGCACCGACAGCCCGATCACCACCGGGCGCCCACCGACAGCGACATCGGCCAGCGCGCGGCAATAGCGACCGCGCACCCACGCAGAACCACGGCCGCAGTCCGGACACGCCACCGTCAACTCACGGGTACGGCCCGCGATGCCGACCACGCCACCGCCACCCACACTCGCTCCACCCGCACCGCAGCCAGGTGCGCAGACACGATCCGTACGAGGTCGTCACACTCGCTGACAGTGCCGCCACCCGTGACGGAGCGTCACCGGCACACGGTGGCGCACCTCAGCTTCACGGAAATCTTGCCAGGGCCACATCAGCTCGTACGCCGACAATGTGGCGCCCTTTGCCATCGACATTGCCGGTGCACGGTCCTCGCATTCCCGGCATGCCTTGCGGGGGAAGAGGACGGACAGTCGGGGATGTCCGTCGCCCAGGGTGGTTTTCCAGGGCGGGCTGGTGATGCCATTCGGACAGTTGAGGGTGCGGTTCTCCCAGTCGATGTGGAAGTCCTCCTTCGTGAAGCCCGACCGCTGGGCGACTTGTGGGTCCTCGCTGACCGGCCCGAGCAAGGGGATGTCCCAGGTCATGGCTGCTTGATGGATGCTGTCGGGGGTGACATAGCCGCCGTCGACGACGTGCTCGAGGGGTTGAAAGCCCTGGCGGGTCAGCTGCTGATGGATGTCGTCGAGGGCGCGTCGATGTCCTGTTGCGGCGCCGGGCGGGTGACGACCTGGACGATGACGGCTTCTGCAAGCCGGTCCACGATCAGCGCCAAGACCCGGAACCGGACCCATTGCCACTGCGGTCACCCCTCCGACCGCCGAAACCGCCCCGCTCCCACCAGCGCAGCATCGCGAGGACGGCGAGTGTGCAGGAAGAGCGGTGGGTGAGCCTGGGGTGCAGCCGGTCCCAGGAGCGGGCTCTGGCGGTGCCGTATAGACGTGTGGCGGTGACAGTCTCGGTGTACGGGGTGCCCCAGGTGTCGGGCTGGCCGAAGACGAACTCGCTGCCGTGCCGGGGCGGCCCGCCGCAAGACGCGGTCCGAGCGCATCCGGGCCAGCACCTGCACCGGCAGGTCCCTCAGCAGGAATGCGAGACGGGGTGCGTCGTAGCCGGCGTCCGCGAGGATGAGGATCTCCGGGTCGCCTTCCTGCCATTGGCCTGCCCTGATCAGGGCCTCGACCAGTTCGCGTAGTTGCCGGGCGGTGACGGTGGCGGTGTCGTCTCCGGGCTGCAGGCGCAATGCGTCCAGCGGAGCGGTCCAAGAGCTGCGGCCCGGCTCGAGTGCGCAGATGATCGAGTATGGCCAGCCGGGAATCGGGATGTGCTGGTCCTTGCCCCGGCCATAGGTGTGACACAGGATCGGTTGCGGTGAGGTATGGGCATCGGGGCGCAGCCAGCAGGTGATGTCGACGGCCAGGACCAGCCGGCCGTCGACGGCCCGTGGCAGTGACACCGAGGCCAGGACCCGCCGCAGCCGGCCGGCATCGGCCCGGCCGCGGGCGACGGCTGAGTAGAGGCCGCCATGCTCGCGACGGTGTTCGCCGACCAGCGACAGCTCGGGCAGCGACCTCACCGGCCCGTCACCGCACAGAACGGCATCAGCCAGTTCGAACAACGCGTCCAAACGAGCGGTGAGACAGGCGTAGAACTCGCCCCGGAAGCATGTCAGTTGCGCCAAAGTGTCTCGTCGTGTGTCACGATGCAGCAGACTCATCCCCACGGCCTTCGGTCTGAAGATGTGTTCCTTGGTCGGAGCACATGTTCAGACGAAGGCCGCCTTCATGTACGGCGGATACCGGACCGAGTGATCAAGTTCGACGCACCATTCGACACCGGACGTTAAAGATCAAGCTTAGGGCAGGCTGGGTGCCCCGGACCAACACCGTGGACACAGTCCTCGCCCCAGTTGTCCCAGCCCCCGACGACACGACGCTTCGGTTACGACTTCTCGTCCACTGGCCGGGGATGACCTGCCCGCCATCAGTGCCCGCGCTCGGCGCCTCCGTTGACCCGAATGACCTGTGAGGTGATGTGCCCGGCACCGGGGGAGGCCAGCCAGCGCAGGGTGGCTGCGACGTCCCTGGGCGCGCCGGCGCAGCCGGTCACGGTGTGGGCTATGAGCCGATGTCGCCTCGCTTCGTCCAGGGTGTCTCCGAGGAAATCGGTGTCCGCGATGTATCCGGGAGCCACTACGTTCACCGTGATGCCGCGCGATCCCAGCTCGCGGGCCAAGCCGTGGGCATAGGGGTGGAGCCCGGCCTTGGCCGCCGCATAGGCTATGCTGCCGGCTCCCCGGTAGGGGACGATGGAACCGACGAAGAGCACCCGGCCGCCGGGCTCGGTGAGCCGGTCTTTCAGTGCCTCGGTGAGGAGCGCGGCGGTCAGCACATTCGCCCGGAAGTTGACGGTCCAGTTGTGTGCCACCCGGTCGAGGGGTTCGTCGCTCTTGGGCGGGGGTTCCAGTTTGCCGACGCCCCCTGCACTGTGCACGAGCACGTCGACGGCGCCGAACTCCTCAGCGACGAACCGGGCGACACCGCGCACCTCTCCGGGCACGGAGAGGTCCGCTGCGTAGGTGAGCGCTCCGGGCACCCCGGCCTTCTCCAGAACCTCGGCACGCCGGCCAAGCAACAGCACCCGGTCCCCCTCCTCCGCGAAGGCCCGCGCTGCGGCGAGCCCAATGCCCGTACCGCCTCCGCTGATTACGATGCGGCGCGTCGTGGTCCGAGCGCACGAGGTTTCGGACATGCAGATTCCTCTCAGGGTTACGGTTGTTCGGCGAGGCCGTGGGCCAGGCCCCTTGAGGCGGCGGTGAGCCTGGACGGTGCGCGACGACGCCCAAATCGCCGTCTACGGGCTGGCTGGACGGCAGGACCAGAACCGGATGGAGTCCCTCAGCGTTATTCCCTCGGTTTCGCCACCGCGTTTGGCCAGGGACTGTCGCCACAGTTGATAACTCTGTTAATTAAGCAGCGCGAACGGAAGAGCGCGAGTTCGCGAGCACGTGAACGCGTTGAACGCCTGGATGCCTTAGCCTGGTGCCTGGGCGCAGTGGGACTCGGCTGACGGGCGAAAACCGCAGGTCGCAGGACCTTTCTGGTGCACCCGACTGGCCTGGTCGAAGATTCCGCGTCGTCATGCGTGTGCTTTGAGCAGGCGGTCGAGGCCCCCGGCCCAGGACGGGTACCGCATCTTGGGCCTGGGGAATCCCGGGATCTCGGGGGTTCCCCCCTCGATCGAGAAGCGCCTGGTGGCCGCCGGCATCACCGACGGCCATATGGCCCACTGCGTCGCTACCAGCCGCGGCACACGTTCGCACGCAACCTCGCTGTGCTGCCGTGGGGGCCAGGTACTGAGGTTTTCGGGTCGTTGTCGGGTGGTGGCGGTTCATGATCCCTGCGGTATGCCGGTGGGGTGAGGTGTCCGGAGGGTGGGGGCCTGACCGCTGAGCGGCGGGCGTTTCGTGAGGGGATCCGGCTTCAGGCCGGCGAGCGGTTCGCGGCGGGTGAGAAGACCGCGGTGATCGCGAAGGATCTGCGGGTGAGTGTGCGGTCGGTGGAGCGCTGGCGGCGGGTCTGGCGCGAGGGTGGCATGGAGGCCTTGTGCTCCACGGGTCCGGCGAACTCCCCGACTGTCACCGATGCCCAGTTCGCGGTACTCGAGGAGGAACTCGGCAAGGGGCCGGCAGCCCACGGGTTCGACGATCAGCGCTGGACCTTGGCCCGGGCCCAGACGGTGATCCGTCGGCGGCTGCGGGTGAGCCTGTCGGTGGCGACGGTGTGGCGGTTGCTGAAGCGGCACGGTTGGTCCTGGCAGGCACCCGCCCGCCGTGCTCTCGAACGCGATGAGCAGGCAGTGGAGTTGTGGAAGAAGGAGGTGTGGCCGCGGGTAAAAGGCTCGCGGCGGTGTCCGGTGCCTGGAACGTCTTCGAGTTGCGCCGTGAGGCGCTGTGTTTCGTGTGGAGGTGAGACACCTTCGCCGCTGACCTGTCGTAGCAGGGAGGGAGCTGAGGGCAGCCTGATCCGGGTTATGCCGGGGAGGGCGGGAGCGGCCCTGACAAAGCCGGGACGTGCCAGTACTGCCAGGTGGTGCAGGTTCGGCGAGCGGGACGGAGAGGAGTACGCGAGGAACCGGCGTCTTTACGTTTCTTAACGATGCCACCGGCTCGAACCTGGCGGATCTGGGCCGGAAGCGGTGCGCACCCGTCGCCGTTGGCGGCGGGGAACTTCCTGGCCGGTATTTCGAAGCCGTCCAGAAGGCCACGAGGAAGGACTACGGCGTACTCGTGGCGATGCCACAGGGACACAGTCGGGCTCCTACTTCGACGAACGAAACACAGTGAACACGGGAACCATCCGGTCTCAACTCCCCGGCAGCGGACTGCCAGTGGGCGGCGGGGATAGGTGCATCGACCGCTGAACGGGCGGGGTGGGGCGGAGCCGCCGTAGTACTCCGAGCCGTTGAAAGCCCGGAGCATGGGGAAGGGCGGCAGCGGTATCGGTAAGGGAAGGACGCTGCAATGCCGAAAGACGCACCGCTGAATAGCGGCGCTTTGCCGGAGGCGGCCCCGGTGGGGCCGCGTCAGCGGGTATCGGAGATGCAGGCCAAGCTTCACCGTTGGGCGGTGGCCGATCCCGGCCGCCGGTTCGACGATCTGTTCAACTTCGTGCACGACCCGGCGACGCTGATGGTGGCGTTCGACCGGGTCGCCGGCAACCGGGTCGCCAACACTCCCGGCATCGACGGCCTGAGTGCAGGCGACGTTGAGGAAAGGATCGGCGTCCCCGGATTCGTGAATGACCTTCGTGCCCAACTCAAACAGGGCACGTTCCGGCCGCTGCCGGTGCGGGAACGCAAGATTCCCAAGCCGGGCGGGTCGGGAAAGGTGCGGCGACTGGGGATTCCCGTGATCGCCGACCGGGTCGTTCAGGCCGCGCTGAAGCTGGTGCTGGAACCGATCTTCGAGGCCGACTTCAAGCCGGTCTCCTACGGATTCCGGCCCAAACGGCGGGCCCAGGACGCGATTGCCGAGATCCATTTCTATGGCACCCACGGCTACCGCTGGGTGCTGGACGCGGACATCGCGGCGTGTTTCGACGAGATCGACCACGCCGCGCTGATGGACCGGGTCCGGGCAAGGATCAAGGACAAGAAGGTCCTGGCGCTGGTGAAGGCGTTCTTGAAGGCCGGGCTTCTGACGGAGCTCGGCGAGCATCAGAAAACACTCACCGGTACTCCGCAAGGGGGCATCCTCTCTCCGTTGCTGGCCAACATCGCCCTGTCGGTGCTCGACGAGCACCTGCACCGGGTATGGGAGCCAGGCGGAGAGCTGTCCACCGACTACCGGCGTGACCGACGCCGGGCTATTGGTCTGCCGTCGTGGCGGCTGGTTCGCTACGCGGACGACTTCGTCGTCCTGGTCGACGGGACCAGGCAGGACACCGAGGCACTGCACGAGGAGATCGCCCAGGTCCTCGCGCCGATTGGGTTGCGGCTGTCACCGGCCAAGACCCAAGTGGTCCACCTGAGCGAGGGGTTCGACTTCCTGGGGTTTCACATCCAGTGGCGCCGCAAGCGCGGAACGAACAAGTGGTACGTCTACACCTTCATCGCCGACCGGCCTCTTCGGTCGGTGAAGGCGAAGATCCGTCACCTCACCCACAGAACGTCGCAGCAGGACCTTGCTGTGGTGTTGATCAATCTCAATCGGATCATTCATGGCTGGGCCAAATACTTCAGGCATGCCGTCGCAAAGCACATCTTCAGCAGGCTAGACGACCTCGTCTGGTGGCGGGTCATCCGGCTCCTGAGGACACGGCATCACTGGAGCTGGTCGGACGTCCGCAGACGGCTCACCACTGCCACCGGGCGGTGGCTGCCGATCAGCGCGGACGGGATCGAATTGCGGAAAATCAGCGCGATCCCGGTCATCCGGTATCGCTACCGCGGCAACAAGATCCCCACCCCCTGGGCCCCTGCACCCACCTGACGGCAGAGACCGTGGAGAGCCCGTTGCCTAGTAATAGGCACGGCGGGTTCGGCGAGAGGTCCGGGGAAACGGACCGGGAGCAATCCCGGCACCGCGCCCCGGGCCTACTCAGCGACGAAGCCGGATTCTCCATGACGCCGCCCCGTGCCCGCACCTGGGGCCGGCGTGGACACACCCCTGTCATCCGGGTGAGGGGCCGCTCCCGCCGCCGGACCTCGGTCGCGGCCCTGTGCTGCTACAAACCCGGCGAAACGAGCCGTCTCGTCCACCGTCCCCGCACCCGTCTTCTCCTCAAGGGCGCCCGCAGCACCTTTACCTGGAAGGACTACCGCGATCTCCTGGTCCGCGCACACACCCAGCTCGGTGGTCCGATTGTGATGGTCTGGGACAGTCTCAACACCCACCTGGCCGCCGGGCTGAAGCGGTACGAGGCCGAGCACGACTGGCTCACCACCGTCCGGCTCCCGCCGTATGCACCCGACTTGAACCCCGTCGAGGCCGTCTGGTCACTCGTGCGCCGAGCGATGGCCAACACCGCCTTCCACACACCCGACGACCTCGACCGCACACTCCGCCGCGAGTTACGCAGAATCCAACTCCGGCCCCACCTGATCGACGGCTGCCTCACCGCCACAGGTCTGACGATCAACCCACCGACCCCACTGTGAAAACCTCAGTAGGTGACGTCGGGGCCTCAGCCCCTTGGGGGAGCGGTGCTCCACCGACCGCATCGGGGTGCGGTGGGCGGCGCCGTAGCTCTTGAGTTTGTCGGTGACCAGTACCCTGGGCACCGCCACTGCTTCTTCATGAGCTTGGCCATGAACCGCTGCGCGGCCTTCGGGACTGTAAACCGTTCGGTGTAACTCCCGATCATGGAAGATGCATCGATGACCAGTGAGAACGTGGCCGAGAGGCTGTCGAGTCGGCAGCGGCTGTGCCGGCGAAGGCGGTGGACGACCAGCTGATCAACGAGCTGGTGAGCCGAGCCCAGGCCGAGGGCCTGCAGCTGACCGGTGAGGGCGGACTTCTCCAGCAGGTGACGAAGCGGCTGCTGGAGTCCGCCCTGGAGGGCGAGATCACCAACCACCTCGGCTATGACAAGCACGATCCGGCCGGCAAGGACGGTGACAACTCCCGCAACGGCAAACGCTCCAAGACCGTCCTGACCGAGGTCGGGCCGGTGGAGATAGCCGTGCCCCGTGACCGGGACGGCTCGTTCGAGCCGAAGATCGTCAAGAAGTGGCAGAAGCGCCTGACCGGCGTCGACGAGATGGTGATCTCGCTGGCCGTGATCTCGCTGGCCGCGAAGGGCCTGACCACCGGTGAGGTCCAGGCCCATCTTGCAGAGGTCTATGGCGCCGACGTCTCCCGGCAGACCATCTCCACCATCACCGACAAAGTCCTCGAGGGCATGGCCGAATGGCAGAGCCGACCTCTGGACTACGTCTATCCGGTGGTCTTCATTGACGCCATCCACGTGAAGGTCCGTGACGGCGCGGTCGCCAACCGGCCTATCTACCTCGCCCTGGCCGTGGCCGTCGAGGGCCGGCGGGAGATTCTGGGCCTGTGGGCCGGTGACGGCGGCGAGGGTGCCAAGCACTGGCTGCACACCCTCACCGAGATCAAGAACCGCGGCGTCAACGACGTACTGATGCTGGTCTGCGACGGCCTCAAAGGCCTGCCCGAGGCGGTGGAGACGGTCTGGCCTCGCACCATCGTGCAGACCTGCGTGGTCCACCTGCTGCGGAACTCTTTCCGCTATGCCGCCCGCCAGGACTGGGACAAGATCGCCAGGCTCCTCAAGCCCGTTTACACCGCGCCGACCGAGGAGGCCGCCCTGGACCGGTTCGCGGAGTTCGCCGACGCCTGGGGCAGAAAGTATCCGGCGATCGTGACGCTGTGGGAGAACGCGTGGGAGGAGTTCACCCCGTTCCTGCGGTCCGACACGGAGATCCGCCGGATCGTCTGCACCACCAACGCGATTGAGCCGGTCAACGCGCGGATCCAGCGAGCGGTCAAGGCCCGCGGACACTTCCCCAACGAGCAGGCCGCCCTGAAGTGCGTCTACATGGCCATCATGTCGCTCGATCCCACCGGCAAGGGACAGGCCCGCTGGACCATGCGCTGGAAGACCGCCCTGAACGCCTTCGACATCACCTTCGACAGCCGACTCTCAGCAGCCCGTCAATAACCCAACCACCCTGGTTACACCGTCCGTTTGACAGACCCTCACCACATAGGACACGGTCTTACTCCCCACCGGGCACTGCTTTCTCTGGACCCACACGTCCCAGTCTCCAGATGCAACGCGATCAAGGGGAAGCTTCACCGCGCCAGTCCCCGACCCTACTTACAGGCTGTTCAAATGAGCTGTGTGAACCGTTCCGGGTTCGATAGAGACTCGATCATTTGAGAGGATCGAGTCATGGCACGTCCTTCCCTCTACCCCGTTGAGCTGCGTAAACGAGCGGTCCGCATGGTCGCCGAGGTACGTCCGGAGTACGACACAGAGTGGGCCGCAATGAAAGCGGTCGCGG
>NZ_JBVJVY010000103.1:0-8595 GCF_055603265.1 Streptomyces sp. NPDC037288
CAGGTCATCGCTCGCCCGGACGGCACACCCCTGTGGTTCTCCCGCGCGACACCCGGCCGCACACATGACCTGACCGCAGCCCGCGCCCACGGCATCGTCCAGGCCTGCCTGACCCGGCAGATCCTTGTGCTGGCAGACCGCGCCTACCAGGGCGCCGGCGCCACCGTCCGCACCCCTTACTACGGCCACAGCGAACAGCCCGAGCACTACCAGCAGTTCAACCGCGACCACGCTCGACTCCGAGCCCCCGGTGAACGCGCCTTCGCCCGACTCAAGTCCTGGCGCATCATGCGCAGAGCACGCTCCTCCACCCGCCGCGTCAGCCGCACCGTCCAAGCCATCCACGTGCTACTGACCTGCGACTCTTCAGGATGAAAGAGGTTCACTGAGCTTCTTCAGTAGTCACTCCGCGAGATGAACGGTCGCTGGAGGTTGACTTGCGTTCCGACCTGCAGTGGGCGCCAACTTCTACAGAGTCAACCTTCACCCGATCGGTGCCCTTCTGAAGAGGCTTACTCTTTCCGCTGCTCGCGAACAGGGCTGCGACGAAATCATCCTCGGCCATGGGAGCGCGCAACCGTGCACCTGAGTGAGCGAAGCCCTCCAGGAGAGCCGGGACATGGGTGCTCACCTCGACGACGGCGCGCTCTCGTGCTTGGTACACGCGCCTGGCGTCGGTCGGTGTGAGGGACTCGTTGGACAGGTGCCAGCCCAAGCTCTGTGTGAGTGTGTCCATGGCGTAGAGGGTATACAGCGCCCGTAGGGGCGTTGTGTACGTGGTTGCCTCGGCGACGGCGTCGGCAAACGCTGTCAGGATCAGGCGCCGTATATGAGCTTCGGCCAACTCTACGATTTTGGGGAGCAGTGGATTCCAGGCCTCGAACGTCCCTCGCTCTGGTGCTGGGATGTCGGACAGACGGCGGCGCAGGTCCGCCAGTAGGGTGCCTTCATGAACGCTGGCGAGGGCCTGTGCTCCGGCTGGTGATGCGGGGTTGTCCACGCTAGGCACCGTTGGCGCAGCGTGTGTCTCGTCTTCCACCATCTGCTTTCCGCCATCGAGCAGGACGAGGAGGTTGTCACCGGCGGCGGCCTGGTAGGCCTGGGCCAGTCCTTCGTATTCCAGCAGGCGGTTGATGCTCAGCATTCCTTGTGCCCCGGAGCGTTCCCGGCACACCCTGGCGGCGATCTCCAGCGTGCGGGTGGCGGCAGCCTTGGCCAGGGCCGCCTCGCGGCTGACCGATGCCCAGGGTGCCCACACCGGTGGGGCGTCCGCCGTCACGTGGGTGCCATGGCGTCGGTCGACGTACCGAGACTTCACGCGAGAGACGAACAGACTGCAGGCATAGACCTCGGCGAGGACCGGGTACAGCGCATCCTGCTGGGTGCGGTAATTGAGCACGGGCAGATCGGGGCGCAGGCGTCCCATGGTCAGGCGGTTGCCACTGTGGCGCAAGCCGATGGCGACGGCGGCCCGGGCTGCGGCAGCGAGAGCAGCTGCGGCCCCCGTGGAGGCGTTGGACGAGAAAGTTATGGAGCGTACCAGGCGTCGGTCTGAGTCGCCGATTGGATCGAAGAATGCAGACTCCGGCGGGGAGGAGATCGATGCGGTGTCTCGCAACCACCCGTCGTACGGGACGCGGGCGCCGTGGAAGGAGACAAGGGCGTAGTTGAGGGGAACAGAAGTGGTTTCGGGCAAGGGCGTGACACGTACGCCTTCAGTGGTGCCGGCATGGTCGCGGATTCGGACCGCGAAGGGAAAGACACCGCACGGCCGGTCTCCTACGTAGAGGCTGGCGTACACGACGGCCGTGTGGGCCCGGCCGGTTTCGGCAACGTGGGCCATGAACTTGGCCGCGTCAGCGTCCGGGGTGGTGAGGATGAATTCTCGTGTGGCAGGATCGAAGCGGGCTGTGGTCCGGGGCGCCAGGTGGCTGTTGCCGCGCCCAACTTCGGTAATCATGATCGAGCCGAAAGCCTCATGCCGGTCCACCTCGTCGATCAGCGGGCTCAGGTAAGGTCCCGGATGGCCGAGTTCCAGCATGGTCGCGACACACACCGTGTACTGGACGGTGCCAGCGAGAAACAACGGCGGGTCCACCACCGCAGACCACTCCAGTGCGCTCAGCATGCGGGCGGGGTCGCGGTAGAGAGTGGTGGCTCCGCCCGTGAACTGGCCCAGAGCATGCAGGCGGTCGTAGGTGCGCGCATGGCGTTGCGGGCCGCAAGGCGGAGCCGGGCGCGTGAACGGCTCGGTTTCAAGGAGATGGTCAAGTGCCGCATGGTGCGCGTAGGCGTCTCCCAATAGCAGCGACTGCAGCGGCGTAGCCTCGGTGAGGGCAGTCGTTGCGGACATCTGTGATTCGAAGGGACTGGCCATAGGGGGATTCCTCCCGTCGTAGCTGTTTGCGTACGTCTGTCCAGGTGCGTGGATCAAAGGGCGATGGCTGCGTTTGCGACGCTCCATCAGACGGTCAAACCTCAGTTGGTCAGCTGAAACCTTCTCGCGTGCCCCGGCCACCGACCCGCCGGTGTCCGGTCTCCTCCGACGCTGCGGCGAAGGCGAGTGCCTTCATGGTGTCGACCATGCGCTTTTTCCACGAGTGTTGCGGGTAGGGAGGGTCTTTGCCCGGCCAGGGCCGGGGTGGTGTGTCAGTGCGGTAGTAAAGTCGCTGACGGCGTGGATAAACCGCTCGAAGGCGGCACGGTGGATCTCGTGGGGTACGCCCGGCAGGTCGAGGGCAGTGCTGCCGGGGGGTAGCAGACTGCGGGCGAGGAGGAAGTCGGCAGGTTTGAGCAAGCCTCCCTGCCGGGGATCTGCACGCAGCAGCAGGACGGGCACGGGGATCTCGCCGAGCAGCGGCAGCAGTGGGCCGGCAGACGCACCGTCGGTGGCCAGGGCGCGGATGACCGTGGGCTCCGCACGAGACAGGTCGGTGGCGAGGGTGCGCACATCGGTGGGGTGCCAGCCGGGGTGGGCTGCTGCCACCGTCTCCAGCAAGGCCGCGGGGGGCAGTGCGCTGGCGCGGACCAGGTCACGGATGTGGTTGTGCAGCGGATCGGCGGACATCTGTGGCGGTGGGTCTTCCAAAAGGAGCCCGGAGAGGTTCGCGCCCTGCTGGGCAGCGAGCACCAGGGCAACTGCCGCGCCCCAGGAGTGGCCGATGAGCAGCGGCCGGTGCAGTTCGAGGGCAGTGACGAAGTCCGCGACATCGGCCGCCACCGCGGAGAGTCCGTATGCCCCGGAAGGCAGGCGGATGCTGTCCCCGTGGCCGCGCAGGTCGAGCGCGAATACCCTCATACGTTCAGCGAGTTGGGGACCGATCCGGCTCCAGCTCGAGGAGGAGGCGGCGTTGCCGTGCAGCAACACTGCTGCAGGCCCCGCATCGCCCCAGGTGCGGTAGCTGAAGGACCCGGCGGGTAGCGCGATAGTGTGTGTCTGCATGCTCATGCGGACCTTTCGGGTTCGTCGGCATCTGGCTGGGTGGCGGAGTTCAGTCTGGCCCGCAGATAGCTGCTGAGTTCGGCGATGGTCGGGTGCTGCCAAATTGCGGTGAGTGGGATCGACACGCTCAGTGCCTGCTGTAGTCGGTCGCGAAAGGCAGCTGCATGCAGGGAGTCCAGGCCCAGGTCGGCGAAGGCGGCGGAGGGGTGAATGCGCTGGTTTCTCAGCTGCAGCAGCTCGCGCAGCTGGCTGGTGACAAGCTCCTCGGCCGGTCGGCTCTGGTCGGCGCTTACTGGGAGACTCTGAGGTAGGGCTGATGACTCTCCTCGTTCCTCAGACGTTCCCGTGTCCACGGACTCGTTGCGCTCGCCGACACCTATACGTACGGCGCCCAGGTCGATGAGCAGGTTCTGTCGTTCCCAGCTGGTGGTCGGTGCTTCTACCAGGCGGCCGTCAAGCAGCCATTGTGACCAGTTGACTGGCTGTCCTGCGCAGTGCAGGCGGGCAGCTGTGGCCCAGAGCGAGTCGATGGCGTGGTGCCGGGCGTGCAGCGTGGGCACCACCGTGGCGTCGTGGATATCCAGCGCTTGCAGCGTCCACAGCAGCGGCCGTACCGCGACAGGGTTGGGCGAGATTTCCACGAAGACCCTGAAGCCGTCTTTTGCCAGTGCTTCGGTGGCCGCTGTGGCCCGTACTGGGCGGCCGACGTTGGCCGCCCAGTACGCTGCGTCAAAGCGCGGCAGGTCGTGCGGGTCGTCCAACACGGTGGTGTAGAAGGGGACCTCCGGCGTGCGCGGTGCAAGATCGTGCAATGCCTGTTCCATGTCGGCCAGCAACGGCTGTGCCAGGCGGCAGTGGGAGGGGAAGTCGACGGCGACTTGGCGGGCGGTGATTCCCCGGTTTGTCCAATCCTCCACCAGGCGCTCCACATCGCGTACGGCGCCACCAATCACCGTGGAGCATGGGGCGGCTATTACTGCGACGTCGGCCTCTGCCTCTGCCTCGGCCAGCTCCCTTGCCACCTGGTCGGCTGGCAGCTGGACGGCGACCATCACTCCCGTTCCGGCCCGTGCCTGCGGCACGCACAGCCTGGAGCGCCGGCAGATTACCTTCACGCCGTCCTCAAGGCTCAGCGCTCCTGACACCACAGCCGCAGCCACCTCGCCCATCGAGTGCCCGACCACCGCTGACGGGGTCATGCCGCGGGCGCGCAAGGCTGCAGCCAGTCCCACCTGCACGGTGAAGATCATGGGCTGGACCCGGTCGAACCGGCTGACCTCGATGCCATTCTTCAGCACTTCATACGGCGAAAAGCCTGACTCAGCGGCTATGAGCGGATCAACCCGGGCCACCACGGCTGCGAACTCTGGTACGTCGAGGAGCTCGCGCGCCATGCCGGGCCACTGGGAGCCATGGCCGCTGAATACCCACACTGGCCCGGGTCCCTTTGCTTCGCGAGCCCAGTCGGCCGTCACCAGTGCATCGGCGTGCCCGCTCAGCCAGCCCTCCAGACGCGCCACCAGTTCCTCCCGGGAGCGGGCCACCACCGCCAGGCGCTCTGCGGCATGCGAGCGGCGCAACGCCAGCGTGTGGGCAACGTCGTCGAGGGGCTGCTCGCATCCCGCTGACTTTAGCCACTCACCAAGACGCTCGGCTGCCGTCTCCAGGGCGTGTGCGCTGGCAGCCGACAGAACGAACAGTCGAGGCCTGTCGGCCTCGGGCACCGCCGCGTGCGGGCGGTGTGCCTCGGGCGCCTGGCCCACCACGGCGTGCGTGTTTGTTCCCGTCACCCCGTATGAGCAGACCGCGGCCAGGCGCGGCCCCTGGGGCCAGGACACCGCCTTCACTGGCACGTACAGACCGCTGTCGGCTGGGTTGATGCCCGACTGCCAGGAACGGAAGTGGGGTGTGGGCGGGATTACACCGTGCCGCACCGCGAGAACCGCCTTCAGCAGCCCCACCAGGCCAGCGGCCGACTCCGTGTGTCCCACATTGGCTTTGACTGAACCCAGCGCACATGCACCATCACGCCCATAGACAGCCGACAGGGAGGCGAACTCGATGCGGTCCCCGGTCGGCGTGCCGGGGCCGTGCGCCTCCACCATCGCCACGTCCTCGGCCCGCACCCCCGCGACCGCCAGTGCCGTCCGGCACACCTCCTGCTGCGCCATGCCGGACGGCACGGTAAAGCGTGATGTGGCCCCGTCATGGTTCGTCGCAGTACCGCGTACCACGGCAAGTACCCGGTCACCGTCGCGCGTTGCGTCGGCAAGCCTCTTGAGGACGAGCGCGACCCCACCCTCGGCCCGTACGTAACCGTCCGCGCTCTCGTCGAAGGGGCGGCAGCGTCCCGTCGGTGACAAGACGCCCAGCTCATTGTAGGCGGCGGTCGTCCTAGGACTCACCAGCAGATTCACCGCTCCGGCGAACGCAAGCGAGCACTCACCTTCACGCAGGCTCTGGCACGCTAGGTGCACCGTGGCGAGGCCGGACGAGCAGGCGGTGTCCACCGCCAGGCTCGGACCGCCCAGTCCCAGGGCATGCGAGATGCGCCCGGCGGAGGAGGCGTACATGCTGCCGGTCACGGCATACGGTCCGCCCCCGGCCGGCAGCCAGTGCACGTATGCGCTGTGATCCGGATTGCACAGGCCCGTAAATACCCCCGCATCCGCACCTGCCAATGCCCTGGGTGGTAGGCCGGCGTGTTCGCTGGCCTCCCAAGCGAGTTCAAGCAGTAGCCGCTGCTGTGGATCGATAAGGGCGGCCTCTCGGCTGCTGATCCCGAAGAACTCGGCGTCGAATGCGCCCAGCGGCCCGTCCAGAAACCCTCCCTCCCACACCGGCGGGCGGGAAGCCTGAGCGTCGAGCGCGGCCAGTTCCTTCGGATCCCAACGCCCGTCCGGCACCCTGCCTACCCCGTCGGCGCCGGAACGCAGCAGCTCCCAGAACTCACTGGGAGATGTCACGCCGCCTGGCAGACGACAGGCCGCCCCGATGACGGCAATTCCGTCCACACAAGGATCATCGGCATCCGACACGCCCCCGGAGCCCGTCGGGGCTCCACTCCCCACCTGCATGTGACGCATAGACAGCTCTCGTTTTCTTCTCTAGTTGTAGTTCGCTTCTCACATCAACGAGCCGGAACTTCATGGGCCCCAGGCCGGCTCTCTCCCCCCAGGGCGCTCAATCTGGCCGGGTAACGGCACCCCGGCGACCGTGTAGCTCAACCGGGTGACTCGGGAAGATGAAGACTTACTGGTCGACGGCAGTGACACCGCAGCGGCCCGGACAGACGTATTCCGCGGCTGAATACCGGCAGCCCACTTCCCGCCGCTGAGGGCCGGTGCGATCCGCTGACTGCTATTCAGCAATGGCCGTGCTGTACGTCCACCGATAGACCGGCAGCATCTGGCCGTCCACGCGCTCCGCGGTATTGAGGCGCTCGAAGTGCTGATGCCGACCGTAATAGGACAAGACTAGGCGATCCACCCCATCCGGTACATGATCCGGCAACCGGTACACGCGCGACAGCCCCGACGGTGCTCCTTCCAAAACGACCAGGCGGCCCATTGACGCAGACGCTGAACAGCCCACGGCAGCAGGGCCACTCGGGACAGCAGAGGGGTAGCGTGTCGAAGACTCACCGCAACAGACATACGAGTAATGCTCGGCCGAAGCTACGCGCGGATCATCCAGATCCGTCCTATCGGGCACGTGCATGTCGGCGGAGGGGGCGGGAACTGCCGGACGATCTGACATGAGAACCCTTCGTGCAGGGGGTTGAGACAGGGGCATGCGTGCGACCGGCAGGCTGCGCAACCGCACTACCTCCCCCAGATCGAGTGAGGCATGCAATAGTCCAGCGGTCAGCGCCGCTCCCGAGAAGAGACGCGGACCCGCTAACCCCCCGCAGATGACGCCATCTTGCGCCTTTGTGAATCACGCGCAGCAACACGATGGGCATCGTCAAGTGGGTCTGTACAGCCAGTGGCCCTGTCTCACATTCGGTGGTGACGAAGAGTCGTGTGGGTCGTTGACGCTTGGGTGAAGGATGTCAACGGGCTCTGTCAACTTGTGGGGTTGAAGGGTTGGTTGAGGCATGCTTGCCCTGCTGGGTCAGTTGTCTTCAGGTGGTGGCTGCGCAGCCGGTGGCCTGGCGCCGGGTGGTGAAGCGGTGGTCCATTTCGGTGCGGTAGTCACGGGTTGTGAGCAGGTGGCGGCGGGGGCGGAAGTGGGGTGAGATGCCGCTGAACGTGGACAGGAATCTGGGTGCGTGCCCGGGTGAGGTGAAGGGCCGCATGGCGCGTTCCTGCTGCCTCGTTGGCTGGTGGCTGTTCTCGGTCCGGTTGTTCAAGTACTTCGAACTGTGGTGCTCGACCAAGGGCATGACCTCGCGGTGGGCGGCGCTGTAGGAGCGCAGTTTGTCGGTCCCGATCACCCGAGGCACGTACTCGTACTCCTTGAGCAGGCGGCGGAAGAACCGCTTGGCCGCCTGCGCGTTCCGCTTGGGCTGGACAAGAACGTCGAGGACGTTGCCGTCCTGGTCGACAGCGCGCCAGAGGTACCGGAGCTTTCCGTTGATCTTGATGAAGACCTCGTCCATGTACCACTTGTCGCCCGGCCGCGGACGCCGGCGCCGCAGCTGGTTGGCGTAGGCCTGGCCGAACTTGGCGCACCACTGCCGCACCGTCTCGTACGAGACCGTGACACCCCGCTCGAGCATGAGTTCCTCGACCTCCCGGCACGAGAGCGGGAAATGGTGGTACAGCCACACACAGTGAGTAATAACCTCGCCCGGATACCGAAAGCCCTTGTACGACGGGGCACGGCATCCGCGAACAGGCCCTCCCCAAGGCAATCGACTCGAAGATCATCCCACGGAGCCCAACCGCCAAGATGACGGTGCCGATGTCCCGGGCGGACCGCGCAGCGCTTCTGGAAGCCGCGCTGGAATTGTGGACCTATTACGGGCCCAAGCACCTCGGCCTCATACGCGGCCAGGGGAGCTTGTCGGACCTCACTGACCTTCCCCTCGTAGCGTGGAGGTGTGACTGAAGGGGAAGTTGAGGGTCATGGGTGGGAAGCGACGGTCGTACGACGCGCCGTTCCGTGAGGGTGCGGTACGCATCGTGTTGGAGACTGGGAAGCCTGCG
>NZ_JBVJVY010000104.1:0-8589 GCF_055603265.1 Streptomyces sp. NPDC037288
GCGCAGAGCACGCTCCTCCACCCGCCGCGTCAGCCGCACCGTCCAAGCCATCCACGTGCTACTGACCTGCGACTCTTCAGGATGAAAGAGGTTCAATGGGAGTGGCCAACTCATCACCCTGCCGGGAACGGGAACGGGAACGGGAACGGGATCAGCCACTCGATCCACCTGGTGATCCTTATCCAGTGTTGCACTAGTAAGCCGACGCCCGGCACACGCGCGTGTCGTCGATATAGCCAGGTCAACTGAGTGGCTTCAGAGCGACGGCGAAGGGTAGCGGCAAAGCCGGAGCCTGCTGCAGGGGCCGACGGGGGAGTCGATCCTTGCCCAGGGTGAGGTTCGCTGAGATGGTGTCAGAGGCCCTGACCAGTGGAACAGTGCCCCGAGTAGAGGTCGTCCGTGGTCGTCCAGCACAGTCCCCGTGTGGCCGTACCAACTGCAGGAGACGAGCACCATGTGCCGGTACGAGTACAGCCATTCGACCTTGGCCCTATGGAGTGGTCTTCGTCATCCATGCGGTTAAGTGATGCAAGGGTCGGCGGACTTCGGTCCCTGGCCTATGGGGCGCTGCTTCACGCAGCGACCGAAGGCCAGCTACCGGGCGGAGCGCTCGGTAGCTGGCCCTGCGAGACAGGAAACTCGCAGGTCACAAGGGAGGTCGATTCTCTGACAGCGACTGAAGCGACTGGAGTTTCAGTATATGAAGACATTGCTTGTGTGCGCGCGCGTTCATATATAGGGAGCTTCAGTCGCTTCAGTCGCTGCTGCGGCCCAAACGCATGCTCTGATCTGGGCATTCTCCTCGGCACCGGATGCAGTGACCGAGGGGCTGTTGGTCACTGCATCCAGCTTCAGTAGCTGGAAAAGTCGACCGTTGATCATATTATCGATGTGGCAGCTCCGTTGTACCCGGTCCGCGCCACTTTCACCCCGGTTTCGCTAATCTGCGTCCGTCGTTGAGTCGCTTCGGTCGCTGATAGAGGGATTACATGCCTGGTGAGCTGCCTTTTCCCCTGAGCGACTCGAGGCAGGAGCCCGCGCGGCCCTTAGTCGCCGCCCGCCATCCGCTGACGGTCGCTCGATGGTGTGTCCATCACGGCTGGCCCGTCCACCCCCTTGCTCCCGGACGCAAGACACCGGCTGCCAACTGCACCGCCTGCCGGCAGCCAGGGCATACAGCAGCACGATGTGCCTGCCTTGCCGCAGGCCTTTGGTGCCACGGTTTCCACGCCGCCACGCTGGACCTCCGACGCATCGACAACTGGTGGGGCGCACACCCGGAGTTCGGGGTCGGAGTGGCCTGCGGACCGGCCCGCCTCGTGGTTATCGATGTGGATGCCCACCCCACGCAGCCTCCCGCCCGCGACCGGCTGCTGCCCGGCATCCAGATCGGCAGCCAGGTCAATCTCACCGGCTTGCGGAACGGTTTCCACACGCTGGCTGTGCTGGCAGCCCTGCGCAATCAGCCGACCCCGGCCGACGACGCCGGCACTCTACGCGTGCGTACCCCTTCCGGAGGTCTCCACATTTGGTACAGGATCGCCGATACCCGCCGCTGGCTGTGCTCCGCCGGTTCCAGTGGGGGGCGTGCCCTGGCCTGGCAAGTCGACGTCCGCGCCCACGGGGGCTACATCGTCGCCCCGGGTACCAGCACCCGCGCGGGTGTCTATACCCCGCTTGAAGGCGCCCGCGATCCCGCGCCACTGCCGGCCTGGCTTGCTCAGGAACTGGAGCGTACCGGTCATGTGGGTACCCCTCGACAGATCAGCGCGTCCCGCTCCGTACCGCCGCGTGCCCAACAGGCCGTCATGACTGCCGACGGAGGACGCGACCGTCTCCGAGGCCTGCTCGGATCGGTACTGAATGATGTAGCAGCGTGTGGCAGGGTCAGCGAAGGCGCCGGCTTCTCTAGCACGCTCAACCGTGCTGCCTACACCATCGGAGGACTGGTGGCTGGCGGAAACCTGTCCTGGAGTGAGGCGGAGCAGGTCTTGCGTGACGTGGCAGCCACCGCCCGCCCCGGTCAGGAACGGCGCGCAGAAGGGATCATTCGCCACGGCCTGTCCGCCGGAGTTCAGCGTCCTCTCTACGTCGGGAGGCGCTCGTGACAGTTCCCGGCAACGAAAACGCCCTGTTCGGCTTCGATCCCCAGGCGGTCGCCGCCCAGATCCTTGCGCAGAAACCGACTTCCCTGGCCACCCTGCCGGTTGCCGGTCACCAGCCCGTCGCCGGCCAGGTGACCGGCAACGGCCTGCTCCCCGACACGCTCACCGATCGCGGCATGGCAAAGCTCTTCGTCAAGCTCTATGCCGGCGACTACCAACACGTACCCGGACTGGGCTGGTACCGATGGGACGGTACTCGTTGGCAAGCCGACGAGGACGACACCGTCCTGTGGGCTGCCGGAGACCTCGCCGAGAACATCGCCGTCACCGATCCCCGCGGCCTCCACACCACTCAAGCGCTCCAACAGCACCGTCGCCGAGCGCTGTCCACTTCCGGCATCAATGCCATGCTCACCCAGGCTAAATCCGCCCCTGGCATGGTGCTGAACGCCGCTCTTCTGGACGCCGACCCCTATGCCCTGTGCACGCCGGTCGGCATCGTCGATCTGCGTACTGGCGCGGTGAAGAGACCTGATCCGAACAAGGATTTTCATTCCCGCTCCACGACTGTGGGTCCCCAGCAGGTGCCTACTCCGCGCTGGCAGCGCTTCCTGGCCGACACCTTCGGTGATGACGACGAAGGCCAGGAGATGATTCACTTCCTCCAGTTGCTGCTGGGCTATTCCGTCACTGGTGACGTCGGTGGCCAGGTCATGCCCTTCCTGTTCGGTGCGGGCAAAAACGGTAAGTCCGTCCTGCTCGATGTGCTCATGAAACTGCTGGGGGACTACGCCGACGCAGCACCACCCGGCTTTCTGATGGCACGTCCTTACGAAGGCCACCCCACCGACCTGGCCGAGTTGCATGGCAGGCGCGTCATCGTCTGCTCCGAGGTGAAGCCCGGCGACAGGTTCGACGAAGCCCGTGTCAAACTCCTCACCGGCGGTGACCGGATCAAGGCGCGCCGCATGCGCCAGGACTTCTTCAGCTTCGAACCCACGCACAAACTATGGCTGTTGGGCAACCATCGGCCGGAAGTGGGGACCGGCGGCTTCGCCTTCTGGCGCCGTATGCGTCTGATCCCGTTCGAGCGTGTTGTCTCCGACGATCGAAAAATCGATAATCTGGCCGACATCCTTGTCACCGAGGAGGGGCCAGGCATCCTCGGCTGGCTCATTGACGGTGCTCGCCGCTACCTTGGTGGTGACAGAGACCTGACCGGTCCCGAACGAGTCCGCATCGCGACCACGGCGTACGCCGAGACCGAAGACCACGCAGGGAGGTTCTTCGACGAGTGCTGCATCCTCGGGCCCGACCATCGGGTCGAACAAGCCAGTTTGTATGCGGCCTACAGGACTTGGTGCGTTCATGAAGGAGCCACGGCCATCTCGTCCCGGGCCTTCGCTCAACGAGCCCGTGAGCTAGCCGGACTTGCCTCACCCAAGGAGATGATCCTGTCCAACTCGCGTAAGTACTACCCGGGCATCGGATTACTCGCCGATGAGGTGAAGACATGAGTTCACTGATCGACGACGACGAGATCAGCCACGAAACAGAGCTCGTCTGGCTCGAGGACGTCAACGGCCTCGACTATGTGCGCCAAAGCCTCGACAGACTTCCCACGCGCCGGGGTAGGCCCGCCTACTACAGGGACGGCCGTATGGTCGGGTATGCCCAACTCGGTCCCAGGGCAAGACCTTCACGCTCCTCCGGGACCTTCCGACGCCGTGTCTTCTGGCTGCTGCCCCATGACCGGGACAGCGTCCCCGATGGCCTCTATGCCAGCAGCGCTCCCGCAGAGGCCATCGACCCGCGCACCCTCGCTCCCAGGGACAAAGGCCGAAAGACGCAGCGCTCTGAGGGCGGCCCTCCCTCGCCGGCGATGCAAGAACTCGGCATAGAGCTCTTGTGGTGACTGGCCTCGCTCTCGTGTTCGTGCGGCTGTGCGCTGGGCTCCACCGTCATCCCGGTCAGGTGAGTCCGCTGCGGTCGCTTCGAGGCGTGGCCGATACGGTACTGGCGTCAGGGTGCGCTGACCACAGTGTCGGTACTCCTGAACCATGACGGCCCCGGCAGATATCCAGTGTCACCCAGTACGCCGCGCGGGGAGCTCTCCGGCATGCACAAGGTGCGGGAGAGCGCCGGCTGGGATCATCCGATCAGGTGATACATCGGCGGGATCTCCAACACCTCGATGGTGGTGGGGCCGGCGGTGTAATAGGCCCTCATGACTCCAGCCCGAGCGAGCTTGACGATACAGCGGGGACAAGGCCGTGCCAGCATGGGCACACGCGCTGCGTTTACGCGAGCCACGAACACCATACTCACCGGAGCCCCCCGGGCGCGGCGGAGTGCGGCGTCCTCCGCATGGAACGTGCTGTTGCGGTGATCGATGAGTGGCGAGTTCCGGTATTTGTTGGGACTCGCAGCGACGACGCGGCTGCCTGCGGCAAGTACAGCTCCCACTTTGTGGCGGCATTCCGACTTGAGGGCTTGACGGATCGCCAGGTGGATCAAATTCATAGCTTTTCTTGCAGGCCGATGAACAAATAAGGGACACCTCGCCGGTGATGGATGGTTCAGGCTGGAAGGAGCTGATTCAGTTCGTTGATCTCCCGGTAGAGGATGCAACAGATGTCACATTCCTTGAGATGTAGCGTCATCTCCTCTGATCCGTATTTACCAAGTCGCCCCCTGGAGTACGCGGCGAGGCGGCCCACATAATAAGAACAGTGGACAGAATAGCTTTTCTGGTTCAGGTGCACAGCGAGATAAGCCTGCCGCAGACCCTCTTTGGCTCTGTAGGACAAAGCCGCGACACTGTTCGGGCTGATTCCCATCACGTTGGCAATGGCGGCCGGTTGCTGTGAGTGTACGATCGTGTACCACAAGATGGTTCGCCATCGCTCTGACAAAGAGGAAAGCGCCTCCCAGGCCAATCCCTGATCGTATTTTTTGAGCGCCTCGTTCCCTGCAGGGGCCGCGTATTCCTCTTCGTAAACGCTCACATCCGGCACGGAAACCTGGCGTCCCGTGCTCCTCGCCGATTCCGTCACCAGATTACGCAAGACCCTCAGCAGATAGCTCCGAAAGGAGGCGGAAGGACCGCCGCCAGATTTGAGTGCCTGCAGTACACGGACGAAAGCTTCGGCGACAAAATCCTGTGCCGTGTACGCGTCGTTTGCATGCATGGAGGCCAATCGGATGGCTGCACCGCGATGACGATTGAAGAGTTCGGCGAAGGCTTCGGTGTCACCGTTCCTTACTAATTGAGTCAATTCCTGATCGCTGATTTGTGCCGTCGCAGGACCAGCATCCTGCCTCTCTGGCTGGGCGGCGGGTGTTGTGTGATGCCTGGTCGATGAAGACAAGACGGCTCCTGTATGTAGGTTAATTCGTGTTCTTCAGGCGCTTCGCATATTCAGGAAACGGCAGGAACGACGTAAACCCGGGTGTATGTAGGGCCCAGGGCATACCTGTAGGCGGCACCGCGCTTCATAAGCTTTCAACACATGATTCAGATAGGGAGTGGCCCGAGCAGACTTCAGTGTGATGCTCCTGGAAAGGGTCGTGCGAGGAAGTGGACTGCTCCATATGGCTATGGGAGCCCAGTAGCACACCTGGAAGAAGGGACACGTCGGTCCGGGGCATCAGCGTAGGGCTCCAATGAACGCGTGAAGGACTGCAACCCCCTTTATAAAGCCTGGGGCTCTACGTGGCGCTAATCCACACCACGCATTCGGTGGAAGGTTGATCTCTTTGAGGCGATGGAAGATCGCATCATCCTATGAGGCCCGTCAAAAAAATCATCTGCCGGCAGTCGCGTATCGCGTGCCAGGTCGATGCCGGGTTGCAGCGGCCGAGTGGCTTCATCTCGTTCGTCAGCCGGTGAGGGTAGCCCGTCAGGCGGATGAGGTGGACGGGGGTGGAGGCGGTGCGGTCGCGTCCGATGACGGACACGGTCTCGGCGGACATACGGATGACCGTATCGTCCAGAGACAAGTATTTAGTGGCTAAACATTGCTTTGCTGCGCAGAACGGGTGATTAGCGAGATTTAGGTGAGTATTACCAGAGTTCTGCTGGTGCGGACGTGAACAGTGTGTCGACATGGACCACTTAGACCTCAACTCCGACAACCACAACCCTGGTGAGATGGATGGCGGAAGCGCGTGGGCTGTCGACCGCCGCCTGCTCTTCGCGGTGTACGCGCGCGGCGGCGACCCGCGCGTGGCCGGTGTGGCACGCGCGCTTTCCCGGGCCGGCGAGCACGGTGCCGTGTGGTTGATGGCAGGCCTTGCGGGGGCCGCCGTAGACGGTTCGCGGCGCGGCGCATGGTTGCGGGGCACAGTGCTCACCGCTGGCGCGCACCTTTTCAGTATGGGCGTGAAAAGGGTGGTGCGCCGTCCGCGTCCCGCGCATATCGCACCCCGGGTGCGCACGGCCGGTCGGCACTCCTTCCCGAGCTCCCATGCGGCCTCTGCTGCGGCCGCCGCCGTTCTCTACGGCGGGCTGGGGGCATACGCGGTCCCGCCGCTCGCTGCCGCGATGTGTCTCTCGCGCCTGGTCGTGGGTGTGCACTATCCCTCGGACGTGGCAGCGGGCGCGGTCCTCGGGGTGGCTACGGCGGGCGTCGGCGTGCGCTGGATGAGGGGAGCTCTCAGTGACTGATCTGATCAGGCTCGAGGAGGCGGCGTACGCTCCACAATCTGCACCTCAACGGAGAGGCGGTCTCTTGGGCGGGCTTTTCAGAGCCGCGCGTCCCAAGCAATGGATCAAGAACGTCCTGGTCGTTGCCGCTCCCGCTGCCGCAGGCCGGCTGTTATCGGTGTCGGCGCTCACCCATCTCGCGCTGGTCTTCGTCCTCTTCACCGCCTGCGCAGCAGCCGTGTACCTGGTCAACGATGCCCGTGACGCCGAGGCCGACCGCGCACATCCCACCAAGTGCCACCGTCCGGTGGCGGCGGGAGAGGTTCCCGTGGCTGTCGCGTACGCAGTCGGTGGCGGCCTCGCCGTTCTAGCTCCCGTCGCCGCAGCGCTCCTGGCTCCGCCCCTCGTTGCCGCTGTACTGATCGTGTACCTCGGTGTGCAACTGGCGTACTGCGTGCGGCTCAAACATGTGTTGGTCGTCGATCTCGTCGTCGTCACGAGCGGCTTCCTGATGCGCGCGGTGATCGGCGGATTCGCCCTTGGCATCCCGTTGTCGCGTTGGTTCTTGATCACGACCGGGTTCGGGGCGCTGTTCATGGTATCGGCCAAGCGTTACTCCGAAGCCGTGCAGATGGCCGGGGAAGCGGGCGCCACGCGCGCGTTGCTGACCGAGTACACCGTCGGCTACCTGCGTTTCGTGTGGCAGATGGCAGCTGGAGTCGCCGTCCTCGCCTACTGTCTGTGGACGCTGGAGGACACGGGCGTTCCGCACACCAATGTGCTGCCCTGGCGACAGTTATCCATGGTCGCGTTCATCCTTGCGATCCTCCGATACGCCGTCTTCGCCGACCGTGGTACCGCCGGCGAACCCGAGGACGTCGTCCTGCGCGACCGCGTCCTCGCTGTCATCGGTGTGCTGTGGGTGACGATGTACGGGCTGGCGGTGGCCCACCAGTGAGAACCTCAACGCCACGAGAGCTGTTTTCGTTCGCCGCAGTGGGCTTCCTCGGCTACGCCATCGACCTGGCTGCCTTCACCTACTTGCGAGGCTCGGCCGGCCTCGACCCTTTGACCTCCAAGACCGTAGCGTTCGTGGCGGGATGCACGCTGGCCTACGCGGGGAATGCGCGATACACGTACGGTCACGTGCAGGCCAGTGGCATGCGCCCTTACGTCGCGTACGTCGTAGTGAGCATCGCCGGAGCCCTGGTTCAACTTCTCTGTCTCGCCATCAGCCATTATGGCCTCGGGTTCACCTCCCAGCGCGCAGACACCTTATCCGGATCCTTAATCGGCATGGCGCTGGCCACGGTCCTGCGGTTCTTGGGTACTCGGATATTAGTTTTCCGCAACGAAGGTGTTCAGTAAGGGCACCCCAGGCCACCGTATGGAAAGGCGACCCGAACAAAGCAAGACTTTTGGCAACTGGTCACCTGAGGCGGAGGTAGCTTTACTGGACATCAATCGAATTTGCGATTCTATCCGACCATCTTACAAGAACCCTTCGTATTGCTCGGATTCCTACTTGACGCTGGTAGTCTGGGCTCGGTTCTCGGGCTATGATTGCGCAGGACCCATGAAATGCGTGGCATTTTGTGGGTGCAATCTGTGAAGGGAGAATCAGTCGGATGGGTTTCCTGGCTCGGCGTTTGGGAAGGGGCTGTGCCAGGGAAGAGGAGCGGTTGCCCTGATTCCTCGGCAGTGGCATCGTTCCGCAGGCGGTGGGGGGGGGGGAGGGGGGGTCCCCCGGCCAAGAGAGCTTCCGGGTGGTTGGATTTGGTCTGGTTCTGTTTGCCTTGTTGGTGTTTTTGGTTGCGGGGGCCAGCGTCACACCTG
>NZ_JBVJVY010000105.1:0-8402 GCF_055603265.1 Streptomyces sp. NPDC037288
GCCTGCCGGGCAGGGAGCGGAATCCCTATCGACACACGCCCCGGGGCGCACGCCCCAACACTGATCGGCTACACCACGAAGCGGGACGCCATCGGCATGGCAGCAGGTTGTGGATGGTGAGCAACTGGCCATGGCCGAGCGCCGGTTGGCCGGTGATAGGCCCGCAGAGGAGGCGAGGCCGTCTTTGCTGGCGCTGTTGTGGTCCGGGCGGTTGACGACGGACCTGTCGCGGCCGTTGTCGGGTGAGTCCGTGGTGCGGAGGGGCGCATGACCATCTGGACAACGCCCTTGCGGCCGGGGCTGCCGATCATTTTCGACGGTGAGCAGTTCTCGATCGCCGAGATCGAGGGGCGACGGATTCTTCTTCGGCCGACGGCTTCGGTTGTTGGGGCACCGAAGTGGCGGCAGGTCGACATCGCCGTCCTGCTGGCAGATCCCAGCACCGAGATCCTCGTCCCGGCCCCGCAGGAGGAACCAGCGACTGCGGCAATCCTGAGCGGTCTCGATGACGATGACGACGACGAGCTGACGCGGAAGTTCCGCCATGCCCAAGAGGTGCGGACGGGCTACCAGCTCGGCAGCCAGGAGTTGGCCCTGCCGGGTGAGCCGCGGCCCGATTACGCGCCCGGGACACCGTGGATGCACCGGTATGCGGCCAAGGCGGCGGAGCTCGGCGTCTCTGAGACCACGATCCGGAACTGGGTACGGCAGGTTAAGCGCTCAGGCCCGGCCGGTCTGGTTCATGAGCGGCGGGCGACCAGCGTGTTGGACCGGGCCGACCATCGGTGGCTGGACATGGCTCGCCTGGTGCTCAAGGGGCACGAGAAGTCCTCCCGGCCGGTGCGGAATCTGGTTCTGGTGGAGATCGAGGAGCGTCTGGTCAAGGAGTACGGGAAGGGAACGGTCCCGATTCCGGCCCGCACGACGGGCTATGAACTGCTGCGGGCGCTGGCCAAGGGCACCAACGCCTTCGAGGGCAGCACGAAGGGGAAGCGGTCGATCGCGGATGCCCCGAAGGGGACCTACGGCCGGCTGCGGGCGACGCGGCCGGGCGAGTACGTGGTGCTGGACACCAACTGCCTGGACGTCTTCGCGATGGAACCGGTGACCTGCCGGTGGGTGCGGTGCGAACTCACCGTCGCGATGGATCTTTACAGCCGGTGCATCACCGGTCTGCGGCTGACTCCGGTGTCGACGAAGTCGACTGACGTGGCGGGGGTGTTGTTCGAGACGGTCCGCCCGCGGAGGGCACCGGGAGAAGGGGCTGAGCCGCTGCCGTACTGCGGGGTGCCGTCCACCGTGGTGGTCGACGCGGACAAGCTGGTCGACCGGGACGGGCAGCCGCTGCTGCCCACGGTCGCGGCCGAGACGATCATCTTCGACCACGGCAAGGTCTACCTGTCGAACCACATCCAGAGCGTCTGCGCGAAGCTGGACATCTCGCTGCAGCCGGCCCGTCCGAAGACGCCGACGGACAAGCCGATCGAGCGCTGGTTCCGCACCCTGAATCAGGGGCTGCTGGCCGCACTGCCCGGCTACAAGGGCTCCGACGTGCACAGCCGCGGAGAGAAGGTCGAGGACGAGGCGTTCTTCTTCATCGACGAACTCGAAGCGATCATCCGTGAGTGGATTACCCGGATCTATCACCGGCGCCACCACCGCGGGCTGTCCGTGCCGGAGGTGCCGGGTCTGAAGCTGAGCCCGCTGGACATGTTCGAGCACGGTGTCACCCGAGCCGGCCCGCTCAGGATCCCTGCCCGCCCGCATCTGGCCCTGGAGTTCCTGGAGGAGGCACGCACGACCATCCAGCACTACGGCGTCGAGATCGAGGGACTGCGCTACAACGGCGACGGCCTGGACGACTACCGCAACCAGCCAAGTCCGTATCGCGGGGTGGATGCGGGCAAGTGGCCGATCGCGGTGGACCGCGGCGATATGACCAAGGTGTACTTCCAGGACCCGAAGAAGCAGACGTGGCACACGCTCGACTGGGAACACGCGGCCACGCTCAACAGCCCCTTCAGCCGGGAGGCGCTGGTCTATGCCCGCAGGCTCGCGCGAAAGACCCACCGGTTCCCGGACACCAAACGCGCGCTGGTCGAACTCCTGGAACGGTGGGGTGCCGGGCTTGCCGCGGACCGCACCGAGCGGCGCATGGCGGTGCGACTCTCGCAGGAACGACTGCGGCTAATCGGCGAGGACGACGCCCCGACGGACGACGTGAACCAGTTGCCGTCGCTTCGCCGACTGGCTGCGGTGACGTCGTCCCCCGAAGGCTTGGACGCTGAGAGCCGGCCGGATCTGCAGGTGGTTGAGCCTGCTGAAGCGGATCTGAGCGGGGACGATGACGAAGACGACGAGTGCGAGGCCGCCTTCCCCGGCGACCAAGAAGTCCTGCTGGAGAAGGACGAGTTCTACGCCGACATCCTGGACAGCCGGTGAGCCGGGCTGAGGAGGCCGGTGTCTTCGAAGGAGACGACCGGCCCTACTCGCCCACCCGGCTGGAGGGCTGGCTGGAGTTCGCGAACGGCCCCGGGCGAAGCCAGCCGGAGCAACTGTCCCGTGCGCAGCTGGCGGCCCTGTCGCCGGCCGCGCTGCTGCGGCACAACGACCGGCGGGCGGTCTGGCACGCGAATCTCGGGCCGATCAAGACTCCTCAGCTGCTGCGGCTGCACGACGAGCTCGCCGAGATCGTCGAGTCCAACCGGCACGACGGGGACAAGGCCAAGCCCGCGGCCCTGGTCGACGCCTATCCCGGGCTGGGCAAGAGCACAGCAGTGCTCGAGTACGGGCGGGACTTCCACCGCGCGCAGATCGCCCTGCGCGGAGAGACCTCCCCGCAGGGCCATCGCCGGGTCCCGGTCCTCTACATCGCCCTGAGCGGCAACACCCGTATCCGCGGCCTGAACGCGGCGATCTGCCGGTTCTACGGGCTGCCCACCCGAGGGGATGCCGACGCCCTGGCCGAACGGGCCAAGGACGCGGTGCTGAGCCTGAAGACGGCCGTCTTCATGATCGACGACATCCACTTCCTGGACGCCTCGGCCCGGGCGACCGCGGCCATGGCCAACCACCTGAAGTTCCTGGCCAACACGTTCCCCGTCACCTTGATCTACATCGGCGTCGGGGTGCGTGAACGCGGCATCCTGACCGAGGGGCTGTCCCCCGATCAGACGCTGCACGCACAGTTCGGCCGCCGCACCACCGCTCTGTCACTGCGTCCCTTCCGGATCGACACCGAAGAAGGGCGCCTGGAATGGCGGCGCCTGCTGCTGACCATCGAGCACAAGCTGGTACTGGCCGAGAAGTATCCCGGAATGCTTGCGGATGACCTCTCCGACTACCTCCTGGCCCGTTCCAGCGGCCACTTCGCCTCGCTCATGGCACTGATCAACCGCGGCTGCCTGCGGGCGATCCGCACGCGTCACGAACGCCTGGACACCTGGCTGATGGACCAGGTGAACAACGACGCGGCCGCCGAGGAAGCCCGCCGAGAACTCGCCTGCGCGCTGGAGGCCGGACTGCTGACATCCCGCCCCCAGGCCCGCCGACGCAGAAGGAGTGCGTGATGACCTGGATGGGCGGCTCGCTCCCGATCTCGCTGAGGCCGCTGCCCGGCGAAGCGCTGGAGAGCTGGATCGGCGTCTATGCCCGCCGCCTGCACGCCACCAACAGCGCATTCCTCGACGCCATCGGCCTGACCGGGGCCCGCACGACACAGATGGCTGTGCGGCTCACCGAGGCCGACGCCGACGCCGTGCACCACGCCACCGGCGTCCCGCGGCCCGTGCTGACCGCGATGACGCTCGCGCCCTACGACGGGCTGGCCGTGACGATCCATCCCGACCGACGCCGACTGACCCGGCCTCCCGCCTGGAGATTCAACGGAGCCCGCACCCGCTACTGCCCCGCGTGTCTGGCCGAGAACGCCGGCCGTGGCCCGGTGTTGTGGCGTCTGCCCTGGGCCTTCGCCTGCCCCACCCACCGCACTGTGCTCCTCGACTTCTGCCCGCACTGCCAGCGGCCACCGAATCCGTGGAACGCACGTCGCCTCGGCCCACGCGGTGCGGGCGTCTGCACTCGCGACAACCTGACCAGCCCTCACGGCCACACCGGCCGCCGGCCCTGCGGAGCCGACCTGTCTCAAGCCTCAGTCCTCGGGCTACCCGAAACCGGTCTGGTGCTGCCAGCCCAGCAGCGCATCATCACCCTTCTCGCCAGTGACGCCTCCTCACGGCCAAAGGCACTGGCGGAACTCAAGCAGCTGTACGCGTTGGCCTGGCGCATCCTGCGAGGCCTGCACACCGTCGCCGACCGAGCACCGGACGTCGTACACACCGCGCTGACCGAGTGCGGCGGAGAACTACCTCGATTGACCGACGAGGATGTCGGACACGACGCCCACAACGCAGCCCTGGGCACCGCACTGGCACACGTCGCTCTCCATCCCGGACACCGCGACCACGACGCGCTCTTCGATTGGATCCTCGAGGCCGACCAGTCACTCCAGCAGGGACCGCGGGCCAACATCGGCAAACGAGCAGGCAGATGGTCCTTCAGCGGCCCCCCGCTCGTCGAGCGGGCCCTGGCCAGGCTCGACCTCCAGGCCACCCTGCAGGCCCGGCTGCGCTACGCGAGTGCCAGCCCCCGCCCGCGCTGGCCCATGCTGCACGCCGACACCATCGTCCGGCGGGCGGCGCTGATCCCCTCGATGCTCTGGCCGGGCTGGACCATGCGCCTGCTGCCGCGGCTGAAAGACAGGGCCAACCTGCGCGTCGGCGCCTTCCGGCGCGGCTGCAGCAGCTTCCTCCTGCTGCCCGGCGGACCGCCAGAGCTGAATTTCGAACGTGTGGGTCCACTGCTGGACAACGGCCAGATCGATACCGATCGCGACAGCGTCGAGCGACGCCTCTACCGCCACCACGACCTGACCCCGTTGGCCTCGACACTGGCCCAACTCGCCTACGCGCTGGACGCCCACGGCGCCCCGATCGACTACGCGCGGCGCAGGGTCACGTTCACCTACACCTCCATCCACCTCGATCAGCACGCCTTCAAACGGCTCTGCGCCCAGCATGGCTGGAGAACCGGACAGGAGCACCGCGCTGCCCTGCTGCAGTGGTATCTGCTGATGCTGCTGACCGGCGAGATTCACCCGCCGCCCAGCGGCGCCAACACACGATTCGCCTGGCACTGCACCGAGTTCCGTTTCCGCGCACCCCCAGCCCTTCGCTCGTTCCTGCGCCGGCAGGCCGAGGACAACCTCGCCCGCCACGGCATCGACGAACCCCTGACCTGGGAACCCCCCAACTCCTGGGTGACCGGTACGACATGGCCCGGGATCAGCCCAACAAGCCTTGCCCCAAACGATGTCCGCGACCTCCTGAGCACGGTCACCTCCGTGAACGAAGCCAGCGATGTGCTCGGCCTGACCCCCGAGCACATCCGCCTGTACTGCGACCTCGCGGACATCGGCACGCCCATCCCCAGTAACGCGATCGGCAACCTCGCCAACCAGCTCACGCCCGAGGCCGCCGAGGTCCGCCAGGGCATTCTCGCCTCAGAGGAACTCCGTGACCTCTACGAAAACCAACAACTGGAACTCGCGCACATCGCCCGGCTGGCGTCCTGCAACCCCGACACCGTCCGCGCACTGCTGATCCACGACGAAGTCCCGCTCCGCCCGCGGCCCGGCCGGCTGCCACCACGGCCCGACATCACCCGCGCATGGCTTCAGCGCGAGTACGTCGCAAAGCGGCGCACCATGGCCGAACTCGCCCGCGAACGCGGCGTCAGCCACTACCACCTGACCACCCTGGCCAGAGGATGGGGCCTCCCGATCCGCAGCACCGGGCGCCGCTACAACGCCATCGGCCACCTCGACCTACCCTGGACCCCGTCCCCGGCCATGCAGGCCGTGACCGCATCCCCCACCGCACTCCACCGGCTGCAAACCATCGTCCAAATCCCCTGCCACTCCAGCATCGCCGCCGCCGCACGCGCCATCTACGACGGACGCGACGACGCTCTCAGACAACGCATCACAAAGATCGAAAAGGCTGCCGGGTTCTGCATCATCGACCGCTCCACCCGCCCTCTCGCTCCCACCCCACGCGGACACGACTTCCTCCGCGAAGCCGCTGAAGTCCTCCGCATCGCCGACCAGACCCGTCCGAAATCCCAGCAACCCCATGGAAGGGAGCGCCAGGAGAGGGAAACCTGACTGCTTTCGCTGCGTGACACGGGTGCACTCTGGATCATGGGGGTGTGGAGGATTGGACCGACTGCCTCGATCCAGACGAGCTGCGCATCCGCCTCGACGTGGCGCTGGAGGAGAACGCAGAGCTACACGAGGAGATCGCCCGGCTGAGAGCGGACAACGCCCGGCTGTGCAGCCTCCTGGGCCGAGACACCCAGACCATACCTATCGGCATGCCGCCCGTTTCCGAGCCCGTCCCGGCCCCGCCACCAGCCAGCCCCGGCGGGCTGCCCTATGCGGATGCCTCCTCCAGCGCCGAGGCGAAGATCGCCCTGTTCAGGGCCCTGTTCGCAGGCCGCGAGGACATCTACGCCAAGCGGTGGGTGAGCGCCAAGTCCGGCCGGACCGGCTGGAGCCCGGCCGAGGACAACCCGTTCGACAAGAGCAAGGCCGACGAGGACCGGGTCTTCTGGCTGCTGACCGACGAGTCCGTCTACCGCCACCTGGATGCGACCCGGCAGGGCCGCAGCGAGCTGCACATCGGGCTGTATCCGCTGCTGGCCGACGACACCTGCCGCCTGCTGGCGTGTGACTTCGACGGCAAGGACGGCAGCGACTGGCGCGCCGACGCGAGCACGTACGTCACGGCCTGCCACGAGGCGGGCGTCCCCGCCGTCCTGGAGATCTCCCGGTCCGGGAAGGGCGCGCACGCCTGGACGTTCTTCACCGCGCCCGTCGCGGCGGCCACCGCCCGCGCCCTGGGGATGGCGCTGCTGCGCCGGGCGATCGACGCCCGCGGGCAGATGGCGCTGTCCAGCTACGACCGGCTCTTTCCCGCGCAGGACTTCCTGCCGACCAAGGCCAGGGGCAGCTTCCGGTTCGGCAGCCTGATCGCGCTGCCGCTGCACGGCGTCTCCCGCGCCAAAGGCACCACCGTCTTCGTGGACCCCGACACCTGGGAGCCGTATCCGGACCAGTTCGCCCACCTCTCGCACACCGAGCGGCTGTCGCCGGCCGACGTCACCTCGCTCGTCGACAAGCTCGGCCCGGTCAAGGCCGGGCCTTCCCCGACCGCCCCGGAGCTGGGGCCCAAGCCCCGCCGCAAGGCCCTCGGCAAGGCGCCCGCGCGCGTTCAGGCCCGGCTCTCGGCGATGCTGGCGATCTCCACGGCCGGGCTGCCGCCGCAACTGCTGGCCGCGCTCAAGCACGCCGCGTCGTTCCACAACCCGGAGTTCTACCGCAAGCAGAACCAGCGCTTCTCCACCTGGGGCACCCCGCGCCTCGTCTGCTGCTTCGACGCCTCCGACCCCGACTGGCTCAAGCTGCCCCGCGGTCTGGCAGACGAGGCCGCCCAGCTCATCGCCACCGCCGGCGGCACCCTCACCATCGCCAGCGACCTGCCGAAACCCCCGCCGATCACCGCCCACTTCACCGGCGTGCTGACCGCCACCCAGCAGGCGGCCGTGGCGGCGATGACCGAGCACCCGGCGGGCACCCTGGTCGCGCCGCCCGGCTCAGGCAAGACCGTCATGGCCTGCGCCCTGATCGCCCGCCACCACACCCCGACCGCGGTGATCGTGAACCGGGCAGAACTGCTGACCCAGTGGAAGGAACACCTGGCCGGCTTCCTGGACCTGGGCGAGGGGCAGGTCGGCGCGCTCGGCGGCGGCAAGGACCGCCGCGCCCACGTCGTCGACCTGATCATGCTGCAGACGCTGTCCCACCGCGACGCCCCCGACGACCTGCTCAACGGCTACGGACTGGTCATCGTGGACGAGTGCCACGCCGTCGGCGCCCCCGGCGCCGAAGCCGCGATCCGCAGAGCAAAAGCGCCGCGGTGGGTCGGCCTGTCCGCCACCCCCTACCGGGCGGACCAGATGGACCCGGTGATCACCATGCAGTGCGGTCCCATCCGCCACGAGATCGACGACACCAGCACCTTCGCCAAACACCTCGTCGTGCACCCCACGACCTTCACCACCGAGGAACCGGGCACCGACGGCGCCTCCATCCAGGCCATCTACAACGAACTCGCCCACACCACGAGCCGCAACCGGCTGATCGCTGCGGACATCGCCGACGCCGCCGGGCGCGGCCGGTGCAGCCTAGAGATCGTCTTCAAAGGTGGCCAGGTGATGAGGGATCATGCTTGCCGTGGTGCGTCGTCATGAGCTTTCGGATGCCGAGTGGGCTGTGCTGTCCC
>NZ_JBVJVY010000106.1:0-8271 GCF_055603265.1 Streptomyces sp. NPDC037288
GGCGGATCCTCCGCAAGGCCAGACTCAGCCCGAACGCACTCACGTCAACCACAAAGGCCATCCTCACCCTGGAGGCTCACCGTTGAAAAGGCTCGTAGCGGAAGATCGTCGAGTAGCCGCCCTGAAAGCCCTGTTCGCACATCTGCTGGAACAGATCCGCGGCGTTGGTGCGACCGGCGGCGAACTCGGCTTGCAAGTAGGGCTTGAACTGGTCCAGGGACACGTTCCGGCGGTCGCGGGCGGAGGCGAGGAGAACGTCGAGATCGGTGTCGCGGTAGCGGCGGGCTGTCTTGCGGGCGATGCTGAGACGGCGGGCGATCTCGCTGATCGGGTAGCCGATCTCGACCATGTGGTTGATTTCCTCGTGGCGTCGCCGGACGCGCTCCACGATCAGCGTGGTCGGCAGGAGATCCAGGGGGCTGAACGGGCTGGCTGTGTTGCTTGTGTTCGGCGTATTTGCGAAGGCAGGCACGGTGCTGGTTCGAACTTCCTGCTAGGCTTCAGTCTTCAGTAAAGTTCATCGGTCAGGCCACAGGGAAGACAGGCTCCACTTCAATACCTGACATTATGTGCAACTTTGTGAACTCGTTCCCTGGTTCGGAGTCAATTGATTCCTGGCGGCTTCACCTGATCCGGGCGTCGTTCCGTTACGCGGGCCATCGGCACAGGGGCCTAACGTGCGCGCGGCGTCGCGTAGTTCCGTTTTGCGGATCTTTCCTGTTGCCGTGGTGGGCAGCGCGTCGACGAAGCGTATTTCATGGGGAATTTTGTAGTGGGCCAGTTTATTCGCGCAGTATTTGCGCAGCGTGTCAGGGGGTGGGGGATCGGCGCCTGGGTAGGGCTGGATCCATGCCATGAGATCTTCCCCTAAGCGAGGGTGGGGAATTCCGATGACGGCGACGTCCTGGATGTCCGGATGGGCGCGCAGGACGTCTTCGATTTCTCGTGGGGAGATGTTTTCCCCGCCGCGGATGATCATGTCGGTGATTCGTCCGGTGATGGTGATGCAGCCGTGCCGGTCCATAGTGCCGAGATCGCCGGAGTGCATCCAGCCTTCGTTATCCACGGCGTTTGCCGTTTGGCCGGGGTCGTTCCAGTAACCCTGCATCACGAGGTAGCCGCGGATACAGATTTCGCCGGGCGTGCCGCGGGGCTGGGTGTGCCCGGTATCGGGGTCGGCAACCTTGATTTCGGTATGGGGAAGCGGGGGTCCGGCAGTGGTGAGTCGCTGGTCTAGCGGGTCGGTGGCGCGGCACTGGACCGCTGTGGGGGACGTTTCGGTCAGGCCAAACGAGGTGGTCAGCTCGGAGATGCCCATGCGCTGCGCCACTTCTTCGAGGAGGGTTTTCGGGCAGGGCGAGCCGGCCATGATGCCGGTGCGCAGGGTCGACAGGTGGTAAGTGTCGAGGTCTAGTGCGGAGAGCTCGGCGAGGAACATAGTAGGGACGCCGTAGACTGCGGTGCAGCGTTCCTGCTCGATTGCCTGAAGTGTGGCTGCGGCGTTGAAGGCCGGGGCGGGGAGCACGATGCAGGCGCCACGGATGGTGCAGGCCAGCGTGCCAAGTACCATGCCGAAGCAGTGGAAGAGGGGCACGGGCAGGCAGAGTCGGTCTCGGTCGGTGTAGGCGAGTGCCGCTCCCACGAAGTACGCGTTGTTGAGGATGTTGTGATGTGACAGCGTCGCGCCTTTGGGGGCGGCGGCGGTGCCCGAGGTGTATTGGATGGTGACCGGGTTGGAGGCCGAGCACGCTTGCTGGGCCCGAGTCAGTGCTCGCGGGTCGCTGTGGCGGCCTTGCCGCAGCAGGGCGTGCCAGTCCGAGCTGTTGATGATTAGCGTGCGCTTCAGATCGGAGCAGTCCGGCTGTACCTTGCCGAGGAGTTCCAGGTAGTTGGTGCCCTTATATTCGGCGGAGGCGATGACGGTGCTGATGCCGGATTGCTTGAGCACATGGCGTAGTTCCGGGAGACGGTAGGCAGGGTTGATAGGGGTGAGTATCGCGCCGATCTTGGCGGTCGCGTACTGGATGAGAACCCATTCCGCACAGTTAGGCGCCCACAATCCAACTCGGTCGCCATGCGACACGCCCATGGCCAGCAGACTGAGGGCCACCGCGTTGATGTCGGCTTGTAGCTCATGGTAGGTCCAGCGCCGTCCGCTCCAGCACTCCACGAGTGCGTCGCGATCCGGATAGCGGGCTGCGGTGCGATCGAGGTCCTCACCGATGGTGTGCGTCAGCAGTGGGGGATGTAGGGGGCCCACCTCACGGCTGGCCTGATTGCATTCGGCAAAACACGATGTTGTCATGAGTTCTTCATTTCTGTTCCGGCGCCTTGACGTAACGCAGGGGCCCATCGGCCGGGCGACGGCGTCCCGAAGTTCGGCGGGCGATTCTCGGAGAATGCCGCTAGGCCCTCAGCTGCCTCTTTACCGAGGAACGCTTTCTGCCCGTATACCGCTTCAGCATGCAGTGCGGCGGATAGCGGCAAATCACTCAGGCGTAGCACCGACTCCTTAATGACGCGCAGCGACTGCTGGCTGAGCTGCGCTAGAGCCGCAGCCTTATTGTGCGCGGTAGCAACCAAGTCGGCAGGATCGACGACCGTGCTGATCAACCCGATCGCGTAGGCTTCGGCGGCATCGATACGGCGGCCAGTGAGCAGCAGGTCCATTGCGTGGGCGTAGGGTATCTGGCGTACGAGTCGGGTGAGGGTACCGCCTGCCGGGACCAAGCCGACGCCTGCTTCGGGCAGCCCAAAGACAGCGGTGCTTGCAGCGATGCGGATGTCCGTGCCGAGCATGATCTCAAGACCGCCGCCCAGGCAGTAGCCATCGACTGCGGCGATGACGGGTTTGAATAGGTTCATGTTCTTCAGGTGGGCGCCGTCCCATTCTGAGATATCGAAATGGCCTTCAGTAAGACCAGGGGCAGCCTCGGTTAAGTCGGCGCCAGCACAGAATGCCTCGGGCGTGGACCCTCGCAGGACGGCGACGCGAATGGCTTCGTCGTCGCGCACGTATGCAAAGGCGTCAGCCAGTTGCTGGTACATGGCCTGTGTCATCGCGTTCCGCTTGTCAGGCCGGTTCAGAACGATGTCGGCGATGGAGTCCTGAACTGTCAGCTCAACTGCCAATGTTATTCTCCTTGATGCCTCGTGTATGGGTCCCGCCCAGCCGAGCACGCAGCGCAACGGGTGCCCAGACGGGTCATCTACGGGTTTGGCGTGACCGGTCGGCCCAGGCGCTGGTGGGCAGCAGCGAGTGCTCCTGATGCCAGCGCAGCAAGCAAGGAGAGCTCCCCGGCCAGGACTACGCCGCCGAGGACTTCAGCCAGTCGCATCGCTCCGTGCCCCATCGATTTCGATGAGTTTTCATCGATGCCGAGTAGACCCAATGCCTCACGCTGTGTGGGGAGTACCGTGCCGCCGCCGACGGTCGCCACAGGAACATCGGGCAGGAAGACCGAGACGTAGACTCCACCGTTACGTGGCTCGACGCAGGTGATTCCCTGACACGCTTCGGCGACCTGGGCCACGTCCTGGCCGGTGGCAATGAAGAGTGCGGCCACCATGTTGGCGTAGTGGGCATTGAAGCCGCCCAGGGTGCCCGCCATCGCCGAGCCCAGCAGGTTCTTCCGGTAATTCACCTCACAGAGCTGCTGCATATCGGTCTTGAGGACTCCGGCGAGCACGACGGGATCTAGAATCGCCTCAGCGAAGATTCGTTTGCCGCGGCCTTCGAGCAGGTTCACCGAGGCAGGCTTTTTGTCCGTGCAGTAGTTGCCGGAAAGCGCCAGGCAACGCGCACCGGTCGCTGGCTCGATGAGGTCACGGACGATCCGCTCGCACGCCACCGTGGCCAGGTTCATGCCCATCGCGTCACCTGTGGTGAAACGGAAGCGAAGATAGACTGAGCTGCCCACGGCCTGCGGCCGCACCTCGACAAGTCGCAGCCGAGCACTGGTCTGCTCGGCCGCCATTCTCAGGTCATCTTCATGGTCAGAAACCCAGGCGATTAGGCGCAGGCTCTCTTCGATGCCGGACGTGCAAAACAGCGGAGCTCGAGTGATGCCGATGTCGTTCACCCGAACCGTTGCCCCCCCAGCCTCATTCAACGCTCGGCAACCGCGTCCGATGCTCGCTACCAGGGCGCCCTCGGTGGTCGCGAGGGGAACGAACACCTCATCGTCGTTTACATATTGGCCGCGGAGGATCAGTGGTCCCGCCACACCCACCGGTACTTGGATCGCACCAATCAGGTTCTCACAGCGTGCTTTCTCCAAGGGCATGGAGTGGCGGCCGATGTGGTCCAGGCTAACCTGCCGCCATCGTTCCAGCGCGCCACGCCTCAGCCGCGCGGCCTCGTCCGCGGCCATGCCGGGCGGCACCTGGTGCAGTTTGCGCTCACCGCGCGATGCCTTATCGATCCAGTCGGCCGTCTCCCATGCGGCGTTGGGCGACAGTGCACTCTGCGGCCTCGCGGAGTCAGTGCCCATCTCAGTACTCATAGGCGTAGTAGGCGACGGCAAGGTCCTGGAAATCACGCCTCAGCTCGGTACCAATCCGGTCGATCACAAACTGGTCCAACGGATGAAGGAGCAGACCGGGTACCTCCCCACGGTCGTGTAGGGCTTCGTACTGCTCACGATCCAGGCTCACGGGGTACTGCAGGGCTTGAGCGAACCCGATCCTGCGTGCCGCGTCCTGCCATCCCGCCACAGCTGTGAAGGGCAGCGCGAGCGCCGCATCCCCACTGCCATAGCCGATGGCGAGCATCGGTGCGTCCAGGAGCTCTTCACCGGACTCGACCGCAGTTTCCAGCCCTGCCGCCAAAGCTGCGGGAAGAGATGCCGAGTAGAGATTGCCCACTTCGTCCAGCAGGCCGCTACCCAAGCTCAGCTTTTCCTCGGTGAACTCCCGAAAGGCCGGCTGGCCACGCAGATGCGCGCTCACCATGGTGGTGGCGGGATACGGGTCAGGGCAGGGCTCACCGGCGAGGATCGCCGCGTGAAGATCAGGTTCCGAAACGAGTTCCTCGAGCACGTCGCCTGGCTTGGCGCCGCAAGCCAGGCACAGCCGCTCCAACTCAGCCTGCCCCGAGGGGGACGCGGCGAGCGCGCGTACGTAGAGAAACGAACTGGCCCGAATCGGCATGTGGCGATACGGGCGATGAAGGAAGAGCGCTCGCAGTCCGCTTAGGTGAGCACTGGGCTCAACGCCGAGCCGGCTCCAGAGTGCTTCGACAGCATGGGCGACCTCGTCGAGATACGCCGTAGTCGAGTACCTGCCGCTGAACACTGGGAAATCACTGGGACGTTCTGTGAGCGGCGCATAGCCCCCGAGGTAGTGGCGTTTGGTCGGCTTGCGAAAGTCAGGACCGCGGTAGGCGGAGGCTGCGACGGCATTGGCCAGGTCAAGAGCCAGCAACGACGGGGAGCACTCCACCAGCATCGCGACGGCACCGGCACCCTGCGTCTGCTCCCCGGAACTGCCCCGCTCGTACTCGGCGATGTCGGCTGCCACAACCACCGCCTGCCGCTCACTGGGATCGCACAGCACATAGCGGGCAGCACCACACAGTGCATACAACCCGCCCAAGCAGGCCTGCTTGAACTCCGGTACTTCCACGTCGCGTGCGAAGCCAGACCATCCGCGGCGCCGCAACTCACGGTCCACCATGCCAAGGACCGTGACCGCCCCAACCGCATTGTCAGTACTCGACTCGGTGCCCAGCGCCAGAAAGCCGATGCGGCGCGCGTCTAGCTGATTGTCGATGATCAGCCGTAGCACCGCATTAGCAGCCATGGTGTACACATCCTCGTGCGGCCCGCACATGCGGAAACCGTGCCCGGTTACCGCCCCGACCTTGCCCCAGTCTTGACCGGTCCACTCGCACCAGCGCCCCAGATCTACATGGAGCCGCGGCAGATAGCAGGCCATTGCGCTAATGCCCACCGCGGCTTCGCGAACGGCCGCCCTTGCATTGTTCATCTCAAATCTACCTTACATCTCGTAGCTGAGTCCCCGCTGCGCCAACTGCGGTGCACGAAGGGCAGGACAGGCATGGCCTGTCTATCCAATGACCGGTGGCTTCCGCACACGCAAAAGCCAGTCGGTCTCACAAGAATGATCTAACAGCCACCCGTCTGCATTTAGGTAAGCCTGAAGCAAAGCGCCCATCCTGGGTGATCTAAATTTATTGACCTGAAGCGTTGTTCACGCGGCTGATCGGTGGGTGGCCTTCGAGCGCGGTGTGGCAGCCAGTGGCCCACTTTTCAGCAGCGAAGCGATCGGAGGGAACCTCCGTCACGTCACGACACGCCATCAACACCCTGTGGAGTCTGTGCAAGGCCATTGGCCCCACGTATCGGCCCTTCGCCTCACAGTTGCTCCTCGCGTCCATGGCGCATCTCGGTAAAGAGGGTGCGAAAACCCATGCCGTGCTTTGGTGGCCATTGTTAATCCAGACGGGAGCCCTACTGAAATACATCCTGTCAGCGAATAGGGGGAGAAGCCTGCAGGGTTCGTCCCGATCGTAGAAACAGGGTCCATTTCAAGGTTCGGATCCTGCAGTAAGATCGAACGCTGCACTTTCAACACTGCGCAGTGGACCAAGATGACCGAGGCTATGCGCTCGGCCTGGGCTTATCCCCGACCCGAGTGATTTGCCGTGACCACCACCAGTACGCGGCGACGGACTACTCGGCAATCTTCGTCCTATAGATCCACCTGAAGACTGGCACGGATTGACCGTCAATATCTGCATATTGTCCAGAAACTCGAAATGTTCGCGACCCTTCAGGCGCGTGATTTCCACTCGGTCCAAAGTGGTGTCCGCTGGAACGTGTGCTCGCTTCCCCAAGGTGTCAGGTACTTCTACCAGTTCCACAAGCATGGTGCTCATCGGTGACAGCTCAGGCATAACCCACCTCAAGTTGCGCTTCGTTCGCTATTTCTAGCCGCCCACAAACTCAACACTTTGTCGCCAGCGCCTTCCGCTGACCCACACAACACGGACATCTCATTGAACAGAGATGCGACGCCAGGGGGACACTCGGAGAGTAAACACCCGACTGACGCTCACAAGAATATCGAACGGGGGTTGAACTGCATGCACAGGGGGTAACTTCGTGAAGTTGTGAGCCGCTTTGCTTCTCTGCAGGTGTTGTCACGTTGTCGGGGGTGTGGCTTGTGACGGTGTGTCAGTGCGGGGTGGGGCCTGCGGTGGCCGGTGGTTCAGGCCGTGGCGGGCAGGCCGGCGGCCCCGGTGATGTGGTTCCAGACGGTGAAGCGGATGAGCATCTCGAAGCGGTAGTGGCCGGCGGTCATGAGGTGACGGTGGGGCCGGAAGTGGGGTGAGATCCCGGTGAACGCGGACAGGAACCGCTGCGCCGAACCGACGGTGCGGAATCCTTTCATCGCGCGTTCCCGCTGCCGGGTCGGCTGGTGGGAGTTCTCCGCCCGGTTGTTCAAGCCCTTGTGCGAGCGGTGCTCCACCGACCGCATCACCTCCCGGTGCGCCGCACCGTACGGCTTCAGCTTGTCGGTGACGACCACGCGGGGGACCTGCCCGGTCTTTTTGAGGAGCCGGCGGAAGAAACATCTGGCCGCGGCCTTGTCCCGCCGGTTCTGGACCAGGATGTCCAGGACGTTGCCATCCTGGTCGACGGCCCGCCATAGATACTTCTGCACCCCGTCGATCCTGAGAACACCTCGTCGAGATGCCATGTGTCACCCGGCCGCGGGCGGCGCCGGCGCAGTCCGTTGGCGTAGGCCTGCCCGAACTTCACGCACCAGCGACGCACCGTCTCGCAGGAGACGATCACTCCCCGTTCCAGCATGAGCTCCTCGACCTCGCGGAAGCTCAGCGGGAACCGGTGATACAGCCACACACAGTGCGCGATGATCTCCGCCGGGTAGAGGTGATTCCGGTACGACGGCGCTGCAACCGACATGAACCAGCCCTCCCGACAGGCCCCAACCAGAAGATCATCTCTCCCACCGACAACGTGACAGCTCCCCGAGCCGACCTGACCCACCGCTTCACCACCTGGAAAACGATCACCGAAGTCACCGCCGCGCGCCCAGTGGATGTCTGACACCGGCACACCCCACACCCACGCACGCCTCAACTCACCTGCTGCAACAGCAGCTTGACAGCAACCGACCGAACGCTTCACCTTCTGGAAACAGGTCACCGGCCTGCCCCACCGACGTACCCGACAGCGCGACAGTGTCTTGCCCCGGCCTCCAGCTCCCTGAGTTCTTCCCGCA
>NZ_JBVJVY010000107.1:0-8156 GCF_055603265.1 Streptomyces sp. NPDC037288
CACGGCACCTCGCCCGACTGGCAGGCGCTCTTCCCGGGCGCCCGCCGCGTCGACCTGCCCACCTACGCCTTCCAGCGCGAGCGCTACTGGCTCGATGCGCCTGAGGCGGCGACCGTCGGCGCGCCGGAGGCGACGTACGCCGAGTTCTGGGACTCCGTCGAAAGCGAGGACCGGGCGTCTCTCGGTGCGCTCCTGGGACTGGAGCCCGCCGAACTGGACGTGGTCGCACCCAAGTTGTCCGCCTGGCGTCGGCAGCGGCGCGAGCAGTCCACCACCGACGGCTGGCGCTACCGGATCACCTGGCAGCCGCTCGGTGACATGGTCGGGGACGTTCCGTCGGGGGTCTGGCTCTACGTGGTCTCCGAGGAGACCGCGTGGACCGAGGCCATCCGCGCCGGACTCACGGAACTCGGCGTCACGCTCGTACCGTTCGCCGTGGGCGAGGACACCGATCGTGACGCGCTCGCCCGGGCCTTCGCCGACGCCGGGCACGAGCAGGCCGACGGCGTCCTGTTCGCCGCAGCACAGGGGGCAACGGGGACGGACGCCCTCCAGCGGCTCGTCCTGCTCGTCCAGGCCCTCGGCGACGCCGGGATCGAGGCCCCCCTGTGGTGCCTGACCACCGGCGCGGTGTCGACCGGCACGGCGGACCCGCTGACGGACCCCCTCTCCGCCCAGCTCTGGGGCATGGGCAGGATCGTGGCCCTGGAACAGCCGCAGCGCTGGGGCGGGTTGGCCGACCTGCCCGCCGAACTCGACTCCCGCGCGGTGGAGCGACTGGCCGGCCTGCTGGCCCAGGCCGACGAGGACCAGCTCGCCGTACGCGCCTCCGGCGTGTCCTGCCGCCGCCTCGTGCGCGCGCCGCAGAGCGCTGCACCGGCGGACGCGCCCTGGTCGCCGCGCGGCACCGTGCTCGTGACCGGTGGTACGGGTGCGCTGGGCGGGCACGTGGCCCGCTGGCTCGCCGGTGCCGGTGCCGAGCACCTGGTGCTCACCAGCCGCCGGGGGCCCGCCGCCCCGGGTGCCGCCGAACTCAGGGCCGAGCTAGAGGAGTTGGGGGCGCAGGTCACGGTCGCCGCGTGCGATGCGGCCGACCGCGACGCGCTAGCCGAGTTGTTCGGTCGGCACACCGTGAACGCCGTGGTGCACACCGCAGGCGTACTCGACGACGGCCTGGTCGAATCGCTCACGCCCGAGCGCCTCAACGACGTGCTGCGCCCCAAGGTGGACGCAGCGCTCCACCTGCACGAGCTGACCCGGGACCGCCAGGACCTCGACGCCTTCGTGCTCTTCTCGTCGATGACCGGTGTCTGGGGCAACGGCGGCCAGGGCGCCTACGGTGCCGCGAACGCCTTCCTCGACGCCCTCGCCGAGCAGCGCCGGGCGCAGGGCCTGCCCGCGCTGGCCGTCGCGTGGGGACCCTGGGCGGACGGAGGCATGGCCGACGGCACCGCCGGTGACCACCTGCGGCGGCGCGGCATACGGGCGCTCGCGGCCCTTCCCGCGATCTCCGTGCTGCACGGTGCGCTGACCCACGGCGAGACCTCCGTGACCGTCGCGGACGTGGACTGGGACCGCTTCGTCCCGGCCTTCGCCGACCCGCGCCCCTGCCCGCTGCTGCACGGCGTGGCCGAGGCCCGCAAGGCCCTCGCAGCACGCACCCAGGCCGCGCAGGGCGCCGAAGCTCCCGCGTCCGCGCTGGTCCAGCGCCTCCTCGGCGCCACGCCGGGGCAGCAGTCCCGCATCCTGCTGGACCTGGTCCGTGAGCAGGCCGCCACGGTGCTCGGCCACACGGGCAAGGACGCCTTCGAAGCCGACCGGACGTTCCGTGAGACCGGCTTCGACTCGCTCACCGCCGTCGAACTGCGCCACCGGCTCACCACGGCCACCGGCCTCAAACTGCCCACCACCCTGGCCTTCGACCACCCGACCCCCAGCGCTCTCGCCCGTCACCTGGGCGAGGAACTCCTCGGCCGGCACGGGCTGGAAGCGGACGCCGCGCAGGCGACGGCCGCCGCCACGGCCGACGAGCCCCTCGCGATCGTCAGCATGAGCTGCCGCTTCCCCGGCGGCGTCCAGTCGCCGGAGGACCTGTGGGAGCTGCTCAGCTCCGGCCGGGACGCGATCTCCGGCTTCCCCACCGACCGCGGCTGGGACATCGACGCGCTCTACGACCCCGACCCCGACCGGCCCGGCAAGACGTACGCGCGCGAGGGCGGCTTCGTCCAGGGCGCCGACCGCTTCGACGCCGGTCTCTTCGGGATCTCGCCGCGCGAGGCGCTGGCCATGGACCCGCAGCAGCGGCTGCTGCTGGAGACCGCCTGGGAGGCCTTCGAACGCGCAGGCATCGCCCCCGCGTCCGTCCGCGCCACCCGCACCGGTGTCTTCATCGGCACCAACGGCCAGGACTACGCCAACGGACTGCGCAACGCGCCCGAGGAGATCGAGGGGTACGCGCTCACCGGCAAGGCGGCCTCGGTCGTCTCCGGACGCATCTCCTACACGTTCGGCCTCGAGGGCCCGGCGGTCACGGTCGACACGGCGTGCTCGTCGTCGCTCGTGGCCCTCCACCTCGCCGCGCAGGCACTGCGGAGCGGCGAGTGCTCGATGGCCCTGGTCGGGGGCGTCACCGTCATGACCACGCCGGACCTGTTCGTTGAGTTCAGCCGGCAGCGCGGTCTGTCGGCGGACGGCCGGTGCAGGGCGTTCGCGGCCGGTGCCGACGGCACGGGCTGGGGCGAAGGCGTCGGCCTGCTGCTGGTGGAACGGCTGTCCGACGCGCACCGGAACGGGCACGAGGTGCTGGCGGTGGTCCGCGGCAGCGCGGTGAACCAGGACGGCGCGTCCAACGGCCTGACCGCGCCCAACGGCCCCTCGCAGCAGCGGGTGATCCGGCAGGCCCTGGCCTCCGCCGGCCTCACGCCGGCCGACGTCGACGCCGTCGAGGCCCACGGCACGGGCACCCGGCTCGGCGACCCGATCGAGGCGCAGGCGCTCCTCGCCACGTACGGCCGGGAACACTCCGACGACCGGCCGGTGTGGCTGGGCTCCGTCAAGTCCAACATCGGTCACACACAGGCCGCCGCGGGCGTCGCCGGTGTGATCAAGATGGTGCTGGCGATGCGGCACGGCGTGCTGCCGCAGACACTCCATGTGGACGAGCCGACCGCGCACGTGGACTGGTCGGCGGGTGCCGTGCGGCTGCTGACCGAGCCGGTGCAATGGCCCGGGACCGCAGGGCCCCGCAGGGCCGCGGTGTCGTCCTTCGGCATCGGCGGCACCAACGCCCACACGATCATCGAGGAGGCTCCCGCCCCGGCCGTGGCCGAGCCGTCCCGGGAACACCGCCCGGTGCCCGTGCCGTGGGTGTTGTCCGCAAAGAGCGAAGTGGCGCTGCGGGCCCAGGCGGAGCGGCTGCTGCCCTTCGCGACCGACGACGTGTCGCCTGTCGACACCGGTTTCTCGTCGGCCACGACGCGGTCGCCGCTGGAGCACCGGGCCGCGGTGATCGGCACCGGCCCGGACGAGCTGCGGGCGGGGCTGGAGGCCCTCGCGGCCGGCGAACCGGCGGCGAACGTCGTCGCGGGGCGCGCCCACTCGGCGGCCAAGGTCGGGTTCCTGTTCTCGGGTCAGGGGTCGCAGCGGCTGGGGATGGGGCGCGAACTCTACGACGTCTTCCCTGTGTTCGCGGCGGCGTACGACGAGGTGTGTGCGCTTTTGGACGTCCCGGTCGATGTCGACTCGGAGCGGCTCAACCAGACGGGTCGCACCCAGCCGGCGTTGTTCGCCGTCGAGGTGGCGCTGTTCCGGTTGCTGGAGTCGTGGGGGGTGCGGCCGGACTGTGTGGCCGGTCACTCGGTCGGTGAGATCGCTGCTGCTCACGTGGCGGGTGTGTTGTCGCTGGAGGATGCGGCGAAGCTGGTGTCGGCGCGTGCCGCGTTGATGCAGGCGTTGCCCGCGGGCGGGGCGATGGTGGCGGTCCAGGCCACGGAAGACGAGGTGCTGCCGCACCTGACCGACGAGGTCGGTATCGCGGCGGTCAACGGGCCTCAGTCGGTCGTGGTCTCCGGCGCTGAGGACGCGGTCACCGCAATCGGAGAGGTCTTCGCCGGTCAGGGTCGTAAGACGTCTCGCCTGAAGGTCAGTCACGCGTTCCATTCGCCGCTGATGGATCCGATGCTGGAGGAGTTCGCCGAGGTCGTCAGCGGTCTGGTCTTCAACGAGCCGCGGATTCCCGTCGTTTCGAACCTGACCGGCCGCCTGGCCGAGCCGTACACCCCCGAGTACTGGGTCCGGCACGTCCGTGAGGCGGTCCGTTTCGCCGACGGCGTGCGGACCCTGCACGAGCTGGGGGTGACCGTGTTCGTGGAGATCGGTCCCGGCGGCGTCCTCAGCGCCCTGGCGCAGGCCTGCGTGGACGACATCGTCACCGTCCCCGTACTCCGGGCCGACCGCCCGGAACCGCAGGCGCTCACCACCGCGTACGCCCAACTGCACGTCAGCGGCGCCGAAGTGGACTGGCACGCCTTCTTCCCGGGCGCCCGGCGCGTCGACCTGCCCACCTACGCCTTCCAGCGCGAGCGCTACTGGCTCGACGCCCCCGCCTCCGCCGGCGACATGCGCGCCGTGGGCCAGGGCGAGGCCGGTCACCCGCTCCTCGGCGCCGCCGTGCCGCTGGCCGACGGCGACGGACACCTGCTCACCGGGCGGCTCTCGACGCACACGCACCCGTGGCTGGTGGACCACGCCGTCAGCGGGGTCGCGCTCCTGCCGGGAACCGCCTTCGTCGAGCTGGCGATCGCCGCTGCCGACTCCGTGGGCTGCGACCTGCTGGAAGAGCTGACGCTGGAGACGCCGCTGCTCGTACCCGAGCGCGGCGGCGTCGCCCTGCAGGTGCGCGTCGGCGCCGACGACGGATCGGGCCGCAGGCCGGTGACCGTGCACTCGCGGATCGACGACGGGGACGCGAACGCCCACGAGGACGACTCCGCGCGGGCATGGGTCCGGCACGCCTCCGGCTCGCTGACCGTCGCCACAGAAGGGCCCGTGGACGGCTCGCTCGCCGCCTGGCCGCCCGGGGGTGCGGAACCGGTCGACGTCGACGGGTTCTACGACCGCCTCGCCGGCATGGCGCTCGGCTACGGCCCCGTCTTCCAAGGGCTGCGCGCCGCGTGGCGGAGCGGGGACGACTTCTTCGCCGAGGTGGAGCTGCCCGGCACGGAGGGAACGGACGCGGGCGCGTACGGCCTGCACCCCGCGCTGTTCGACGCCGCCCTGCACACCGTCTGGCTGGGCGCGGTCGAGCCCGAGGCCGGGACGGGGAACGGGCTGCTGCCGTTCGCCTGGAGCGGTGTACGCCTGGCGGCTGCCGGAGCCTCCGGCCTGCGCGTGAAGGTCTCGCGCGCCGGCACCGGCACCTCCACGGTGTCGCTGGTGCTGGCCGACGGCACCGGTGAGCCGGTCGCGCAGGTCGACTCACTGACGCTGCGCCCGGTGCCCGCCGACCAGTTGCGCGCCGGTGCCGGCGGCGACGGCACGGTCCTCGGCCTGGAGTGGACGCCGATCAGTCTGCCGTCTGTGCCGCCCGGCATGAGGATCGACACGTATGAGGATCTCGCCGCTCTGCGGGCCGCTGATTCGCCAGCGGACACCGAAGCCGATGCCGGTGCCGGAGCCGGAGCCGGAGCCGATGCCGGAGCCGTCGCCGATGCCGTGGTCGTGCCCTGCCCGACCGGGACCGCCGGGGACCTGGCCACCCGGGTACATGAGGTCACCCACGCCGCGCTGGAGCTGGTGCAGTGGTGGCTGGCCGAGGAACGCCCCGCGCGCCTGGTGCTGGTGACGCGTGCGGGAGACCTCGCCCAGTCGGCGGTCCGCGGACTGGTGCGTTCGGCGCAGACCGAGAACCCCGACCGCATCGTGCTGGTCGAGACCTCAGGGGATCCCAACGCCGATGCCGGTAGCGGTCTTGACGACTCCGGCCTTGCCCGGGTGCTGCCCAGCCTGATCGCGTCCGGTGAGCCGCAGGCCACGGTGCACACGGACGACGAGGTGCGGGTACCGAGGCTGGTCCGCGTCGCCGCGCCGGACGCGGAACCGGAACCGGAGCTTCCCGGCCTCGGCTCCGGCACCGTCCTGCTGACCGGCGCGTCGGGCGGGCTGGGCGGGCTGTTCGCCCGGCACCTGGTCGCCGAGCACGGCGTCCGCAGTCTGCTGCTCGTCAGCCGCCGCGGCGGGGACGCACCCGGCGCGGCCGACCTCACCGCCGAGCTCACCGCGCAGGGCGCCGACGTCACCTGGGCCGCGTGTGATGTGGCCGACCGCGACGCCGTCCGTGCACTCCTGGCCGGGCCGGGGGAGAGCCTGTCCGCGATCATCCACACCGCCGGAGTCCTGGACGACGGAATCATCGGCTCGCTGACCCCCGAGCGGCTGGACGCCGTGTTCCGCCCGAAGGTCGACGCGGCGCTGAACCTGCACGACCTGGCGGCTGAGCTGTCCGGCGACCTGTCCGCGTTCGTGCTCTTCTCCTCCGCGGCGGGCACCCTCGGCACGCCGGGCCAGGGGAACTACGCCGCTGCCAACACATTCCTCGACGCCCTGGCCGAGCACCGCCGTGCCGCGGGCCTGCGGGCCACGTCGTTGGCCTGGGGCTTGTGGGCGCAGGACAGCGACAGCGCCATGACCGGCAGCCTCGACCACACCGATCTCACGCGCATCAAGCGCATGGGCCTCGCCGCGATCCCGCCGGCGGACGGCCTGCGGATGTTCGACGCGGCACTGGCCACCGATCGGGCGGCAGTCGCCCCGATCCGGCTCGACACGTCCGCCTTCCGCGACGGACAGGGACAGCCCGTGCCGCCGGTCCTGCGGGCACTCGTGCGGGTCGCGCCGGTGCGGCGCGCGGCGCAGGCCGCGCCGAAGGGATCGCTGGGTCAGCGGCTGGCCGGGCTGGCGGAGGCCGAGCGCGAGCAGGTGGTGCTGGACCTGGTGCGTACCGAGGTCGCCGCCGTGCTCGGGCACGCAGGTGCGCAGTCGGTCGGCGCGGACGACTCGTTCAAGGACATCGGGTTCGACTCGCTGACCGCCGTCGAACTGCGCAACCGGCTCAACTCGGCCGTCGGCATGCGCCTGCCCGCCACCCTGATCTTCGACCACCCGAACCCGCTCACCCTCGCCCGCTTCCTCGCCGCCGAAGCCGCAGGCTCCGGCGGGGCGGTGGCAGCCGTGCCGACGACCATCTCCCCGGCCACCGGAGGCGCGGACGAGCCCATCGCGATCGTGGGCATGGCCTGCCGCTACCCCGGCGGCGTACAGTCGCCCGAAGACCTGTGGCAGCTGGTGTTCTCCGGCGGCGACGCCGTGTCGGGCTTCCCCGAGGACCGCGGCTGGGACGTGGAGAAGCTCTACGACCCGAACCCCGACCAGTGGGGCACCAGCTACACCCGGGAGGGCGGCTTCCTCCATGACGCGGCGGGCTTCGACGCCGAGTTCTTCGGGATCTCGCCGCGTGAGGCGCTGGCGATGGACCCGCAGCAGCGGTTGCTGCTGGAGACGTCGTGGGAGGCGTTCGAGCGGGCCGGGATCGACCCGGCGACGGTGCGGGGCAGCAGGACCGGGGTCTTCGCCGGCGTGATGTACCACGACTACGGCGGGCGGGTGACGACGGCGCCGGCAGGGCTGGAAGGCTACCTCGTCAACGGCAGCGCGGGCAGCGTCGCTTCAGGCCGGGTCTCGTACACGTTCGGGCTTGAGGGCCCGGCGGTCACGGTCGATACGGCGTGCTCGTCCTCGCTGGTGGCGCTGCATCTGGCGACCCAGGCGCTGCGCAGCGGCGAGTGCTCGATGGCCCTGGTCGGCGGCGTCACGGTGATGGCGGGCCCGTCCGTGTTCGTGGAGTTCAGCCGTCAGCGCGGTCTGTCGGCGGACGGCCGGTGCAAGGCGTTCGCCGCCGCCGCCGACGGTACGGGGTGGGCCGAGGGCGCGGGCATGCTGCTGGTGGAGCGGCTGTCGGACGCCCGGCGCAACGGGCACACGGTGCTGGCGGTGGTCCGTGGTACGGCGGTGAACCAGGACGGTGCGTCGAACGGTCTGACGGCCCCGAACGGGCCCTCGCAGCAGCGGGTGATCCGGCAGGCGCTGGCCAACGCGGGCCT
>NZ_JBVJVY010000108.1:0-8065 GCF_055603265.1 Streptomyces sp. NPDC037288
CGGGCCAGCTCGGCGCGCATCAGCAGCGCCATCACGCCACCGATCAGGAAGAACGCGAACGAGGTGACCAGATAGAGCGTGCCGATCGTCTTGTGGTCGGTGGTCGTCAGCCACTTCACCACGACGTTGCCGGGCTGCTTGCGCCTGACCGGCAGCTCGTCGGCGTAGCCTTCAGCTGCCGCGGCACCCTGGGGTTCGTTGAGGATGCTCACAGGTTGTTCGTCTCCCGGTTCTTCTCGTGGCTCGTCTGCGCGATGCCGGCGGGAATGTAACCGGTCTGCCCCTTCTTGGCGAGGTCCTGGAGGTGCTTCTGGTACGCCGCCGGGGACACGACCTTCACGTTGAACAGCATCCGGGAGTGGTCGACGCCGCACAGCTCGGCGCACTTGCCGAGGAAGGTGCCTTCGTGGTTCGGGACCACCTGGAAGGCATTGGTGTGCCCCGGGATGACGTCCTGCTTCATCAGGAACGGCACCACCCAGAAGGAGTGGATGACGTCACGGGAGGTCAGGACGAAGCGGACCGTCTTGCCCTTGGGGAGCCAGAGGGTCGGGCCGGGGTTGCCGGTCTGCGGGTTCCGCGTGCCGGGGGTACCGACGTCGTAGACACCGCCGGCGTTCGCCGGGAATTCCTTCTTGAACCGGTCCGGAATGGCGTCCAGGTTCTTGTCGGTCTTCGCGTCGCCGGAGACACCGGGGACGTTCTCGACGTAGTTGAAGCCCCAGCTCCACTGGAAGCCGACCACGTTGACCGTGACGTCGGGCTTCTTGGAGAGGTCCAGGAGCTTGGACTCGTCCCGGGCCGTGAAGTAGAAGAGCACCGAGATGATGATGATCGGGACCACCGTGTACAGAGCCTCGATCGGCATGTTGTACCGGGTCTGCGGAGGTACCTCGACCTTGGTGCGGCTGCGCCGGTGGAACATGGCGCTCCACAGGATCAGGCCCCACACCAGCACGCCGACGGCGAGCGCGGCAGCCCAGGAGCCCTGCCACAGCGAGAGGATCCGCGGAGCCTCTTCCGTGGTCGGGGTGGGCATACCAAGGCGGGGGAAGTCCTTGTATGTGCAACCGGTTGCGGTCGCCAGGACCAGGCCCGCGGTCATTGCCTGCAGCAGCTTCCGCCGCATCGGGCGCCGCGGCGAGCGGTCGGAGCCGTTGGGACTCACGTAGCGCCTTCCCGAGAGTCTCGCCCGCGCGGTCGGCTGCGGCCTTCTCGCTGGTCGGTCGCCGCCCTGCGTCGGGCAGGGGTTTGGATGTTTATGCGGACCAAACCCTAGCCGACGCCCTCCGGGGGTTCGCGGGGAGGGGGGCCTACTAACCCGGGTGGTTCGCTGGATTGGCGGCTGCGGGCCTGTTGTGGCTGGTCGCGCCGTTCCCCGCGCCCCTTTGGGACGCTGTCCTGACCGGCGGTTTAGCGTTGCCGTATGGGCTACTTTGATGCTGCTTCCGCCGTTCCCCTCCATCCCGTTGCACGTCAGGCGTTGTTGGCCTCTTTGGATGAAGGGTGGGCCGATCCCGCTCGGCTCTATCGGGAGGGGCGGAAGGCGCGGATGCTGCTTGACGCGGCTCGTGAGGCTGCCGCGGAAGCGGTTGGGTGCCGGGCCGACGAGTTGGCGTTCACGTCTTCGGGGACGCGGGCCGTCCATACCGGTGTCGCGGGAGCGTTGGCCGGAAGACGGCGGATCGGACGCCACCTGATCGTGTCGTCCGTCGAACACTCCTCCGTCCTCCATTCGGCGGAGGTGTTCGAGGCGGACGGGGGCACGGTGACCCGGGTGCCGGTGAACCGGGCGGGTGCCGTGGACCCGTCGGCGTACGACGCCGCCCTGCGCCCGGACACCGCGCTTGCCGTGCTCCAGTCGGCCAACCACGAGGTGGGGACCGTGCAGCCGGTGGGTGAGGTGGCCGAGGTCTGCCGGGCCGCCGGGGTGCCGCTGCTGGTGGACGCGGCGCAGTCCCTGGGGTGGGGCCCCGTCCAGGGTGCCTGGTCGCTGCTGACGGCCAGCGCCCACAAGTGGGGCGGACCGTCCGGGGTCGGGCTCCTCGCCGTACGCAAGGGGGTGCGGTTCGCCGCCCAAGGCCCGGTGGACGAGCGGGAGTCGGGGCGGGCGCCCGGGTTCGAGAACATCCCGGCGATCGTGGCGGCCGTGGCCTCCCTGCGGGCGGTACGGGCGCAGGCGGCCCAGGAGGCGCAACGGCTGGGGGAGCTGACGGCGCGGATCCGGGCGCGGGTGCCGGAGACCGTGCCGGATGTGGAGGTCGTCGGGGACGCCGAGCGGCGGCTGCCCGGAATCGTCACCTTCTCCTGCCTCTACGTCGACGGCGAGGCGCTGCTGCACGAGCTGGACCGGGAGGGCTTCTCGGTCTCGTCCGGTTCGTCCTGCACGAGCAGCACCCTGACGCCCAGCCATGTGCTGAGGGCGATGGGCGTGCTCAGCGAGGGGAACGTGCGCGTTTCCCTGCCGGCGGGGACGGCCGAGGAGGACGTGGAGCGGTTCCTCGGGGTGCTGCCCGGAGCCGTGGCCGGGGTCCGGGAGAAGCTGGGCGCGCCGGCGCCGGCCACACAGGCGGGCCCGGGGGAACTGGTCGTCGACTCCCTCGGCAAGCGCTGCCCGATCCCGGTCATCGAACTGGCCAAGGTGTTCGAGCAGGTGCCGGTCGGGGGGACCGTACGGGTCCTCTCCGACGACGAGGCGGCCCGCCTGGACATCCCGGCGTGGTGCGAGATGCGCGGGCAGGAGTACGTCGGGGAGGAGCCGGCGGACAGGGGAACGGCGTTCGTGGTCCGAAGGGTCTCTTGAAAGCGGCCCAAGGGCAGCGCCCCGTACGGGGCGCGGGGAACTGGGCGACCAGCCCCCGCGCGCCCGCGGCCGAGACCGGTGAACCGAGGAAGACGAGTGGTCGGAACCAGCCTCAGCCGAGGTGAGCCCGCACTTCCTCGCCGGCCTCGTCCCCGTACGCCTTCACGAACCGCTCCATGAAGTGCCCCCGCCGCAACTGGTACTCCTGCGTACCCACCGTCTCGATGACGAGGGTCGCCAGCATGCAGCCGACCTGCGCCGCCCGCTCCAGCGAGACACCCCAGGCCAGCCCCGAGAGGAACCCCGCGCGGAAGGCGTCGCCGACACCCGTGGGGTCGGCCTTGCGCTCCTCCTCCGGGCAGCCGACCTCGATCGGGTCCTCGCCGACCCGCTCGATGCGCACGCCCCGCGAGCCGAGCGTGGTGACGCGGTGGCCGACCTTGGCGAGGATCTCGGCCGCGCTCCAGCCCGTCTTGGACTCGATGAGGCCCTTCTCGTACTCGTTGGAGAACAGGTACGTCGCGCCGTCCAGCAGTATCCGGATCTCCTCGCCCTCCATCCGGGCGATCTGCTGGGAGAAGTCGGCGGCGAAGGGGATCCGGCGGGAGCGGCACTCCTCGGTGTGGCGGAGCATCGCCTCCGGGTCGTCGGCACCGATGAGGACCAGGTCGAGGCCGCCCACGCGGTCGGCGACGGTCTTCAGCTCGATGAGGCGGGCCTCGCTCATCGCGCCGGTGTAGAAGGAGCCGATCTGGTTGTGGTCGGCGTCGGTGGTGCACACGAAGCGGGCGGTGTGCAGGGTCTCGGAGATCCGGACCGACTCGGTGTCCACACCGTGCCGGTCGAGCCAGGCCCGGTACTCGTCGAAGTCGAAGCCGGCGGCACCGACCAGGACCGGCTCGGTGCCGAGCTGGCCCATGCCGAAGGCGATGTTGGCGGCGACTCCGCCGCGGCGCACGTCCAGGTTGTCGACCAGGAAGGAGAGCGAAACCGTGTGCAGCTGGTCCGCGACGAACTGGTCGGCGAAACGGCCGGGGAAGGTCATGAGGTGGTCGGTGGCGATGGAGCCGGTGACTGCGATGCGCACGACGGGGATTCTCCTGCGGGAGGCTGGGTTGACAGTTCACGCTACCCGGTCGGCCGCCGGGGCTGTAGCTGGCGAAACTACCCGATAGTAGATCTTTCTTCGCGGCCTTGAGCAGGCCTACGGTGCGTTCATGACGAACCTCAAGTGTCGCTCCGCAGCCCCGGCCGACCTCGAGGGCGACCTCGCGGCGCTGCGCGGTGACTGCGCCCGGATGGCTCCGCACTGGACGGTTCCCGAGCATGCCGAGTCCCGGCCGGTGCCGCCGTCGCTGATCCACGGGGTGAACGTGCCGGCGCGGTCCGCGCGGCTGCTGGACGCGATGTCGGACTACGGCGACTGACGCGCGGGCGCATACCGGCGGGAACCGCACGCTCCCCTCGCGCGTCCCATCGCCGTCCCCCAGGCGGGGGATGTGGGATACGACCAGCGAGGAGCGATGCGGTGAACACCGAGCGACCCGAGAACCGCGAGCAGCCCGAGGGCTCCGAGCATGCCGAGAGCGCCGGGGGCGCCGAGGGCTCCGGGAGCCAGGAGAGCTGTGAGGCGTCCGCGGACTCGGGGAACCCTGAGCCGACGACCGCGACGGCTCAGGGCACGCACAGCACGGACGACACAGACGACGAGGACGACGCACACGCAGACCACGTTGTCAGTGCTGTCGGCGCTGGTGACGCTGGTGACGCTGGTGACCCGGAGACCGACGGCGCGGACGGCGGGCGTGCCGGGCGGCGGCGGTCGCGGCTCGCCGTCGTCTCCGTAGCCGCCGCCGTGCTGCTGGTCGGCGGCGGTGGCGCCTACCTCGCGGCGGGCAGTGACACCGGGAGCCGTACGGCCGGCGACGGCGCCCCTCCCCCGCCGCTCGCGCTGGACGGCCGGAGCGGCACGGGCGGTATCGCTCCGGGCGAGCCGGACCCGTACGGGGCGGCGTACGTGACCCAGGGCGAGCTGCCGGCCGGTCCCGGTTCCGCGCCGGTGTACGTGTCGAAGGGCGAGGTCGGCAAGGACGCGGTGGCCCGGCTGGCCAAGGCGCTCGGCGTCGACGGCGCTCCGGTGGCCGAGGGGCGGATCTGGCGGGTCGGCGGCAAGGACGGCTCCGGGCCGAGCCTCCAGGTGAACCGGGAGGCGCCGGGCAGCTGGAGCTACAGCCGGTACGCGCCGGGCACCGACGACTGCGCGAAGGGTGTTCTCTGCGCACACGACCCGATGGTCCCCGCCGGCACCCCGGTGAGTGTGGCGAAGGCGACCGAGGCCGCCGCGCCGGTGCTGAAGGCGGCCGGTCTGGACGACGCGAAGATCGACGCGAGCCAGGTCATGGGCGCCCAGCGGGTGGTCAACGCCGATCCGGTGGTCGGCGGGCTGCCGACGTACGGCTGGACGACCGGCCTGACCGTGGACCGCCAGGGCGAGCTGGTCGGCGGGCACGGCCTGCTCGGCGCTCCGGTGAAGGGCGACACGTACCCCGTGCTGAGCGCCGCGAAGACGCTGAAGCTGATGAACGCGGCTCCGCGGGGCGACCACCGGATGGGGATCGGCGGCTGTGCCAGCCCGATGCCGCTGAAGGACCGGCTGGAGCAGCCCTGCGGGGCGTCCACGGGCGGGCCGCAGCAGGGAGCGGACCCGGGCACCGACACGGCCACCGTGGCCAAGGCGGTCTTCGGGCTGGCCTCGCACTCCGTCTCCGGGCGGCAGGCACTGGTGCCGTCCTGGCTGTTCGAGGTGCGGTGGCCTGCCGGCCAGGGCACGTCCACGGTTTCGTATCCGGCGGTCGATCCCCGGTATCTGGCGTCCAGGGCCACCCCGTCGGCACCGGCCGCGTCCACAGCGCCCAGGAATGTGAAGGTGACCGGCTACACGGCCGACGACCGGGTGCTGACCGTGAGCTTCTACGGCGGGGTGTGCGCCGACTACCAGGTGACGGCCAAGGAGAGCGGTGAACGGGTGACCGTGACCGTCACCGAGCATCCCCGGCCGGGCAAGGTGTGCGTGCTGATCGCCAAGGAGTACGTGAAGACCGTGCGGCTGGCTGCGCCGTTGGACGGACGCTCTGTGGTCGGTGCCGACGGCAGCCGTGTTCCGCAGGGCAAGCCGGGCGCGCTGCGGGGAGGGGCGTGACGGCCGCCGGGCGGGAGACGGCCCCGCGCCCCTGAAGGGGCGCCGCAGCCGGCGTACGACAGAGGCGGCGGCCCCTCGCCGGGGCCGCCGCCTCTCTCATGCCGTCGGACAGGATCCGTCGGCTCAGCTGAAGGAGTCGCCGCAGGCGCAGGAACCGGTCGCGTTCGGGTTGTCGATCGTGAAGCCCTGCTTCTCGATCGTGTCCACGAAGTCGACGGTGGCGCCGCCCAGGTACGGAGCGCTCATGCGGTCGGTGACGACCTTGACCCCGCCGAAGTCCTTCTCGACGTCGCCGTCGAGCGAGCGCTCGTCGAAGAAGAGCTGGTAGCGCAGGCCGGAGCAGCCGCCGGGCTGGACGGCGACACGCAGGGCGAGGTCGTCACGGCCTTCCTGGTCGAGCAGGGCCTTGACCTTGGCCGCGGCGGCGTCGGTCAGGATGATGCCGTCGGTGACGGTGGTGGTCTCGTCCGATACGGACATCTACATCTCTCCCGGGTTGTACGGAGACTGCTTGCCGACGAGTGCAACCGGCGCTTCCGCGGATTCATTCCGGGCCGGGCAGTCGCGTTGTCGCGTTTTTTGCTTCCGTCTTCATGCTCGCACATGCCCGTGCGGACCGGCAGCGCCCTGCGGAGGGACCCGGCGGGGACCCGGGCAGGATTCACGTCACATAGACGCTATGGCCATCGTCAAACTGACGTGAACCAGTTATGATAGATAGCGTCAGTTAGACGAAAAGTAGAAAGGGTGCGTGTCGTGACCACCGCCCAGACCCCGGAGTTCGACGTGCAGCCGACTCCGCTCGCCCTGCTGCTGCTCGGCCGTGAGGCCGACCCGAAGAGCGAGCGGGGCGTCGAGTGCCCCGGTGACCTGCCGTCGCCGTCCGACCCCGACCTGGTCGAGCGCGCCCGCGCGGCCAAGGAGAAGCTCGGCGACAAGGTCTTCGTGCTCGGCCACCACTACCAGCGCGACGAGGTCATCCAGTTCGCCGACGTCACGGGTGACTCCTTCAAGCTGGCCCGCGACGCGGCCGCGCGCCCGGAGGCCGAGTACATCGTCTTCTGCGGTGTGCACTTCATGGCCGAGTCGGCGGACATCCTCACCTCCGACGACCAGAAGGTCGTCCTGCCCGACCTCGCCGCCGGCTGCTCCATGGCCGACATGGCGACGGCCGAGCAGGTGGCGGAGTGCTGGGACGTGCTGACCGAGGCGGGCGTGGCCGAGCAGGTGGTGCCCGTCTCGTACATGAACTCCTCCGCGGACATCAAGGCGTTCACCGGCAAGCACGGCGGCACGATCTGCACCTCCTCCAACGCCAAGCGGGCGCTGGACTGGGCCTTCGAGCAGGGCGAGAAGGTGCTGTTCCTGCCCGACCAGCACCTGGGCCGCAACACCGCCGTCCGGGACATGGGGATGTCCCTGGACGACTGCGTGGTCTACAACCCGCACAAGCCGAACGGCGGCCTGACGGCGGACGAGCTGCGCGCGGCGAAGATGATCCTGTGGCGGGGCCACTGCTCGGTCCACGGCCGCTTCAACCTGGACTCGGTCAACGACGTGCGCGCCCGTATCCCCGGCGTGAACGTCCTGGTCCACCCCGAGTGCAAGCACGAGGTGGTCGCCGCCGCGGACTACGTCGGCTCGACGGAGTACATCATCAAGGCCCTGGAGGCGGCCCCCGCGGGCTCCAAGTGGGCCATCGGCACCGAGCTGAACCTGGTCCGGCGGCTGGCGAACCGTTTCGCGCCCGAGGGCAAGGAGATCGCCTTCCTCGACAAGACGGTCTGCTTCTGCTCGACCATGAACCGCATCGACCTGCCGCACCTGGTCTGGGCCCTGGAGTCCCTGGCCGAGGGCAACCTGGTCAACCGGATCGAGGTCGACAAGGAGACGGAGGAGTTCGCGAAGCTGGCGCTGGAGCGGATGCTCGCACTGCCGTAGGGCTTCGACAGCACGGACACCGGGGCCGGGGGGGGGGGGGGGGGGGGGGGGGGGGGGGGGGGGGGGGGGGGGGGGGGGGGGGGGGGGGGGGGGGGGGGGGGGGGGGGGGGGGGGGGGGGGGG
>NZ_JBVJVY010000109.1:0-7774 GCF_055603265.1 Streptomyces sp. NPDC037288
CAGCGCAGGGCGCCTGGCCGGCGTTGCCGGCCTGGCCCCGGTCCCGAAGGACTCCGGCAAGATCAGCGGCAACATGCGCCGCCCCCGCCGCTACCACCGCCGACTCCTACGTGTCTTCTACCTGTCTGCCCAAGTCGCCGCCCGCTGCTGCCCCACCTCACAGGCCTTCTACCAGCGCAAACGCGATGAAGGCAAGACACACAAGCAGGCCGTGCTCACACTCGCCCCGCGACGCCTCGACGTGCTGTGGGCGCTCATACGCGACCAACGCACCTTCACCGTCGAGCCACCTCGCCCGACCACGCATGTGAGGATCCATAGGGCAGGAGTCCCCGTTGGGGAGGTCGAAGTACTGGCCTGGGTTTCGGGCTGATGCCGTCGCGCTGTACCACGCCAGTCCGGGTGGGAGGTATGCGTCGGTGGCCAAGGACGTGGGCATCAACCACGAGACGCTGCGGATCTGGGTCCGGGATGCGGAGGCCGCGGCCCGGCCCGAGGTGGTGGAGGCCACCGCGATGGAGAAGGGGAACCGGCAGCTGCGGGCGGGGGTGAAGGAACTCGAGCTCGAGGGGGAGATCCTGCGGAGGGCCGCGAAGTATTCCGTGGCCGAGACCAGCTGGTGAGCAGCCGCTTCGAAGGTTGTCGAGGATCACCGTGGCGCCTTCGGCGTCAAGCGGCTGTGCCGGATGCTGCAGGTCTCGCGTGGCTGGCCGGCGCGGACGTGCGGGCTGCTGCCCGGGCCCGGGCGGACGCCGAGCTCGCCGGACGTATCGCCCAGTTCACGAGGAACCGGACGGCACCTCCGGGGTCCCGCGGGTCACCGCCGAGCTGAAGGACACCGGGAGGCGGGTCAATCACAAGCGCGTCGAGCGCGTCATGCATGAGTTCGACATCGTCGGGGTGCACCTGCGCAAGAAGGTCCGCACCACCGTCTCCGAGCCGTCGGCGACACCGGTGCCTGACCTGCTGCGGCGCGACTTCACCGCCCCGGCGCCGAACACCAAGTACGTGGGCGACATAACCTGCCCCCGATCGGAGGCGGTCAATTCCTGTATTTGGCAACGGTTGGACCTGTGCTCGAAGCGGCTGGCAGGCTGGTCGGCCGTCGACCACATGCGCACGGAGCTGGTCACCGACGCGCTCAGGGCCGCTGCGGCTGCCGCGGCGCCGACGGCCCGCGCGGCGCGGTGTTCCACAGCGACAACGGGGCGCAATATGTCTCGAAGGAGTTCGCTCAGGTCTGCGCGGAGCTCGGCGTGATCAGATCGCGCGGCGCAGTGGGCAGGAGCGCGGATATCGCCGCCGCGGAATCCCTAAACGCGACCATGAAACGCGAGACGCTCCACGGGAGGAAGCGGTGGCGCGGGGCGCGCGAGGGCCCGACTCGTGGTCTTCCGATGGGCGACCCGCTACAACACCCCGGCGAAGGCACACCCGCCTCGCCCAGATCAGCCCGATCGCCTACAAGCAGCGATCAACTACGCTGGCCATCGCCACATGATAACCGGTGTCCACGGTCAAGGAGAAAGCCCCAGACTCCGTTCGAGGCCGACGCTTGGGAATGGTACTGGTCCGTGACCGGCGGCTGGGATATCCCCTCGTGGGACACCGACCCAGAGCTGCAGTGGCGCGTTGGGCGCCAGCAGGTCAGCGGCCTGCTCCGTCCTGGCTTGCCACTGGTCGACGCGGCCTGCGGCAACGGACACCAGACGTGGTGGCTGGCTCAGCGGTTTGCCGCCGTCGTGGGGCCGGTCGTCGGCGTGGATGTATCTGCGACTGCCGTGGCTCTGGCCCGCGACCAGCAACTGCCGGACGGGGGGCAAGCATGCATAGCCTCTGTGGAGACCGTTCTCTTGGTCGAAAGCCCGTCGCATTGCCTCCGAGGCATCGACTCGGTCGCTTCGCGGGTCCAGCGGCCGTAAGCAACGAAACCGAGATGTGGGGTGGCGGCCAGACGAGTCAGCACGGCGAGGGTCGATCGTGGTGATACCCGGAGCAGCGGCGAACCCCTCCTTGAGTGTGGCGAGGATGTCAAGGCGCGGACCGGGGCGGTGCGCGCTGAGGGAGAACGACTTGTGGACGACGTGTGTGTCTTCGGCCTGTCCGTCTCATGGGCATACTGCCTCGAGGACCGCCCCAAGGGTGGCAAAGAGCATCACCAAAGCCACCCCGCCTACGAGCAGGGCGGCAAAGATCCGCCCCAGCAACTTGGTTGTGGTCCACCGCCGCCGCTCGCGCCTTAACGGGCCGCTTTGCTTGTAGCTGTCGGCCATCGCAACATCCAGAGTGCTCGATCATGCCTTCTTTCCACTGCACCACGCCGAGGTGTGGCCGGCACGCTGGAACGGCACCGAAGTCGCAGATGGCGGCAACGCCGGTGGACTGGCTCGATCACCTGGCCGTATTCCCGCCAGCGGCCGCCCCGCTTCGGCGTACGGTCCGGGAGCAACGGCTCGATCCACGCCCACTGCGCGTCTGTTAGAGTAACTACAGACCAGACTAGCGATCTGATGATCTAAACGAAATGTGCCGCTTGGCGAGCAGCTGGCCGGTGTCATCGACCAGGGCGACGTCATGGGTGTGCTCGACCCAGTCAATACCGCAATAGATCAAGTCGGTCCCCTCCCCAGTGCTCTCTTCTTCTGTCGATGAGCTCATGCGGGCCACGCACCGACCAATCGCAGGACTCGTCTCTCATGGTCGGTCCGCCACCTAATGAGCGGCGAAGCGAGTCATCGCTATCCGAATCCGGAGTGAGAGCTCTTTCGACAGACCGCGAGACTCGCTTCAGCAGCGGTTCCGGTCAGGACGAAGATCTCATCCGCCACCAGGGCAGGAAGTCCTCTACTGAGAGCGATCTGGTTCCGGCCTGAACCGTTCTTGCGACGACAAAAGCCCTCCGAGTGGGTTTCAGCAGGCCCAGTTCAGATCACGTCACCAGGCGGTTCACACCGAGCGCTTCGATGGTCGTGGCCTGAGCCAACCGCACGGGGCACCTTTCATCGCGTCGCGAGCCTGAGAGCTCTCACGAAGACGAAGGACCGTGCACTTTGCTGGGGTGCGAACGGCTGGTGGGATGTTGTGCCTCGAGCACTTCCATTAGGGAGCACGCGCACCCTGCACAGGCTCTGGTCTGTAGAAACAGCGGATCACCAGGGAGAACATGATGGAAATCGCAGGGTTACCAGTGCCGGTGTTCTGCGGGGTGGACTGGGCAGAAGACCACCACGATGTCGCGCTCGTAAACGCCGGTGGAGCACGGCTCGCCAAGCTGCGAATCAACGACGACGCTGCTGGATTCACCCAGCTCACGGATCTGCTGACCGAGCACGGAGACAGCAAGGATCACCCGATCCCGGTCGCCGGCGTGTGAGGCGGGCTGCCGCTGTGGGCGTCGGCGCCGCGGCCAGGATGGTCCGGGCCGTTCTTGCGTCCCACAGGCGCCAGCAGACCACGGACATGGTCCCGCATCCGCCGGCGCAGATCCACCCGGGCAAAGCGGCCCGCCACCCGAGCGAACACCGACTCCAACTCACCGTGCCACTGGTCGACTTCGACTATCGCCTCCAGACCCGGACTAGAGTATTAGGTGGCTCGGCCCCAGAGCTCAGATGGCTGCTTGACCCTCTACCAGGTCTTCGACGCCCTTACAGGACCTGCTGAGGTGCTGGACCGGCCCCTGCACCACCTGCGGCCGCGCCCTGCCGACCACAGAACCAGAACCTGACGAAGCACTAGGGACCGCTCCACGCCACCGTCGCACGGGTCTACGCCCGCGCCATGAAACGCGGCATCGACCGGACCCGTACACCTCAAAGCGGCCGCACTCCTGCAGATCCTGGCAAGAGTGCAATCTCTGGAGCACTCAGGCGAGCCCTTCGCCCGGCACGTCAACGGGGCATCCCTGATTCTCAACGGGCACCAGCTCGACTACCCGTCCAAAGCGGCTGCCGGCCCGGTACACGACGCCGTCCCCGGAGCACTGGGCGTCGTCCGGATCGCCCGCCGACCGAGCGACTTCACCATCGGCTGATCCCGCGTGCCGGGCGTGCGAGGCGCCCACCGCCTTCAGCGCGCCACAGGCCAGACGCACGTCCCTACTAGACCGGCTTTCCGACTACAAGGTCCGTCCCATCAACATCACAGCGTCCTCGGCATACCCAGGCTGTGGTGCTGTGCCACCTGCGCGGCAGACAGCACACTGCGGTAGATCGCGGTCTCGTCGATCTGTCCCGCGAAGCACAAGCTTGACGGGCTGCTGGGCCAGCCGGCCAGTCCACCCAGCTGGCCTCCGCCTACATGCCAGTAGCCCGCATAATCGGCGCTGGTGACGACTCGCGGATTTCTCGCCTGCAGTGTCCCATCCACGAACAGCTGCATTCCCCCACGACCCTGGGTGGCGACAACGTGATGCCACTTGCCGTCGTTAAAGCCCGCCCTGCTGCTGATGGTGCGGGCGCCACCGGCGTATACACCGAAAACGAGGCGGCCGTCGTTCGTCATGTAGACATGCTTGTCGTAGCGGCGACTGCGCATCATCCAGGTACGGCTGTCGAAACCGACGAGTTTCCCTCCGGTTGTCGTGCTGGTCTTGAACCAGGTTTCAAGGGAGTACGACGTCGGAGTGGGGCTGGGGCGCTCGCTATAGGTGTACCCGTCAGTTCCGCGGTAGACGACGGCGGCATTGGAGCCGGGTACCGCGCCGGGGATGATCCCGCGTGTGGAGGCACCACGGTGGATGCCGCCGTTGCCGGCACCGGAACTGTCCGCGGCGAAGGTGCCGTCGGCCTCTTCGAACCGCCAGTACAGGTCGGCTCCGTCAGCGAGGACCCGCTGCGCGTAGCGGTTCGCCGTCCTGGCCGCGGTGACCTTGGCGGGCTTGGAGAGGTGGCTGGTGTGGGTGCCGTCGCTGGCGGTGATTCGGTAGCTGTAGGCGGATCCTGTGGCGATGTCGGTGTCGGTGAACGTCAGCTGCGGACGTATCCAGAGCAGGGAGGAGCCGGTGACGGTGTGGATGGGGGTGTGGGAGCCGTTGCGGTAGACCCGGTAGGTCAGTTTACTGTCATCCGGATCCAGGCTGGACTGCCAGCGCACATCGATCCGGCCGGGTGTGGTGCTGGAGACACTGACCTGCGGGGCCGAGGGGGCGGTGGTGTCGGGGCCACTGGCGAAGCGGGTGAGGCTTTGCTGCGGCTTGCCGTTGACGGTGGTGAACTCCCCGCCCACCCACATGTAGGCGGTGCCATTCTTCGAAGCGGTGGTCAGCACCCGTGGCCCGATGTGCTCGCCGATCCCGTCATTGGTGTCGGGGAACCAGCCCAGCAGCCTGGGTGCGTTCACCGGCTCTGCAAGCAGATGCTGGCGCTCCCACAACTCTGGAAGTTGGCCCATTCTGCTGCAGTCATGGGCATGTGAGGCGGAATACAGCACGCCCTTATAGACCTCGACCGCCTGAGTCGCGCCGAAGCACTTGTCCCGCCAGCGTTCATTGAAGCCGTCGAGATCGAAAGCCATCCGGCCGTCGTACGCGATGGGACCGCTGAGCCGACGGCCGCCCAAAGGCCGGGAATAGTTCTCGGTGGCGGCATAGAAGCCGGTGGTGTCTGTGGTGATGTCCTTCACCGTCATGTTGGTGGCAAGGAAGCCCGCCGGATACCTCTTGGCGAGGTTGCCGTTGGTGCTGTTGAGGACGGCGAGGGCGTGTGAATCGGCACCGTTCACGTGGAAGAAGTCGCCGCCGAGGATGACATTGCGTCCGTCCGGAGTCACCTTGACTGCCCGGCCGGGCTCGTCGGCGTCCGCCTTCCACGGGCGCAGCGCCGCCGACGTGCTGGTGACCGAGGCGAAGTAGCGGCGGGCCTGGCCGGCGACGGTGGTGAAGTCACCACCGAGATACACCGCGTCGTCGGTGGCGTCCAGCGCCCGCACGGTGGCGTTCACCGACACCTTGAAGCCGGTCTTCGGCGTGCACGTACGAACGTCGATGGCCGCCACATTGCTCACCTCGACGCCGTTGACCGCCCCGAAGCGCCCACCCGCATACAGCGTCCTGTGGTCCGGCGACACCGTCAGCGCCCGCACCGTCGCAAGACCCGAACCCACCGTGAACGACAGCTTGCACGACGCCGGCCTACCCGTCGCCGCGTCGAGCGCCACAAAATTGACCACCGGCCGCTCACTGCTGCCGGCCGCCGCATCCGGCGGCCTGACGGCCGAGAAGGTACCGCCCGCGAAGACCACCCCGCCGCTCTGGGCCATCGCCCATACGATCCCATTGGTCTGCCACGTCGGCAGCTCACCCGCCACCATCGCTACCGGAGCAGTCAGGGCAGCCGCCGACGGCGCCCTCACCACTCCTAATCCGGCCAACGACGCCACAGCCACCGATAAGACGGCCGCACGGACCCCCACCGAACGCACACGCATTGTGTCCCATGTCCTCCCTGTCGCAGGACACGACAGCTTAAGGCGGATGAGGCGTCGTTCAAATTGCAGGACCCGGGGGACTGTATGAAAATCGGTGTGTCTCCGATCATGGAGGAGTGCTCCTGTGACCAGCGAGTACATAGCCAGGATGTCTGCTTCGGAGACTGTGCTGACGGGGCGCCTACCTCGCGGTGACGTCCCCCGACCCGACCGGCACCAGCCGCAAACGCTGGACCAGCCGCTGGAAGCGTGGACAGATCCACCGTTTACTGGACAGACCCCAACGAGGCATGCCGGATCGGTGGTCACTCTGAACAAGCTGAATGCCGCGCTCGAACTGCAGCTCTTCCACACCACGGAAGCCAGCGGGAAAGGGGGGTATAGCCAGACGCGTGGGCGATCGCCTCCGGCGGGAACCGGGCCTTGTGCGACGGTGGCAGCCGTGTCCACCAGCAGGCCCTCCTGCCACGATCTACAACAAGATCATCGCATTCCGCTCCTCAACTTGATAATACCTGACAGTCCGATCTGACCCCCATGCATCGCAGTGGTCTCACTCGTGTATGCTCCATCGTATGATTGCTCGTAGGCGCACCACAGTCACCCTGCCGGACGACCTCCTCGCCCACGCGCGCGCCACCGCTCCTGGAGGCAACCTCTCGGCCTACATCGAGCACGCACTGCGCGCCCAGCAGCTACGGGACGCAGCGCAGGCAGTGCGGACCTGGCGCGAAAAGACCCAGGACGACGCCGAAGAGCTCGCCGACATCTTCGGCGAGGACGTCGCGTGACAGCCTTCGCTCGCGGCCAGGTCTGGCGCGTCCAGCTGGCCACCAAGACCCGGGCCGTGGTCATCGTCGAGTCAGATGCGGCTCTTGATGCCCTGCCCGGAACCGCCGTGTGCATGATGATCGATGAGACCCGTGGGGCCCCGGACACCGTCGTCACCATCCCCGTATCCCAGCCGGTGCACGGGGCCGCCGTCGCCGTCGACCTCACCGCGCTGACCGACAAGCGCCTTCAGGCCGGCGAGTTCCTCGGCAGCGTCGACACACAGACTATGGACCGGATCTCCGCCGCTCTGCGCGTCACCCTGGACCTCACCTGATCGGCAGACCGTCGCGGCATCACAGGCCGGGCAGCCCAAGTCGGCCGGCGAACACTCCGCCGCCGGGTCCGTCCGCCAGCGAGTCCAGGACTTTTGGGACGAGTGCGGCTCGGACGGCGCCAGCATGGTGGCTGGTGAGCGCCTCCGTTACTGACCTCGGCTCGTCAGGGTGAACTCTTCCGAAGTCCCTGACGGGCCTTGGGTGATGGCTGTACCCGTGGTGTGTGAGGTATGCGGATG
>NZ_JBVJVY010000110.1:0-7649 GCF_055603265.1 Streptomyces sp. NPDC037288
TGGACCACGACACCTCCGCCTTTGCGGTGGCCTCGATCCGCCGCTGGTGGCAGGCCCGAGGCTGCGGCGACTACCCGGAGGCGAGCCGACTGCTAATCGCAGCGGACGCGGGCGGCTCCAACGGCTACCGGTTCCGGTCTGTGGAAGTCCGAACTGGCGACTCTGACCGCCGAGACGGGCCTGGCAATCACTGTCTGCCACTTTCCCCCGGGAACAAGCCGCTGGAACAAGATCGAGCACCGGTTGTTCTCCCACATCACCATGAACTGGCGAGGCAGGCCCTTGACCAGTCACGAAGTGGTAGTCAACACCATCGCGGCGACCCGGACCCGGACCGGACTGCGGGTCGAAGCCGAGCTCGGCACCAGCGCCTACCCGACCGGCATATCGGTCAGCGACACCCGCATGAACTCCCTGCCGATCACGGCCTGCCCCGACCGGGGAAACTGGAACTACACGATCCACGCCACCTCCGGCCCCCTCGCCGACCCGGTGACACCGCCGATCGGGGACGTCCAGCGCTCACGCAACCTCGCACTCCTCGCCGACCCGGCGCTGACAGGCATGACCTGCCAGGCACTGGCCCAGCTGGTCGAAGACCTCGCTCCCGCCCAGGCCGCCCAAACCGCGCAACGCTACTGGCAGCAGCGCGGCGGCCCCCGCCGCAGAGCCTCCGGGGCCGGCGTCAAGCCCCCTGTTCACCGACACCGACCGCGTCGTGACGGCGCGTCCACGAACAGCCCCTCCGACAAACCGGCGGCGACTGATCAACACCGTCGGCAACGGCAGCCTCTTGATCCCTACTGCCCGGTCTGACAAACCACCGAAACGCGCGCGGTATCACTGCAGCGCGCCCCGGGTGATATACGCCCCTCTCAATTATTCACGCCTCTGAGTGCCCCCGCGCACCCGGGTGCCGCACATATTGCCAGGGAATGAATAGGCAACAGAGGCAATGAACCGCGGGTTAGTCTGAGGAACTCTGAGTGGATCTCCCAACGTTTCTGCCGTTCCGTTGACTTCTCGTGACGAGAAAGGGTATGCTCATGCCGACACACATCCTCACTGGGCTGGGGGCAGGCACATCCAGCTTCAGTCCGCCCATTACGGGTAGCGCCTCCACGGTCTCCGTACACGCAGAAACGGCGTATGCGCCTCCCCTGCCCTCCGCTGACGTCCCGCTTCGCCTCCTGGTGTCTGATCGAATTGATGGCACCGTCGTGACCGAATGCACCGGTGGCGTCAGCAATCCCAACCTGAGCGGCACCCTCCGTTGGTCGGATGGAACCACTAGCGAATTCACCCTCACTACGGTGACTGCTGAACGGGTGGAAGGGCACGTTGCCGGACGCGCCTCGGGTAGCATCACCAGTGGGCACTACCGAGGCGCCGCTATCCATAAGCTGATTCTTCGGCTGGCGGGAGACGTTACGGCATGCGTAACCGGCGGCGGAATCTCCGATGCCGCAGGTTCAGACGTCGTTATCCTGACGTTGCCCTGACCCCGGCTCCTCGGCGAGGTCGAGGCTGTTGCCTGACGCTTTGGCCTCGGGTATTCAGCGGCGACGTTAGCTGGTCCCGGATCAGGACAGGGCCCTGGGAGGCCTCTATTCAACGGGCTCAAGCACCAAGGACCATCGACGTCATCCGGACAGGCACCCGCCTCGAATTTTTCCCGGCCACGGGGCGGGCCCGACAGGGCGCGGGATGGCTATTCACGGGTGGTGCGGCTCGGGTCCTTGACCAACGAGGACGGCGCTGCTCGTAGTCTGACGTCTGCGATAACGTCAGAAGTGAATCGTGCAGGGCCGTTGAGCTGGAACGTACGACAGGGCTAGACAACGATCAACTTGACGGGCTGGTGGGCACGGGTCCATCGGATGCTCGTGGGGGATCCGGATCCTGTGGTGGATCCGGCGCGGATGTGGTCGCTGGGCCTGTGCAAGTCGGTGGTCCTGGTGCTATTCCTGTTGCGGCAGAACCCGGTCCAGGCGGTGGCGGCGGAGCTGTCCGGCCTCAGTCAGGCGACCGTCTCCAGACGGTGGACGGCGCTGCTGTCGGTGGTGGAAAAGGTCTTTCCCCGGCATGTCCCCGATCCCACGGAGGCGTCGGCCGGCCGGCTCGTCCTGATCGACGGCTCCTGCTTACGACGCGGGACTGGGCGAGCGAGGGCACCTCGATGTGATGTCAGGGAGCCGGGTTCGAGGCCAGTTCTGGCTGACGTGGTGTCGCGTCCGGTCCGTGGGAGGGGAGTGAGATGTCAGGAAACGTCGGCAGTGTGACCCGTGACCGTTACGAGGAGCTGGACGGGAGCGGTCACGGTGAGCGGGACACAGCGGTGGGTCGGGGATGTGGCTGTGGAGATCGAGCCGATGCGCTCGCGGAGGCGGGAATCCTTCCAGAAGGGCGATTTCTTTGCCCTCAGCGAGGGCTATCTGGTTGTTCGCGGAGGACGTGGGGTTGGACTAACGACGGTCCGCGGCAACCGGTGGTTCTCGCGCTGGCCGTAGGAGCGCCGAGGGGCGGACGTCTCGCGCACCATCCACAGGTTCCTGGCCAGCATCCCGGATGAGTGGGGGCGGTTCGAGGCGGTCGACAATTTCTAGCCAGCCTGCACGGAGGCCCTGCGCGGTGGCCATATGGCAGCGCAAGCGGCCTGGCGGGCTTGAAGGTCGAGTCCCCTCAGAGGTGTGAAGGCGATCCATGACCTGGCCAGCGAAGAGGCGGTCGCAGCGGTGGTGACCATAGACTTCGTGCGCCGTCCATCTCTTGCCTCGAAGGCGACGGCGGACGGCACGACCCGACAACCATGAACGAAGCTCAGTTCGACCGTTCCCTCACAGGCTCAGGTGGTGCAGCGGGAAGCCGCGCCGCAGCTGCAGCGCATGGAGATCATCACCCCACTCCCGACGCCCCCTTAACCAGGTCCTGCACCGGTCCGCCTGTCAGCCACCACCAGCACCGGGCAGCCCAGCTCAGCGCCGCTGGAACGGCGTAACGCCACCATAGTCAGTCCAGCAACGATATTTGTCGATCAAGAACTACTGCGCGCTAGTCCCTTCAGTCGGTAGCTCCGGATACTACTGCAGAGGGGCTTCCATGGGAATGCGACAATCTGTCATCTGCCTCGGAGACCGTTCGGCCTTTCTGCCTTCGTGCGATCTGCAGCAGTGTGAGTCGCCACCAACTGAAGGGCCAGTACTGCACCCGAGAAAGGGAGTTTGGGCGATGTCTGAGGCCAGGGTTGACGGGAATGCTGTCTTCGTGGAGATGCTGGCATCACTAGGCGTGCGATTATTTGCGGGAGTAAATGGCGGGGGTGTTCTGCATATAGCTAAGCACCTGGGACCACTCCGAGGTCGACCGGGTGAGGGCGGGTCGCTTCTTTTCACCGTGGGTGAGTATGTGGGCGGCTTCGTGCCGTTGGGTTATCACCTGGCCACGGGGCGGATAGCGGCGTGTCTGACCACGACGGGAGCTGCGACTAAGCTCGCTTCCAGTGGGATTAGTGATGCGAAGGCACATAATATTCCCGCGGTGTATGTCGTGGCTCTGAACTCCACGGCAGCGGTTGGGGCGGCGCCTTTGCAGGACGTGTCGCACGAAGGCGCGAACCTTGTGGCGCAGTTGGCGGCGGAGCTGGATGAGGGGTGCCTGCATGTCACCGACCCGGGTCGGCTTGATGAGCAGGTGCAGCTGGCCGGGAGGCTGCTGCGTCAATCCCGCCCAGTGGTTTTTGCTGTCCACCCTGACCTGCTGTCGGCCTGTACCGGGCCGCCCGCCGTACCGGAACCACGGTCGGTGACGGTTCCTTCCGCTCGGGTGCTCAACGAGTACGCCGATGCATTTCGCAGGGAGACCTGGGGCCGGCGTGTGGTGGTACTGGTCACCGACGAAGCCGCACGCTATCCGGAGATGCCAGTCCTGACCACGAAGCTGGCCCGGCAGCTTGGTTCTCCGGTCATTTGGACTGTCAACGGCTCAGCTGGCGTCGAGCACGACAATCCTTACGCTGCCGGGCACTTGGGATTTGGCGGGAATGATGTGGCCAATGACCTGTGGTCCGGCCTGGGCGCCGATGATGCTCTTCTGACCCTGGGGTTCGAGCCGGGTGAGTACATTTTGGATCTGGATGTGATTCCCGCAGGTACCGTTTACCACCTCACTGGCTGGCAGCAGCCGTTCGGCCACCACAACGGCGGGTTCGCTCACCGCTGCGCCCATGCTTACCGAATGTTGCAGGGTGACCTGCCCGGCACTGTTGCCGCGTTGTTGGATCGCTGGAACGGCAGTGTGTCCACCGCCCGGCAGCCGGTGGTCACCGGCTCATTGAACACCCGGACGTTGGCTCCCCCGGAAGGTGCCGGATATGTTGATCTTGCGGTCTTCTTCGACCGTCTCCATCGTGCCTGGCGTGCGCCTTCACTTGGCTTTGATGATGTGTGCATGGCCTATAAGGACCGTCAGTACATAGCCCAGCGCCCGCATCCCCTCATGCGTTCCTATGCGGCGTATCAGGGTTCCGCAATGGGCGGTGCCTTCGGCATGGCGGTAGGCGCAAAGATTGCATCACCGGACCGGACGGTGTTCTGCTTTTCAGGGGACGGCTGCTACCGGCTTTATGGGGGGTCTATGCCGGAGTGCGCTGCCCTGGGCATCCGCCTTTTTCTGCTGAACAACGGCGCCTACGCCATTGTGAATCAGGGCTTGGCGAAGATCATCCCCGGTACTCCGCCCGATCGCTTCCACGGCAAACTCGCCCCGGCCGACTACGTGACGGCCGCCCGGGCTCACGGATGGGCCGCTGTCCGCTTGGCGCCGGACATGTCGAACTTTGATTCCGTCATGGACGCCTGCTACCAGCCGGACTCGCGTTCTCTCCTAATCGACGTGCCCGTCGATCCCACTCAGGAACTTGGAATCAACCCCCGCGTCCGTCGTCTGAGCTACCTATGAATAACGTCCTCGGCCCCATCGCGGCGACGGGCAGCGTGGCGCCCGTGATAGCGCAGTACGGTGCGGCGCCGGCCGCCCAGCCGACCGCCGCTAAGCCATGCTTCGGCCTGCTCGTAGTGCCCTTTAAGCCGGGCCGTTTAGGCCAGGATGCCCCCACGCCCGCAGTGGCGCTACCCACGAGCCGCTGCGGTTGTTCTGCCTACTTGCGGTATCCGCGTCGGAGCGAGGCACCTCTGGTCTGCACAGCTCTCGCGGCCGGTCCGGCACGCCACCCGATCACCAGGCAAGCGCCCCGGACGCGTCGCCTGGGAGCTGTTGTGGTCGCCGGAACCGCAGGATCGGTCCGCCGCATCGCCGGTGAATAGTCTACGCGGAGAAGCTATGGATCTTGGTCTAGACGGGCTTGTTTTCGTGGTGACCGGGGCGTCCGCCGGCATCGGCGCGGCCACCGCCAGGCTGCTTGCCATCAGCGGAGCCAGCGTCGTGGGAGTGTCCCGGCACACTGGCAATATCGAGGCCCTGGGCCCGACGGTCACTGCGGTGTCCGCCGATGTTACCCATCCCGGTACCGCGCAAAAGGTGATCGATGCGGTGCTGAAGCGCCACGGACGTTTGGACGGCCTGGTCAACAATGCGGGAGGACTCGAGCTCGTCCAGGGATTCCAGTACGTCACCGATGAGCAATGGCATGATGCTTTCGAGCTGAACTTCCATTCCGTGGTCCGGATGAGCCGCGCAGCCATCCCCCTGCTGGAGCGCCAGGGCGGCTGCCTCGTCCACCTCGGCAGTTCAGCAAGCCGATTGCCGGAGCCTGGAGCAGTCCACTATGCGTGTGCCAAGCTCGCTCTCCTGGCATTGTCGAAAGACTTGGCTGCCGAGTTGGGCCCGCGCAGCATCCGGTCCAACGTCGTCACCCCCGGGTTGACGAGGACCCGCCTGTGGGAAGGCCCCGGAGGGCTGGGCGAGCAACTGCCCGCCCGACATGGCCGGACACTCGGTGACGCCATCGAGCACTACGTTCGGCACGTGCGCCACGTCGCCACAGGCAGAGCTGGCACCCCCCAAGACGTCGCCCGCGTGATCGCGTACCTGTGTTCCCCCCTAGCACGGCAGGTCACCGGTGCTGAATGGACCGTCGACGGTGGCACCCTGCGCCAGGTATGAAGGGCGCGACAGGTCGTACAAGATCACCGACACCTCACGCTGTCGAAGCAGGTGATGATCGGGGACGCCCACGCCAGCTGCACCTCGACGGTGGGTCTGTCCAGTAAACGGTGTGACTGGTTTGGTTTCAGAGGTCAGATCCGATTGTGAGACGGCCATCGAAGGCGACTGCGGGCAAATGCCGACCCGCGGCCGATGCGGGCGGCGTCTTCCAGGGCTTGGTCGGCTGCGACGTTGGAGGCCATGCGGGTGGCGACCAGGTCCATCCAGGCGGCTGCTGCGTAGGCGAACTCGGTGCGGGCCTTGGCCGCTTCGCTGACGGCCCACCAGTCGGGTACGAACCACAGGACGGCGGCGAAGACGACGCCGAGGCCGGTGGGGATGAGCAGCGGCACGGACAGGCCCATCAGTGTCCAGCTCATCACGAGGGCGACAGGGGTGAGTAGGCCGAGCAGGGCGAGGGAGACCTTGTTGACGACGAACTGCTCTACCGTCGGTGTTACCAAGAGCACCTGGCCGGCCTCACAGGCCGAGAGGCACCACAGGACTCCGTGATCTGGCACGAAGTGGGCCGTCACATCGCCAACCGCTCGGGATGGAGCAAACCCGAACGGCACGATGACCTCGAGGTGCTACTGCACGCCCTCTACGCTACCCGGACGACACCCAAGCGTTCGACCACCTGCCGACAGCCATCCAGGAGCGCGTCCTGACCGTGATTCCCCTTCTGAGGACCTGACCCAGCTCACTGGCGTCATCGACCGGTGGCAGCAAGCGGTGCTGCTCAGGCGACCTCAGCAGCACCGCTTGCTCAAGACGTAGCGCAGCGGCCGCTCGATCCATAGGAACTCGCAGGAGAGAGGGAGTCGCCGGAGGCGGCGTATCGGCCGCGGTGGTGGAGCCGGTAGGCGGCGCCAGGTGGTGGGGGTGCAGACCGAGCATGTGTGGCGGGAGGGGAGGACCAGTACGGTTCTCCCGCCGGTCTACCGTGTCATCGTGGAGCTGATCGACGACGTGCCAGGGCCGGTGCGCGCAAGGCCGGTGGTGCCGAGGATCAGGCTGCCGACCCAGACGTCGAAGATCGAGATTACCCGGTCGAAGTGTGGAACTCGTACGCACCAGCTTCACGAGCGCAGCTCGGAGTGCGAGTTGACCGCCGAGCACGCGCAGGATCTCGCGAACACACGCGCTTCGCGCAGGCCGGGGCGGAACAGCCGGGTGCGCAGGTCGGGAACGAACGCGTCCAGGACGACATGGCGGAAGCGCCGGCGCTGGGCGGGGGTGAGGGGCTGGAGGTCGGCGGTGAAGCGGGGGAGGGTCTCGAAGGTGGGCACGGTGATCTCCTCCGGGCAGCACGAGCCAGCCCCCGGTGGTTGCCGGGGGCTGCTGTAGGCGGTGCTCGTTGGTGGTGCGCGTTCCTTCGTGCGCGGTGGTGCTCAGTGAACCTCTTTCATCCTGAAGAGTCGCAGGTCAGTAGCACGTGGATGGCTTGGACGGTGCGGCTGACGCGGCGGGTGGAGGAGCGTGCT
>NZ_JBVJVY010000111.1:0-7615 GCF_055603265.1 Streptomyces sp. NPDC037288
GGACCCCACAAGAGGTCCACGACGACTACCTGAATCAGCAGCTCGCCGCATGAATTAGCCAATAGGTAGCTGTCCGGAAAGCGTGGGGCCCCTCACTGCTCGGCAAGGGCGTCGGCCTGCTCGAATGCGCCCGCCGCCTCAATCTCGCCCTGAACACCGTCAAGCGGTACGCCCGCCTGAAGGAGCCCACGCTGGAGCGTCGCGCACCGCAGTACCGGCCCACCCTCGTCGACCCCTACCGCGACCACCTCCGCGCCCGCCGGGCCGCCGACCCGGCCGTCCCCGTGCAGCAACTGTTCCGGGAGATCCAGGAGCTGGGCTACACCGGGAGCCTCAACCTGCTCTACCGCTACATCACCCAGGGCCGGGCCGAGGGCGACAAGCCGGTCACCACCCCGCAGCGCTTCGCCCGCCTCCTACTCACCCGCCCCGAGAACCTGCGCGACAAGGACACCGCACTACTACGGGAACTCACCGAAGCCTGTCCGGAGATGACCGAACTCGCCCGCCTCGTCGGCGAGTTCGCCGGGCTCCTGACCCCAGCCGAGGGCAACGACGCCAAACTCACCGACTGGATCACCGCGGTTCGCGCCGCTGAACTGCCCCACCTGCACTCCTTCGCGAACGGCCTCGAGCTCGACCGCGCCGCCGTCGACGCCGGACTCACCCTCCCCTACCACAACGGCCGCACCGAGGGCGTCAACACCCGCACGAAGAAGATCATGAGGCAGATGCACGGCCGCGCCGGCTTCCCGCTCCTACGCCAGCGGATCCTGCTCCAATGATCAACACGAAGCGTTACCACCGATTACGGGCCAGAGCCATCTTTCAGACACGCTCGCGGTGGCTCGCCGTGCTGGCCCGTGGCCGTGGCCCGACTCAGGGCCGTCATGCTGGCTGGTCTCAGTCAGACGCCATCCGTCGTCTGCCCAGCGCACGGTCAGGGTCTGGGTGAGCCAGCGGGAGGATACTTCGGCGTGGCCGCCGGGGTTTGCCCGCTGTCATCTGTCCGCATTCTTCGCGGCGGCCTGGCCCGCTCGGGGTCGGGTTCGAGGTGGGGCTCGGGATGTGCGGCTGGCGCGGTGTCCGTTCGCTGGGAGGTGAGGTAGGCGGCGGCTTGAGTGGTGAACATGTGGGCGTAGGTGCCGTGGAGGTTGAGGAGTTGTTTGTGGGTGCCTTCTTCGGTGATGTGGCCATGGTCGAGGACGTAGATGCGGTCGGCGGTTGTGACGCTGGAGAAGCGGTGGGAGATGAGTACCACGGTGTGGTCGGTGAACAGTTGTCGCATGGTGGTGAAGAGTTCCGCTTCGATGCGGGGGTCTTGGGCGGCGGTGGGTTCGTCCAGCACGATCAGGGGCGTGTCGCGGTAGAGGGCGCGGGCGAGCGCGAGGCGTTGCCACTGACCGGTGGATAGTTCGATGCCGCCGGTGTACTCGGTGCCTAGTTGGGTGTTGTAGGCGTTGGGAAGGTCGTTGATGACGGTGTGGATGCCAGCTTTGTGGGCGGCGGCGGTCAGGGGGTTGGTGTCGCCGGGGGGGTGGGTGCGTCCCAGGGTGATGTTGTCAGCAGCGGTGAATTTGTAGCGTAAATAGTCCTGGAAGAGCACGGCGGTGACGGCGCGCAGGCGGGCCTGGTCTTCGAGGGGGGTGCCGTCCAGGTTGATCTGGCCGGTGGTCGGCTGGTAGAGGCCGCTGAGGATTTTGGCGAGGGTGGTTTTGCCGGAGCCGTTCTCGCCGACCAGGGCGATCGTCTCCCCGGCGGTCAGGCGTAGCGAGATGTTGTGCAGTGCGGGTTTGTCGGCGGCGGGGTAGGTGAAGGAGACGTTGTCGAGGGTCAGGGCAGTGAAGGAGGTCGCCGGTGGTGCGGGAGGGGTGAGGGCGGTGGTGGTTTGGGTGAAGTGGGCCAGGGCGTCGAGGTAGCGCACGACGTTGCCGCCGTGGCCGGTGAGGGAGGCCAGGGCGGTGGCCGCGGCGGCGGCGAGATACAGGGCGCCCAGTGCGGTGAGTGCGGTGGCCGGGTCCAGGCGGCCGGTGTGGGTCAGGACGAGTAGCAGTGCGATGCCCGCGGCAATGACGGCGTCGCTAGCCAGCCTGGCGGCGATGCCCAGCACGGCGTAGCGGCGTTGCAGTGCGGTCTGCGCGGTGATGGCTTTCTGGTAGTTTTCGGCCAGGCGTTGCCACAGCAGCCATGCGGAATCGAAGGCGCGGAGTTCTTTGGCCTCTTCGCGGCCAGTGAGCAGCTGAATAAGGTAGCTGCGGGCGCGGCTGTTTTCGGTGAGGGCGACGTCCAGCGCAAACACCGCGCGTTGCTGCGCCAGTGCCACATGCAGCGCGGGGAGGCCAGCGAGCGCGACCAGGGGCAGCAGCCACCAGCTCATGATGATCATGGGGGTGGTCAGGGCGATGAGCATGGCTATGGCTCGCACGCCGGTCAGAAGCAGCTGCAGCATCCGTTCGACGTGGCCCCGGGCCGCGGCGGTGGCCAGCTGGATCCGGTCGTGGAAGGCGGGGGATTCGAAATTCTCGAGTCGGGCGGCGGCCGCGGCGGTGACCACCTTGCGCATGGCCACCACTTCGATCCGCAGGGTGAGGATGGTCTGCTGCATGCCAATCAGCTGCGCGAGTACGATCCCGACTAGCGTTACAGCCATCATCGCCAGCGCGGACAGGGCGGTCGTCGTAAGGTCGCGGCTGTCCAGCAGGCCGCCGAGGGTGGAGCGGGCCAGCAGTAGCAGCCCGGCCGTACCGGCCGCTTGCAGCAGCGGGAATCCCGTGGTGAGCAGCAGTCGGCGAGGGTCAGCCTGCCAGGCGAGCCGCCATGCGAAAATAGATAGCCGACGGAAATCGGCCGGACGTAGCCGCGGCGTGGCCTCCGCACTCATAGGGAATTGTCCGTGGTGTGGGTGAGCAGGGTACGGATGGCGGGAAGGCCAGGTGCAGGGCCGTACAGGACGCGTCCGTCGGCCGCGTAGGCGATGGCTGCGGGAAAGGCATTGCCGAGCCGTTGACTTTCGGCATCGTCGGTGATGGTGCGCCACTCCAGCCGGCAGCCGGTCAGGGCCTCCCAGTGGGCGCGCTGAGACTGGAGCGCCGCACAGAAGCTACAGGCGGGGACGGCCAGGATGACGATGCGGTCGATGTGGGCGGCCGGGGGCAGGTTGGCAGTGGGCTGGCGTTGGCGGGGTGTAGCGGCGGCGGCCAGCGCGGCCGCGGTTCCCGCCGCGGCACCCGCGGTCAGTGGCCAAAGTGGGGGCGGGGCGGCGGCAGCCGCGGCGAGGACCGCGGCTGCCGAGGCGCACGCCACCGCGTGTCTGATGGTGAAACGGGTGGTGAAACGGGTGCCGAAACAGGCGCAGTCGCGCCCCCGCAGCACCAATGCGGCCAGCGCGTATCCGACATACAGGGCGGCTAGCAAGACCAGCCGCGGCCTGGGAGGCAGCGGCGCCAAGGCGAGCAGGAGGACGGCCGCTTCCGCCGCCACGACTTGCACCGGTCCAGCCAGGCGGCGGGCTCTACCACGCAGCGGCCAGGCAGTGACGGTGTCCGGCCAGTCGGTGAGCTTGGCGACCAGGCTGAAGGCGAGCACGCCGGCGGCAGCTGCCATGGCCAGTAGAGCGAGCCACTGCGCTACGGTCACGAGTCTCCTCCGGGTTGCGGCAGGGGCGAGTGAACGGCGGTGCTCTTGGGGATGTCCGGCGCGGCTTGCGGCTGCTGGCTGAGCACCTCGGGGTGGTGCGCGGCGAGCACATACAACCGCTGCAGCTGCTGGGCGTGCAGCAGGACCTGTTCGCGGCTGGCCAGCACCTGCGCCAGCGCATCGGGGATGATCCATTGGCTGTGTGTGACGCTGTCCAGCAGCCGTGCCCGGTCGTCGGCATCGCTCAGGTTCTGGCCGACGAAGGCGGCCGACAGCACTGCGTTGCGAATATCGGCGTGGACGTCGGCCGGCCGCCAGTTCGCGCCCAGCAGCTCGGTGAGCACCTGCGCCGCTCGCGCGCCGTGCACGATGCTGCTGGAGGTGGCGCCTCGGGCTGCCAGGTGGGCGGCCACGCCTACCACCATGGGGTGCGCGGCGATCAGCACCGGTTCCTCGACCGGTTCCTCGCCGGCTGCGGACAACGCCTGCCCGTCCAGTAAGGCCAGTAGTACACCCAGCTCCTGCCCGGCTGGCTGACCGTCGGTCGTGAGGTGGCTGGGCATGACCCCCGCACCGGATGCCGCGCGAAGGTTTGCGACCTCGTTGCTCAGCCAGTCCAACTGCACGCGCCGCGGTCCGGCAGGACCAGCCGCACCCTCGCCGTGGTCAGGGTGGCTATTCGGGGGCAGCCAGGCTCGCCACCACGCCTGGCCTACCATGTTCGGCGCCGGCTTCGCCGCGGACAGCACCTGCCAGCCGACTCGCAGTCGACCCGTCCGCTGGCCACGGCCTAACAGCAGGTCGTTCAGCCCGGCGCCGCTGACCACGCGGGCTGCCGGATCGATGCCAGCCTGTCCCAGCGCACCGCGGGCAGGCGGCCACGAGTCGGCCTGGAAAGCGAAGCGGGGGCTTTGTGGGTCACAGGCGAGCGCCCACCGGGACGACACATCCACGATCCGCACACCAGGATCACCGGCCAGTTGCTCGGCTCGCCGTCCGAGCACCGGTAAGTCTAGGTGTAGGTGCACGCGGGCCGCGTCCGGCGCGGCAGCCACCAACGCCGCCGCACCGCGGCCCCCACCCACCCCGATCACCGGCTGCGCGGGCGAACGTCCAGCCGGAGTTAGATCACAGAAGGCGTGGCCCAACGCCCGGCGGACCAACTCCGCTGGCCGGGCCCGGCCCAGACAGCGCCGGGCAGCATTGGCCAGCTCGGTCAGATCGGGCCGCTCGTCATGCAGCCGCAGCCGCCCGTCCCGGACACGCAACCAGGTCCCGCAGGCTAGTTGGAACACCTGCCGGTAAGCCGTCAGGGGCGCCAGCACTCGCTCCCCCGCCAGGGCAGCCGCAGCCGCAGGCAGCCACACCTCAGCACCATCGGGGAGCACATCGGCCAGCCGGGTGGAAAACCTCACCAGCGGCCCACCGTCGGCCCCAGTCTCATCCACCGTGTAATAGCAACGGACCTGCGACAGCGCGCCACGTCCGAGGGTCGCCGCCTGCCTATCGACCCACGCCTGCGCCACCGGCCCCGCCGAGGCGAACACCCCCGCCTGCGCCTGCCCGTCCACCGCATGCCATCTGTCGCACCCGCACAGCACCTCAGCGCGCCCACCCCGCTCATGCAGACTGCCGCGAAACGCCCGCACGCTGCCAGGGCAGTCCACGAACCCACCTTCCGGACGGCCGCCCGCAGGGCCAGCCTGCTCGTCTGCCAACACCTGCCGGCTCCTTAACCAAGACATCGACCCAGCTCACCCCTTGCCCAACTCGGGGAACCGAACGACCGGGACCAGGACCGCCCGACCGGGCGTCTCCTCATCCACCGCAACACCACCGACCTCGATCCACACAAACACGCGCCGCTGCTCCAGGCCCAAATGAGGTACCGCGTCGGCGCCCATGACCAGCTGGGCGGCAAAGCCTCCCCGGCGCAGCGCCACCACGATCGCGGCGCACTCCGCCACCACATGCCCAAACCCCCATCGCAGCCGCACCAACCGCCGTAACCAGACGACCAACCGCTGCCCACCGGCAGCATGTAACGGCCCCCTCAGTCGCTCGATGGACGCCACCAACTCCTCATCGCCGCGGCGCAGCCACAGCAGCGCCCAGACCGCCCGCACCGCTGCGACCACCTCAACCATTTCCCGCCCCCGTCCTAAATCCGTTGTCGTCGGCCCCTCCCTGACCAGCGTCATCCCGCACCAACCACCCCTCAGCCACACCCCGCCACGCCTGCTCCTCCACCGCCGGATCCACCTCGGCAGGCACCACACCCCCGGCCGCTAACAAAACAGCCACATCCACCGGAACCCACCCCAGAAGCAACCGGCGCCGATCCCATACGAATCCGCCGCCCAACGGCATCGGCCGCACATCCAATCCTTCAACTAGCCGCCAGCCAACATCCCTCAATTCACCCTCCATCAGCTCGGTTTGACCATGCCAAGTTCGGCTATACCTTAAGTAGCTCCACGAGACGAGGCTCAACTACCCCCACAACAACATCCACAACCCCGAACCGCGAAAACATCAACGCACCTCCCCCATAACAGGGTGTCGACTCAGCCGGCACCCCACAGTTGGAATAGGAAATGGAGGACCTCTCGTGACCTCAATCATTTATGCCTGCACCTCTAATGGCTGCCTATGTCGCACAGGAACGCCGTCAGGCCAGTATTGCGGTTACTGCCCGCAGGTATTGCTCCTGGGCTCTGGCGGAGGCACCAGCCACCTCTACCAGTGCGGCTTCTCAGGCAACTGCTGTGACTATGGCGTCAGTTCGGGCTGCACCAACCACACGCGCTCGTGCTAGCCTCGAAGTTTCGTGACGGTCCGCCGGCGGAGTCGGTGGACCGTTTTCGTGCCGTGGGCGAAGGCTGTGCAGGCCGAGGGCACGAGTGTCGCCTCGTGGTGGCGCCGGCGTCGAGCTGCTGTGGGCACACGCCAAGTCGAAGATCGCCAACCGGGCATTCCGTTCGATTCATGAGCTCCACCGGGCCGTGAAGAGAGCCCTGGAGGGCGCCGTCAACTTGTCGGGTTGGTGGGGTGGTTGAGGGTGCGGCAGGTCGTGGTGGGGCCAGGTGGCAGCCGTGGTTCAGCCTGCCGTGGGCAGGGCGGTGACGCCGGTGATGTGGTCCCAGACGGTGAAGCGGGCGGTCATCCCGGCCCGGTACTCGGACGCGGTCATCAGGTGACGGCGCGGCCGGAAATGGGGCGAAATCTGGCTGAACGCGGCGAGGAACTTCTGGGCCGACCGAGGCGAGCGGAAGCCTTTCATGGCGCGTTCGCGCTGCCTCGTCGGCTGGTGCGAATTCTCCGCCCGGTTGTTCAGCCCCTTGTGGGAGCGGTGTTCCACCGAGCCCATCAGTTCCCGGTGAGCCGGCCCGTAGGACCGGCACTTGTCGGTCACCAGCACCCTGGGCACCCGGCACTGCTTCTTCATCAGTTTGGCCATGAACCGCTTCGCGGCCTTCGCGTCCCGCCGGGACTGGACCAGGATGTCCAGCACATGGCCGTCCTGGTCCACCGCCCGCCACAGGTACTGCCGCATCCCGTTGACCTTGATGAACACCTCATCGAGATGCCATTTCTCGCCGGCCTGCGGCCGGCGACGGCGTAACGCGGCTGCGTACTCGGGTCCGAACTTCTCGCACCACTGCCGGACGGTCTCGTGGGAAACGATGATCCCGCGGGCCAGCAGCAGCTCCTCGACCTCGCGGAAGGAGAGCGGGAAGCGGAAGTACAGCCACACCGCGTGGGAGATGATCTCCGCCGGGAACCGGAACCCCCTGTATGACGGCGGCATGTCCATGAGCAGCCCCTCCCCGAGACGATCTCCATGAGGACCATCTCACGCCCGCCGCTAACCTGACAGCACCTTCGTTGGGGCTGAGTTGGCCGTTGGCGGAGTGCCGACGGCGGGTGTTGTAGCGGGTCAGCCAGGCGAAGACAGTCCTGCGGCAGGTGCCGGCGT
>NZ_JBVJVY010000112.1:0-7393 GCF_055603265.1 Streptomyces sp. NPDC037288
TGCAGTACCGGCCCCACACTCTCGACGGCTTCATAGCGGGCACCGGCCTGACCTTCGACGACCCACCCTCACCCTGACGAGCTGAAGCCAGTAACCACCTCGCCGGTGTGCATACCGCAGGCATCGGCCTTCCTGCCACGATCCGTGCCTCGGCGAAGAACGCCCCCGCGCCGATCGCGGCGAACGTTCGTGCCCTGTCCGAGCGGCTGGGTGCCGGCATGGAGGCCCATGATGCCTTCGACCTGTTCGCCGCCGAGATGGCCGACGGCGTCTTCGACCACGTCGTGCTGCTCTTCCAGTCCCACGCCGTCTACAAGGGCCCGGGCCTCGCCGACGCGCTCGAAGCCCTGGCCGTCACCATCCACCAGCAGGCCGCTGACGCCCGCGACGTCGAGGCCGACCGGGCCAAGGTCCGCAAAAGCGCACGCATGGTGTCCATCGTCGTCCTCATCGTCGTGCTCGGCTGCATGCTGAACCAGGGCTGGTCGGGCTGGTACCAGACGCCGGCGGGGCAGGTGGTCCTCGCCCTCCTGGGCGTGGGCTTCGCCTGGACGCTGATGCTGCTGCGCCGCATCGCGCGCACCACCCCCGACCCGCGTCTGATCGAGATCGACAAGCACGAAACGCGCGACATCGTCCTCGGCTACGCCTTCGGCGCCGGCGAGACGCCTCCGCACGCCTGGGCATCTGCCGCCCAGAAGGGAGACGCACGGTGATTCCCGTCGACGTCATCGCGCCCGCGGCCGCCGCTGGCGTCCTGCTCGGCCTGGGCGTGCGCGCCGCCTGGCCCGCCAAGCCCGATCTGACCAGCGTCCTGGACCGGCTGGACGCCAGCAAGGTGCCCAGCAGCCTGCCCACCGACGCCCTCGCCCCCACCGGTTCGCTGCCCGAACGAGTCGGCAACCGGCTCCTGACCGACTTCGGTGACCGCATCGCCCTGCCGATGCGCGACCTGAACCTGCTGCGCATCAGCCCAGCCGAACACCTCGGCAAGCGGGCCCTATTCGCCCTCTACGGCCTGATCATTCCGCAGGTGTTGCAGGCCATGCTCGCCCTCGCCGGCGCACCGTTTCCCTACGTCGTCCCGGCAGGCCTCTCCCTCGGCCTGGCCGCGCTGTTCTGGCTGTGGCCGGGCCGCGAGGTCGCCAAGGAGGCCGCCGAGGCCCGCCTGATCGTCCGGCACGCGGCCGCCTCCTACCTCGAGCGCGTGGCGCTGGCCCGGGTCGCCAACTCCGGTGCCGCCCAAGCCCTGACCGACACCGCCCGGGTCGGCGGGAACTTCATCTTCGAGCGGATGCGGCAGGTCTTCCACCAGGCCGACCTTGCCGGCGTCACTCCGTGGGACGCCTTGAAGCAGCTCGGCGAGGAGCTCGACATCCCCGAACTCACCCGGCCCGCCGACACCCTCGCCCTGGCCGGGGACGGCGCCGCCGTCTACACCACCTTGCAGGCTCAGGCCCGGCAGTTGCGCATCGCGCTGCTGTCCGATCAGAAGGCCAAGGCAAACGAGGCCTCCGCCGCCATGATCCTGCCGGTCACCTTCGGGGTCATCCTCATGATCACCTTCGTGATGATTCCCCTGACGATCACCATTCTCGGCAGCTGACCCAAAAGGAAGAACACGATGGACCTCACCTACCTCACGACCCTGCTGTGGGCCCGCTGGGAGCAGCTGAAGAACGCCGACGACACGGGGCAGTCCACCACCGAACTCGCCGTCATGGCGGCCGTCCTGATCGTGGTGGCCGGACTCGTGGTCGCCGCCATCAGAACCAAGGTGCTGGAGAAGATCGGCATCATCAACGGAGGGTGAGCGACGGATCCGCGACTAGGGGAGGGGCGAAGACGGTGAAGACGCACAGGCGCAGCGGCCGCTGGCGGGCACTGGCCGCCCGGATGCGCTCAGATCGCGGGAACGGCAGCGTGGAGGTCGCCGTCCTGGCTGTCGTGGTGCTGATGCTGGTCTTCACCATCATCCAGGTCGGCCTGTACTACCACGCCCGCAAAGTCGCGCAGTCCGCCGCGCGGCGAGGCGTCGACACCGGCCGCCAGTTCGGCTCCGGCCCAGGCGACGGCGTCGCCCAGGCGCAGGACTTCCTCGCCAAGTTCGGCAACAGTGTGCGCGGCGCGTCCGTCTCCTCAGCAGGCAGCACCGCCGAGGAGCTCCACATCACGGTCACCGGACACGTCGCGACCCTCGTTCCGGGACTGGAACTCACCGTCAACCAGGACGCGCACGGCCCGATCGAACGCTGGACGAACCCGTGATCCGCCTCCGCACGCGCCGCCGAGGGGGCCGCGACCGGGGCAGCGCCTCGCTGGAAGTCGTGGTGATCGCCCCAGCCATCATTGCCCTCCTCGGGCTGATGATCGCTTTCGGTCGGGTCATCGACGCCGACGGGGCCGTCGACGCGGCCGCCCACGCCGCGGCTCGAGCCGCCTCTCTCGAGCGTGACGCCGCCAGCGCCCAGGCCCAGGCCCGGGCAGCCGCGGAAGACAGCCTCAGCGGCGACGGCGTCACCTGTCAGACCACCGACGTCTCCATCGACACCTCTGGCTACTCCCTCGACGTCGGCCAAGCCGCCACCGTGACCGCCACGATCTCCTGCATCGCGCGCCTGTCGGACATCGGGCTGCCCGGCCTGCCCGGATCCAAGACCCTCACGGCATCGTTCACCAGCCCGATCGACACCTACCGGGGGCGGCAATGATCCACGCCGTACGGAAGCTGCTGGCCGGCTGCCGTGGCGAAGTGACGGCCCGAGGCGATCGCGGATCCATGTCCTTGTTCCTGGCGCTGTCCGCACTGGCCATCCTCATGGTCATGGGGCTGCTCGTTGACGGCGGCGGCGCCCTGAACGCCTCCAATCGGGCCACCTCCCTCGCCCAGGAAGCCGCCCGTGCCGCCGGCGAGCAGGTCGATGCCGCCCAAGCGATCCAGGGCACCGCCATCACCATCGACCCCGACGCCGCGCGCGGGGCCGCCCTGGACTACCTCGCCGCTGCGCACGTGCAAGGTGACGTACAGATCACCGACGCAGGGCAGACCCTGACGGTGACCGTCGACGACACCTACGCCACGCACTTCGCATCCCTGCTCGGTGTGGGCACGATCCACGTGGACGGCACCGCGACCGCCCACCTGCAAACCCAAGCCGCTGGAGGCTGAGCCGCTATGGCACCCCGCTCCCCGAAGCCGCTGCGCGCCGTCGGCGCACTGCTGCGTGCCCTGATCGGCCTGATCCTCCTGATCGCCCTGGTCGGCGGCGTCCCCCTCGTCCTGCTCACCCTCGGCCACCAGGCCACCGAGCTGTCCGGCGGCTTCGACCTGCTGCTTGAGCAGGACGACGGCACCCTGTGGCTGGTCGCACTCACCCTCATCGGCTGGGCCGCCTGGGCCGCGTTCACCTTCAGCGTCGCCCTCGAAGTCATCGCCGTCGCCCGCCGCCGCTCCGCGCCCCGCATCCGAGGCCTGGGCAGCATGCAGTCCCTGGCCGGCTTCCTGATCGGCGGCATCGTCCTGCTGGCCCCGACCGCCGCATCAGCCGCGACCACCACACCCGCCATCGCCATCACCCAAACGGTGAACGGTCCCACCGCGAGCCACACAGCCACACCAAGCGGCACACCCACCGGGGCCAGCTTCCCTACCCACACCGTCACGTCAGCCACGGAGACCCCGTGGGACCTCGCCGAGAAGTACGTCGGCAACGGTCAGCGATGGAAAGACATCGCCGCCCTCAATCCCGACATCCCCGAACTGACCGCAGGTGACCAGTACTTGCCGAAATCGGCGGTCATCAAGCTGCCCCTCGACGCCCGGCCCTCCGCACCCGCCGCCGACGAGCACGCAGCAGACACCGCCTCCGCGGCCACTGCGTCGGGGGACGTACATACTCAGATGAGTGACCGTGCGCCAGCCGATATCGAGAAGAGTGAACACGTGGTCACCGCGCGGGACGGCGACTACCTGTCGAAGATCGCCCAGAAGGAACTCGGTGACGGCAACGCCTGGCCGCAGCTGTTCGAGGCCAGCCGGGGCAAACCCCAACCGGACGGCCTTCCCGAAATCACCAACCCGAACGTGATCTATCCCGGGCAGCAGATCACCGTGCCCGGCGCTCCGTCCGACCGGCACGATCAGTCCCAGGACCCCGGACGCGCGGACCATGGAGAGGATGAGCATTCCGGCAGCCGTCCGCACACGCCCCCGGCCGCGACGACTGGCCACGATCAGCAGGACGAGCGGCACAGCGAGGAGACAAAGCCGGCACCCAGCCCGGCTCAGTCGAACGCGCCCACGTCGTCGGCACCCAGCGCGCGGCCCGGCCAGGAGCACGTGGTATCACCCGAGGCGTCCAAGCCCCCTGCCAGCGCCTCCGCACCGGCGTCCGCCGCTCCCTCGGCACGCGGCTCTTCCTCCCCCGCTGCTACCCGCTCCCTGGCTCCTACGGCGTCGGCGAACAGCCCGCTGCAGCTGCGTACCGTCCTGGGCGCCGGAGCGCTGCTGGCGGCCTCGATCACCGGGGCGCTCACCGTACGCCGTGTGCTGCAGCGCCGCCGCCGCAATCCCGGCGAGAAGATCGCCATCGCGCCGGAGACCTCGCCCGCGGAGGCGCAGCTGGCGGCCGCCGCCGAGCCAGGCGGCGCGGCCCGGCTGGACCTGGCGCTGCGTACCCTGGCGCACCTTGCGGCGCAGAACGGCACCCCCGTGCCCGGGTTGCGGGCCGCGCGGATCGGGGCCCGCACGCTCCATGTCCTGCCGGAGGATCTGGCTCTCGAGCCGCAGGCGCCGTTCGCCGGAGGGCAAGCCGGGTGGTGGCTGCTGCCCGCCGATGCCGAGCTCCTGGACGAGGAGGACGCCCGCGGGGTGCCGGCGCCGTACCCGGGCCTGGCCACGGTGGGCAGCACCGCCTCCGGTGACCTGGTACTGGTCAACCTTGCGCAGGTGTCTGCCGTGTTGCTGGACGGCGATCCGGTGCACATCACCGAGGTATGCATGTCGCTGGCCCTGGAACTGGGGATGAGTCCGTGGGCGGGCGAGGTTGAGGTGGTCACCATCGGGTTCGGTGAGGATCTGCCGCAGCTGCTGCCGACCTGCCGGATCGCGCACATGCGGGAGCCTGCCCATGCGCTGCGGGATCTGACCGAGCGGCTGTTGGAGGCCCACCAGATGCCCGAAACCAGCCACCAGCCCTATCTGCTGCTGTGCGCGGCCACCCTGGACGCCGACGCTGCCTGGCAGTTCGCCGACGTCATCGACAAGGCGGGCGACGTTCCGGTCACGTTGATCGCTCCGGCCGGCTCCGCCGCCGCGCACTTCCCCGAAGCGGAAATTCTCAACGCGTCCCTCAGCACGCCGCAGCCCCTCGACTCCATCGGTACGCAGATCACGGTGCAGCGCCTGGAGCACGCCGCCTTCCAGCAGATCGCCACGGCGCTCGCCGTCTCCGGGCAGCCCGCCGAGCCGGCCCAGGGTCCGTGGCAGGAGGTTCCGGACGAGCTTGCCATCGCGGCGCAGCCTGCGCCGGCCACGATGGAGGAACCTGCTGCACTCCGCTCCACCGGCGCGGAGGACGGCACATCGCCGACGGCCCTGGTGGGGATGAGTGTGGGCGAGGGCGAGGTGTTCCCTGCGCTGCTGGCCGCATCCGCCGATCCGGCCGCACTGCGCCTCCTGCCCTCCGCACCGGGCCGGGCCGAAGGCGATGGGGACTCCCCCGCAGATACGTTGGCGTCCGAGATGGAACTCGCCCCGGACGAGCCAGAGCACGGCACTACCCCGGACGACAGCCAGTGCGAGGCGCACGACCTGCATGCGCCGGAGATCCGGGGGCTGGGACCGGTCGAGGTGGACCGCGTGGCCAGCACCGGTCACGGCCCGCGCATCGCCCAGCTCGCGGCGCTGATGTTCTTCCGACCCGGCCGCACCGCCGACGTGCTGTGCGCCGACATGGACCCGCTCAACCCGTGGTCGGCAGCCACCCTGAACGCCCGGCTGCAGGGCCTGCGCCGCGCCCTGGGCAACGACCCGGCCGGCAACGCCTACGTGCCGCGCCGCCGCAGCGGTGACGACCCCTACCGCATCTCCCCCGCCGTCCGCTGCGACTGGACACGCTTCCTCCAGCTCGCCGAACGTGCCCTGCCCCAGGGACCCTCCGGGCTACCGGACCTGGAGAAGGCCCTCGATCTCGTGCGGGGCCGCCCGTTCGGGAGCCGGCCGCTGCCGTGGGCCGAGCCCTACCAGCAGGAGATGATCATCCGGATCATCGACGTCGCGCATACCGTGGCGACCTATCGCACCCCGTCCGGTCCGCACCACGATCTCAACCTCGCCCGGCAGGCCGTGGCCACCGGGCTCGAGGTCGACGACAGCGCTGAGCTGCTGTACCGGGACTGGATGCGCATCGAACACGCCGCAGGCAACCGCTCCGGATTGCACACCGCCATCACGCGCATCCAGCAGGTCAACCGGAGCCTGGACTGCTCACTCGAGATGGAGACCGAGCAGCTCATCAAGGAGCTGCTTCACGGCCCGGGGCCGGGACTGCGGCTGTAGGATCCGCGACTTCGCTGACAATGAAAGCGCCCGATTGACAGCGGATTGGCAAATCCGGGGTCCCGTTGACAACGGCTACGTTCAGTAGTGGTCCCCGCTGGGTCTCTTTCGATCTCCTGTGCGTGTGAGGTGCCCGTCCTCCCTACGGTTCTCAGCATGGCAGTACGGAGCGCGGGCGAAGCCCGCCCTACGCGCACGGTCCCTACGGCGTCAATCCGGTACGAGGACACGTCGGTACGTGAAGTGCCCGTCCGGCAGCTGCTGTTGGCGGACTTCAGGGAGTCGAAGCCGTGGCGCGAGGTCCGGTCGGTGCACGGGATGCCTCACTACTCGGGCAAGTACGCGTCCGCGACGACGGGCGGACACGTGGTCTACGAGAGTCTCCTGGAGCTGGCGCGGCTGCTGTTGGCGGACTTTGATCCGGAGGTGGAAGGGATCTTTGCCCAGCCGTGCCGGCTTGCGGCTCGGGTCGGTGACCGGGTGCGGCATCACGTGCCTGACTTTCTGCTGGTGATGCGGTCGGGGACGGTGCGGGTGGTCAATGTCAAGCCGGCGGACCGCCTACAGGATCCCAAGGTCGTGGAGGCCTTGGCCTGGCCGAGCGAGCTGTTGCAGCGGCACGGCTGGGATTACGAGATCTGGTCTGGAGGGGACCGGGTGCTGCTGGAGAACGTTCGGTTCCTTGCGGCCTACCGGCGCCCCGGCGTGGTGCCCGAGTCCGAGGTGGAGCGGGCATGGCGGTCGTGTCCCTTGATGTGGTGTAGGCGATCAATCGTCGGTCGTGTTGGTGGTGTTGGGGAGTGCGGGGGCGCTTTTGCCGGGCTCGGTGGGGTA
>NZ_JBVJVY010000113.1:0-7208 GCF_055603265.1 Streptomyces sp. NPDC037288
AACCAATTGGAAACCCGGCCATCCGCCGGCCGCACCGGCCAACGCCGGGACAACCACGCTGGCCGAATCGTCCTTCACCACCTCGAAGAACGAGCGGAGTTCCCAGAGATCGAGGAGGCCGGGGCGGTATGCCATCGCCGTTCGATCACCGACCGGTGCCTGCACTGAGCGCTGGGCCAGCGGCAAGATGTATTGATCACGAGCGTTGTTGACGGATACCGGGCTTGATCATGGCGAAGGCCTGCGCCACACGGAGGTCTCGTGTCCCACCGTGATACCCGGCTGACCGTTCACGGCAGACAGCTGCTGATCGAGCGTGTCCGTTCCGGCCGTCCCGTCTCGCATGCCGCGCTGAGATGGGGAGTTTCCCGGGTCACGGCCCACAAGTGGCTGCGTCGCTGGCGGACAAAAGGCGAGGCCAGACTGCGTGATCGTCCCAACCGACCGCACACGGCACCGCACGCCCAACTCCAGCAGCGGTAGAGGACCGAGTGTACCGCCTCGACAGGAGCACAAGCTGGGCCCGGCTCGCGTCGGGCCGATCCTGGGCCTGCCGGGCCCGACCGTGCACCAGGTCCTGGCCCGGCAGGGAGTGAACCGCCTGGTGCCTTCTTGGACCGGCCCACAAGGCAGGTCATCCGCGCCGCTACGAACGCAGCCAGCCCGGCGAACTGGTCCACGTCGGCGTCAAAAAACTCGGGTGCACTCCCCGACAGCGGAGGCTGGCGTGTCCACGGCCGTGCCGCCTTGCCCCGACTGCCCTCGCCTACAGCGAAGTCCACTCGTCCGAGAAGGCCGCCATCTGTGCGGTGCGCGACTCGCTCATCCGCCTGCAAGAGACGTACCTCGACGTACCTCTGCCGGCTCCGGGCCGACCCGCAGCACGGGGCTGACCACCGACCCGGCGCCCGCCCCGCGCTTCAGCCCGTCATCGCCTTGGGCGCTCGCACCCTCTCTGAGCCGGAGAGGGTGCTCCGTCGACGACTGAGAGTCTGCGAGCGCTGGCACGGCCTCCTCGAGGTGTTCCTCGCAGCCACTGGCCTTACTCTCGACACACTGGACCTACAGAGATCTATATTACTTTTATGGCGATTTGTTCGACCGGGAAAGCGGCGCCACCCGTTGGGCAGCATCTATATGACGGTTCCTCGCAACCGGACGACTTGCAGCGACTCTACGTCCCCGATCCCCAGGGAGCGGCCACTGTCTCTCTCAAGACCAGGAATCAATCCTGTGCTGTGACCGGTTACCGCTGACGCTTCTACAGCGGTTCATCCCATCGCTGCGTCTCGGGGCGCGGCGCTCGACCCCTCCTTCTTCGTTACTGATGATCATCGTCTTCATCCCACAGAGTGAGGATGGACGATCGCTCCTTCCCGACTGCCGATGACTACGTTGGGGTGAAGAAATGCCGTTAACCCCCGAGGACGTGCGGAACAAGCAGTTCACGACCACACGCCTCCGAGAAGGCTACGACGAGGACGAGGTCGATTCCTTCCTCGACAAAGTTGAAGCCGAACTGACCCGTCTGCTCCGCGAGAACAAGGACCTGCGTGCCAAGCTGGCCGCTGCCACTGGTCCCAACGCGAAGAACCAACAGAGCGCGGACCAGCCCCCGGAGCAAGACCAGCAGCAGAGCATGCGGGCCCCCAGCGCTCTACCAGCCGGCATACCGGGCCCTCCGCAGCAGACAGGTGGCCCGTCCCAGCTACCGATGAGCGTTCCTCAGCTGGCTGGAACGCGTGACCAAGGCGGCTCGCAAGGTTCCAGCCCGATGGGTCAGGGCGCGGGCGATCCCAGTGGCGACAGCGCCGCGCGAGTCCTCTCGCTGGCCCAGCAGACCGCCGACCAGGCGATCGCCGAGGCTCGCTCCGAAGCCAACAAGATCCTCGGCGAGGCCCGCATCCGCGCCGAGGGTATCGAGCGTGATGCCAGTGCCAGGGCCGACGCCCTGGAGCGGGACGCGCAGGACAAGCACCGTGCCGTCATCGGCTCCTTGGAGTCCGCCCGTGCCACGCTGGAGCGCAAAATCGAAGACCTGCGCGGCTTCGAGCGCGATTACCGCTCGCGCTTGAAGTCGTATCTCGAGTCCCAACTGCGCCATCTGGAGCTCCAGGACGACGCCCCGCCGCCCCCACCACCCCCACCACACAACCAGGCGGCCTCGTCCTTGCCTCCTTCCATCACCCCATCTGGCGTCGGCAACTCCCACGGCGGCAATCAGACAATGGGTGGCACCCCTCCGCCACCTCCGCACTACGGCGGCCAGCAACACATGAGCGCCACGATGCCCCCGCCCATGTCCCAGGCCCGCCGGCAGGATGCGTCCCCGATGGGCCAGGCGCCGTTGAAAAGCCACGGATTCCTGATCGAAGAGGACGACGACTGAGCGCCGGACCCTGGTTCGACAACAGCGTCGCAGCTTCCCACAGGGCCCGGACTTCGGTCCGGGTCTTGCCGACTGGCGACCTCCAGACCGGGGCTCGAACCACGCCGCCCATCATCGATAGCCGCGCTACGCCGACGCGACACCGCTCTGCGCTAAGACGCGATACGACTGTCCCACCAATAGGGCGAACAACCCCTGTGCCTCGCCCGTGCGTACCTCGTGCCCCTGGACTCATCGCCCTTCGCGCGCTGAAGACAATGTCGCAGGACCATCCCGGGGCCGACCGGGTCACCGTCATACAGTCACCTCGGATCGCCAACGACGCCTACGACGGCCCCTGCGCCCCCTCCACCCGACCGCCTGGGTCTGCTCCAGCGCGGAGAAGGGCTCTGCTCGACCAGCCTGCTCGCACTGGGTAGATCAAGCGGCCTGCGACCGGACCGGACCGCAGCGCTGTCTCGATCTTCGCGACGGTGCAGGCGGGATCGCGCAGCAGGTCGCGCAACCCGACCGCGTCTTCATGTCTGGTTGGTAACGCCTGTTACCAACTCCGCTCGATGTTCTCCACCATCGTCTGACAGGAGCAGCATCGTTACGGCCTCCCCCACGGCGCCTGTTCCCGGACGGGAGTAGGTGCATCGCCGATGAGTCAGGTCAGGACTCAGGGACACGGGACCCGGTCGGAAAAGATGTGTACGCATCTCAGCCGTGGCCGCTGATCGCTCTAGGGCGGCAGGCAGCGGTGCCGGTGCCGCCCGGTACCTTCCCGCACCGACGGAGAGAGTCGACCGGCTCACCGGCAAGCGGTTCGACGCCTGGGTGCAGCACGCGTTCAGGGGAGCCCTGGTTCGGTGCGACGCCGACTGTGGCGCAGCTGAAGCCAATCCCACTCCACGGTCAGGTAGGGCTCGGTCCCAACCGGGCTGCGTGTCCCTCGATACGCCCGAGGCTATCGGCAGCCATCGCCGCTCTCTCGGGGCCCGTGCCTAGCTCAAGCCTGGCCGTGGACGGACGTGTTGCATCAAAGCGCGACCTCCAGCGCCAGAATTCACAGAATGTGAATCGTCAGGCAGACTCCCTGCCATGGCACGTCTCATCAGAAAGTCAGCTGCTCCCACAAGGCCATTGCTCAAGGTTCCGGTTCGGCTGGGAGCGGTCGATACTGCGGCTCTTATCGGTGAGTTGCGGCAACTGCACGAAGACGCCGAGGACGAGAACGTCGGCCGGATGCCGGCCGACGAGGAGCTCTACCAGGCCCTGCTGTATCTCGAAGCCCACGCTGGTGCCTTGAAGAGCGAGGAGGCGCGGCGTAAGGCCGCGATCACCCGTGTGAAGTTGTGGGAGTACCTCCGCGAACAGGCTGACGTCCGTCAAGGGAAGGCCATTGAGGATGCCCGGGCCGCGAAGGTGGAGTGGACCGCCCTCGCCGAGCCGCTCGCTGTGAATACGGCCAGCGCTGCCTACAACAAGGCGAAGCGCCTGCGCGCGACAACGCTCATGGACCCGGAACGCGGCGATCGGCCCGTGCGCCGCACCCCTGAGGCCGTTCTCGTAGCCGAGCGTCGCGCTGCCGCCAAGGCCGCGGCTGAACGCCGTATACAGGAGGAGGCGGCGCGCCATCACGCACTGCTGGCTCCGGTCGCACAGCGCCTGATCGAGCACCGGGCGGGCTTGGATGACGATGATGAGGTCACCTTCTGGCTCGACCAGATCGCCGCGGTGCTTCCTGACTGTGAGACCCCCACTCAAATCGTCAGTCTCGGAAGGTACGTGGAAGCTGTAGTCCGGGAGTTGAAGAGAAGCGAGCGGGAGAGCGCGCGGCCGGCGGCGAGAACCAACGAGGCCCGCCTCGCGTACGCGGCCGCGACGGCAGTTCTCTCCCGCGGAGGCAAGGCTCCCTAACAACGCCTGGGTCCCCTGTGCTCAGGACGCTCGCACGCAGGCCGTTGAGGTCTCCCTATTACGCCGTAATAGAGAGACCTCACCTCGGCATCCCACGATCAGCTATTACGGCGTAATAGGCTCCCGTCGCCCGGTTCGGCCCTCCCCGGCTCCCTCATGCGCCTCTACCTAACGTGTCGGTGCTTCCAAAGAGCGCGAACGTTAGTAAGCTGTCGTCCATGAGTACGCCAACAACCTCCAACGACCGCGAGAAGGTCGTCTCCAAACTGCCGGGAAGGCTCCGGCAGAACCTCAAAGTCAGAGCCGCGCAGCACGGCATCGAGATTCAGGCAGCCGTCGAGCAGGGCATCAGGGACTGGTGCGGCCTCGCCTCTACCCCCGCGACCATCGAAACGTCGGGGGCCGACTCCTTTTCCACTTTCCTGCCACCTGGTCAGTGGGACGAGTTCCGCCGAATCGTCAGCGACCGCCGCGTCTCACTGATTCAAGGCCTGGCGCAGTCCGTGCAGTTGTGGCTTGACTCCAACCCCGCCCCGGACGTTGCACGGCCTGAGATCACCCGGCGCATCATCGTCTGTAACCAGAAGGGCGGCGTCGGCAAGACAGCGATCACCGCTGGTCTCGGTGAGGCACTTGCTGAAGACGCCAACAGCCTGCACTCCGTCCGGGTGTCCAGGGCACTCACCAAGGCCCTGCGCGCCAGCGACACGCATTCCGACGACGAGTCGGCCAGTGACGACTCGCTGGACATCGAAAACCTACCCGGTCTCGGGCTCCGCGTCCTGCTCGTCGACTTCGACCCTCAGTGCCACCTCACCAACCAACTTGGGGGGGCGCCTCTGCCGATGAACGGCGACAGCCTCACTAATCACATGGCAGGAGACCCCAAGGGTGATCTCCGCGATCTCGTTGTCTCCATCGATGACGACGCCTTCGGTGGCCGACTGCATCTTCTGCCCGCCTGCAATGACGCCTTCCTCCTTGACGTCCGGCTGTCCGCCGTACGGGCCAGGGAGGCGGCGCTGGAACGCGCCCTCGCCCCACTCGAACAGGATTACGACGTTATCGTTGTTGACTGCCCGCCCAGCCTCGGCCTCAGCATGGACGCCGCCGCGTACTACGGTCGTCGCCGCGACGGTGAGAAGCCCGGCCAGTCCGGCGCATTGATCGTCGTGCAGGCCGAGGACAGCTCCGCAGACGCCTACGAACTACTCACTACCCAGATCGACGACCTGCGTGGCGACCTCATGGTCGACATCGACTACCTCGGCATCGTCGTCAACCTCTACGACTCCCGCCGCGGCTTCATTGCCACCTCTTCGCTGCAGGGGTGGGTCGACATAAAGGATCCACGGGTCGTCGGGCTCATCGGCGATCTCAAAGAACAGAAGGAAGCAGTACGAATGAAGCGGCCCCTGCTGTCCTACGCGCCCAAGTCGCAACAGGCGATCGGCATGCGCGCGCTGGCCCGGGAGATCGCATGAGCAAGGCCGACCAGCTGGGAGCGGGCCGCTTCGGCGGTGGAGTGCGTCCAGTGAGCGCACGCCGGCAGGCCGTCGCCGCCGCGACAGGAGTGCCCACCGACGCCGTCGCCCCGCCCACCGAGCTTCCGCCGCACCGCATCAGCGTGAACCCCGACAACCCCCGTTCCACCCTCGGCGATCTCACCGATCTCGTGGGCAGTCTGAAAACTCACGGCCAGAAACAAGCGATCACGGTCATGAACCGCGACGCTTACATCAAGGCCAACCCAGACCGCGAAGCAGACCTCGAACCCGACACGACCCACGTGGTCGTCGACGGCAGCAGCCGCCTCGCGGCTGCCCGCGAAGCCCAACTCGCCATGGTCAAGGTCATGGTCAGTGACGACCAGGGCGCCAACTCCGAAGAACTTCTCGAATCTGCCCTCGTCGCCAATATCCATCGCCAAGACCTCCCGGAACTCGACGAAGCCCGAGCCCTCCAGCGTCTGTTGGCCATCCATGGCAGCCAGACAGCGTTGGCCAAGCGGCTTCACCGATCCCAGGGCTGGGTGTCACAACGCCTCGCTCTTTTGAATCTCACGCCCGAACTGCAGCGCCGCGTCGGCGATGACCCCATCGACCTGCTGCGCGCTGTCGCCAGCAAGCCTGCCGCAGAGCAGGAAGCAGCACTCGAGCGGCTGAAGGAAGAGCGGGCCAGGAAGGAAGAAGAGAAGCGCGTCCAGAAGACGCCTCGAAGCGAGGCGCCGACCCAGCAGGAGCCCGCTCAGCGCGACAGCTATTACGGCGTAATTGGGGACGGCGAGTCGGGCGGAGCGTCTCTCGGTGGCGAGGTCGAGCAGTCCCCCAATGATGGAGGACACCAGCCGACCCGGACGCCGGACGACTATTACGGCGTAATAGAGGGAGACAAGCCAGACACATCACCCTCCAGCGGTCAATCCACTCAGGCCGCCGATCAAACCGCACAGCAGCCGGTACCCGAGCCTCGGACGGAAGCGCCCACCGCTCGCGACACCGAAGAGACTCAACCCGGCCTTCAAACCCGCAAGGTTCCGTACAACGAGCCTGGCAGCTTGGCGACGCTCCTCGACCTCAAGATTGAATCTGACGACGCCTTCTTCGATCTGCTGCGGCTCCTGGGCGTGAAGGCCCTAGAGCGGGATGCCGCTCGATTCGAGCAGCTCGCTCGCACCCTGGCGGAACAAGCCGCCGCTCGGATTGCCTGAAGCCAACGGCTTCCTGAGAGGGGCCCGCTCTGACGTCAGAGCGGGCCCCTCTATGTGAGACGGTCCCTCCCCCGGCGGTTGTGGGGAGGGACCGTTTCCGTGGTGCTGGGTTGTGGGTTTCTTAGATGGCGGCTCCGGTGGTCTTGCGGCGGCGGAGGTAGTAGCCGGCGCCGAGGGTGAGCAGTCCTGCGGCGGCGCTGCCCACGG
>NZ_JBVJVY010000114.1:0-7183 GCF_055603265.1 Streptomyces sp. NPDC037288
AAGGACCCAGCGCCACCTACAACATGCCCATGGCCATCCGGCTGACCGGAGACCTCGACCACACCGCCCTGCAAGCAGCCCTCCTCGACGTCATCCAGCGCCATGAGACCCTGCGCACGGTCTTCGGCGAAGCCGACGGGGTGCCGTACCAGCGGGTGCTGGAGACCGTGGAACTCGGCCTCCCCGTCGTCACCACCACCGAGGCCGAGCTCGCCGGGCGGTTGGAGCGCCTCGCCGCCCACACCTTCGACCTTGCCGACGAGATCCCCCTGCACGCCACCCTGCTCGAGGTGTCTCCCACCGACCACGTGCTGGCGCTGGTGCTGCACCACATCGCCGCCGACGGCTGGTCCATCGCCCCGCTCGCCGAGGACCTGGGCCGGGCGTACACGGCGCATGCCGCGGACCGGCCCGTCGAGTGGCCCGCCGCGCTTCCGGTGCAGTACGCGGACTACGTGCTGTGGCAGCAGCTACTCCTCGGCGGCGTCGACGAGCCGGACAGCGTCATCAGCCGACAGGTGGCCTACTGGCGGGACGCCCTGGCGGGGATTCCCGAGCGGCTGAACCTGCCCGCGGACCGCCCGTACCCCGCCGTGGCCACCTACGCCGGTGGCGTGGTGCCCTTCGCGCTCGGAGCGGAGGTGCACCGGTCGGTGATCGCCCTTGCGCGCGAGACCGGCGCGACCGTGTTCATGGTCGTCCAGGCCGCGCTCGCCGCCCTGCTGCACAAGCTCGGCGCGGGCACGGACATCCCGATCGGCTCCCCGATCGCCGGCCGTACCGACCAGGCCCTCGACGACCTGGTGGGCGTGTTCGTCAACACCCTGGTGCTGCGGACGGACGTGTCGGGCGATCCGTCGTTCCGTGAGCTGCTGGCCCGGGTGCGTGAGACGGACCTGGCCGCCTACGCCCACCAGGACGTGCCCTTCGAGCACCTGGTGGAGGTCCTCAGCCCGGCGCGGTCGCTCTCGCACCACCCGCTGTTCCAGGTGCTGCTCGCGGCGGAGGACGTCGACGCGGGGCTGATCGAGCTGCCCGGCCTCACCTCCAGCCTGCGTCCGCTCGGCACGGGCACGGCGAAGTTCAGCCTCTCCGTCTCCTACAGCGAACAGCACCTCGACGACGGCAGCCCCGCCGGCATCGACTGCCGGATCGAATACAGCGCCGACCTCTTCGACCAGGACACCGCGCAGCGCATTGCGGCGTACCTGGACCGGTTCCTGGCGGAGGCCGTCCACCACGCGGACCGGCCGCTGCGGACCCTCGACGTCCTGACGGCCCTGGCCCGCCACCAGATCCTGGCGGACTGGAACACCACCACCCACCAGACCGCCGAACACGCGCGTACGCTCACGGACCTTCTCGAGGCTCAGGCGGAACGGACACCCGACCGCACGGCCGTGGTCTTCGAGGGCAGCGAGCTGACGTACGCCGAGCTGTTCGCACGGGCGGACCGGCTGGCGGCCCTGCTGACGCGCCGCGGTGCGGGTCCCGAGGGTGTGGTCGCGGTTGCCGTCCCCCGCTCCGTCGACCTGATCGTCGCCCTCCTGGCGGTGCTGAAGTCCGGTGCGGCCTACCTGCCGATCGATCCCGACGACCCGTCCGAGCGCACCGGGTTCGTGCTCGGCGACGCACGGCCGGTCCTCCTTCTCGTCACCGAGGAGACGTCCGCCCTCCTGGCCGGGGCCGACGCCGCACCGGAGCGGATCGTGCTGGACAGCCCCGAGACCCGGGACCGCCTGGCACGGCCGGCGGACGACGCGGCGCAAGAGCCGGAGTCCGCCCGGCGGGCCCCGCGTCTGCTGCCGCGGCACCCCGCCTACGTCATCTACACCTCGGGCTCCACCGGCCGCCCGAAGGGCGTCATGGTTCCGCACGAGGGAATCGTCAACCGGCTGCTGTGGATGCAGGACCAGTACGTCCTCACCGGCGACGACCGGGTGCTGCAGAAGACCCCGTCGAGTTTCGACGTGTCCGTCTGGGAGTTCTTCTGGCCGCTGATCGCGGGCGCCGGTCTCGTCGTCGCACGCCCCGGGGGCCACAAGGACCCGGCGTACCTCGCCGACGTCATCGAGCGGCAGCAGGTCACGACCACGCACTTCGTGCCCTCGATGCTGCGCGCCTTCCTGGCCGAGCCGGCGGCCGCGGCCTGCACGAGTCTGCGGCAGGTGATCTGCAGCGGTGAGGCCCTGACCGCCGACCTCACCCGGTCCTTCCACGCGACCCTGAACATTCCGTTGCACAACCTCTACGGCCCGACCGAGGCGTCCGTCGACGTCACCCACCATGCCTGTGTTCCGCAGGGGCGGACCGGCGACGCGCACCCCCCGATCGGCCGACCGATCTGGAACACGCGGGTGTTCGTGCTGGACGCCGGTCTGGCTCCGGTACCGGTCGGTGTGGCCGGTGAGCTGTACCTCGCCGGCGACGGCCTGGCCCGCGGCTACCTCAACCGCCCCGGACTGACCGCCGAACGCTTCGTCGCCAACCCCTTCGGCACCCCCGGCGAACGGATGTACCGCACCGGCGACCTCGTCCGCTGGAACCCGACCGGCGAACTGGAATACCTCGGCCGAGCCGACTCCCAGGTCAAAGTCCGCGGCTTCCGCATCGAACTCGGCGAGATCGAAACCGCACTGACCACCCACGACGACATCACCCAAGCCGCCGTGATCGTCCGCGAGGACCGCCCCGGCGACCAACGCATCGTCGCCTACGCCGTACCCACCACCGGCGCCGCCATACAACCCGCCGCCCTGCGACGGCAGCTGGCACACGTACTGCCCGAGTACATGCTGCCCTCGGCCATCGTCACCCTGGACACACTGCCGCTGACCGCCAGCGGAAAGCTCGACCGGCGGGCGCTCCCTGAGCCGTCCCTTGACGTCTCCCCCACCGGGCGGGCCCCACGGACGCCGCGGGAAGAGGCCCTGTCCGGCATTTTCGCCGAGGTACTCGGTGCCGGCCAGGTCAGCATCGACGACAGCTTCTTCGAACTGGGCGGACACTCCCTGCTCGCGACGCGCCTGGTCAGCCGGGTACGGTCCGTGCTGGGCGTGGAACTGTCGGTACGCGCCGTGTTCGAAGCACCCACGGTCGCAGGACTGGCCGAACGGCTGTCCGGCGAAACAGGTGCCCGTCCGGCCCTGCGGGCGGCGGCCGACCGCCCGGAGCTGGTCCCGCTGTCGTTCGCACAACGGCGACTGTGGTTCCTGCACCGCCTCGAAGGACCCAGCGCCACCTACAACATGCCCATGGCCATCCGGCTGACCGGAGACCTCGACCACACCGCCCTGCAAGCAGCCCTCCTCGACGTCATCCAGCGCCACGAGACCCTGCGCACGGTCTTCGGCGAAGCCGACGGGGTGCCGTACCAGCGGGTGCTGGAGACCGTGGAACTCGACCTCCCCGTCGTCACCACCACGGACGCCGACCTGGAGCGGGACGTCGCCGAGGCTGCGGCGCACCCGTTCGACCTGACCGCCGAAAGGCCCCTGCGCGCGACGCTGTTCGAGCTGTCGTCGCACGAGTACGTGCTGCTCCTGCTGATGCACCACATCGCCGGCGACGGCGGCTCACTCGGTCCCGCGCTGCGCGACATGAGCGAGGCGTACGCGGCACGGGTGGAAGGCCGGGTGCCCGGCTGGACCAGGCTTCCGGTGCAGTACGTGGACTACACGCTGTGGCAGCAGGAGTTGCTCGGCGACGAGAAGGATCCCGAGAGCCTGGTCAGCAGCCAGCTCCGCTACTGGGCCGAGGCGTTGGAGGGCGTTCCGGAGCAGTTGGAGCTTCCGGTGGACCGTCCGCGTCCGGCGGTGGCCAGTTACGCGGGAGACGCGGTCCCCCTGACCATCAGCCCGGACCTGCACGACCGGGTCGTGGCACTGGCCCGGGAGTGCGGGGCGAGTGTGTTCATGGTCCTGCAGGCCGGTCTCGCGGTCCTGCTCAAGCGCCTGGGCGCCGGCTCCGACATCCCCCTCGGCTCCCCCATCGCCGGCCGAATGGACGAGGCACTCGACGACCTGGTCGGATTCTTCGTCAACACACTCGTCCTGCGCACGGACGTGTCGGGCGACCCGACGTTCCGCGAGCTGCTGGCCCGGGTGCGTGAGACGGACCTGGCCGCCTACGCCCACCAGGACGTCCCCTTCGAACACCTGGTGGAGGTCCTCAACCCCACCCGCTCGCTCTCCCACCACCCCCTCTTCCAGGTCATGCTGGCCTTCCAGAGCGCCAAGACGGGCGAGCTGTCCCTGCCCGGCGTCACGGCACACAGCACACCGGTCGGCACGGGCACCTCTCGCTTCGACCTGCTGTTCAACATCGACGAACGGCTCTCCGGCACCGGCACCCCCTCCGGGCTCGAAGGCTTCGTGGAATACAGCACCGACCTCTTCGACCGCAGCACCGTGGAATCCCTGGTCGAACGCCTGGTACAGGCCCTGGAACAGGTCGTGACCGAACCCGACCTGCAGATAGGGGCAGTGGACGTACTCACCGCGGCCGAGCGTGACCGGCTGGTCGTGCAGTGGAACGACACGAGCCGGGACGCGGTCATACCCGCAGTGCTGTCCGACGCCTTCGAGGCGCAGGTGCGCGCCAGGCCCGACGCACCGGCACTGGTCTTCGACGCCACCGAGCTGTCGTACGCCGAGCTGAACGAGCGGGCCAACCGTCTGGCACGCCTGCTGATCGCCCGGGGTGCGGGGCCAGAGCAGCTGGTGGCGCTGGCCGTGCCGCGCTCGGCCGAACTGATCGTCGCCGTGCTGGCGGTGCTGAAGTCGGGCGCCGCCTATCTGCCCCTGGATGTGGAGTATCCGGCGGAGCGTCTGGCGTTCATGGTGCAGGACGCGAGCCCGGTGCTGATGGTGACGACCGCCGCGGCGGCCGACCGTCTGCCGGAGGGTGTCGCGCGCGTGCTGCTCGACGATCCGGCGGTGACCGGCGAGCTCGCGGCACTGCCGACGGGTGACGTGACCGCGAGTGAGCGTCGCGGCGTCGTCCTGCCGCAGTCTCCGGCCTATGTCATCTACACCTCCGGCTCCACCGGCACCCCCAAGGGCGTCGTGATGACCGTGGGCGCGCTGGCGAACCTGATCGCCTGGCACATCACAACCATCGGCGGCGAACCGGGCGCGTCCGTGGCGCAGTTCACCGCGATCAGCTTCGACGTCTCGGCACAGGAGATCCTGGAGTCACTGGGATCGGGGAAGCGGCTGGTGGTTCCCGACGCCGAGGTGCGACGCGACGCGGCCCGCTTCGTACACTGGCTCGAAGAACACCGGATCCAGGAACTGTACGCGCCCACCGTGATGGTCGAAGCGGTGTGCCAGGCGGCACTGGAACAGGGCCGCACACTCCCCGACCTCCGCCATGTCGCTCAGGCCGGCGAGGCCCTCCTGCTGAGTCCCGCGGTACGGGAGTTCTTCTCCGCCCGCCCGGACCGCAACCTCTACAACCACTACGGCCCCGCGGAGACGCATGTCGTCACCGCGTACACCCTGCCGGGCGAGGTGCCGGATTGGGGGGCGACGGCGCCGATCGGCGGGCCCGTCTGGAACACGCAGACGTACGTCCTGGACGCCGGACTGACCCCGGTGCCCACCGGAGTGACCGGCGAACTGTACCTGGCCGGCGCGGCCCTGGCCCGCGGCTACCGGGACCGCCCCGGACTGACCGCGGAACGCTTCGTCGCCAACCCCTTCGGCGACCCCGGCGAGCGGATGTACCGCACCGGCGACCTCGTCCGCTGGAACGCCGCGGGCCAACTGGAGTACGTCGGCCGAGCCGACTCCCAGGTGAAGATCCGGGGCTTCCGGATCGAGCTGGGCGAGGTGGAGGCGGCGCTGACGGCCCAGGATGCGGTGGCGCAGGCCGCGGCGGTGGTGCGCGAGGACCGTCCCGGTGACCGGCGGGTCGTTGCCTATGTGGTGCCGGCGTCCGGTGGTGTCGTGGAGGCGCCTGCGCTGCGTCGGCGGTTGGCGGAGCTGCTGCCGGACTACATGGTGCCGTCGGCGGTGGTCAGCCTGGACGCCCTGCCGCTGACCCCCAGCGGCAAGGTGGACCGGCGGGCACTCCCTGCCCCGGCCCTGGATGTCTCCCCCTCGGGACACGCCCCACGGACGCCGCAGGAGGAGATCCTGTGCGGCATCTTCGCCGAGGTACTCGGTGTCGGCCGGGTGGGTGTCGACGACAGCTTCTTCGAGCTGGGCGGGCATTCGCTGCTGGCGACCCGTCTGGTCAGCCGGGTGCGGTCGGTGCTGGGTGTGGAGCTGTCGGTGCGTGCGGTGTTCGAGGCACCCACGGTCGCGGACCTGGTGCGGCGGCTGCCGCAGGCCGGTACGGCCAGGAAGGCACTGCGGGCGGCCGTCGAACGGCCCGAGACGGCACCGTTGTCGTTCGCGCAGCGGCGGTTGTGGTTCCTGCACCGCCTCGAAGGACCCAGCGCGACCTACAACATGCCGATGGCGATCCGGCTGACCGGAGAACTGGACCGCACCGCCCTGCAGTCCGGACTCACCGACGTGCTCGCACGCCACGAGAGTCTGCGGACGGTCTTCCCGGAAGTCGACGGGGTGCCGCGGCAGAAGGTGCTGAGCGTCGCGGAGGCCGGCGTCGAGCTGACGGTGGTGCCGACGACGGAGGACGAGCTGCAGGCGAAGCTGTCCGAAGCGACCGCCGAAGGCTTCGACCTGGCGAGCGACCTCCCGCTGCGGGTGACGTTGTTCGTGCTGTCGCCGACCGAGCACGTACTGGTACTGGTGCTGCACCACATCGCGGGCGACGGATGGTCCCTGCGCCCCCTGTCGCGGGACGTGGGCGAGGCGTACGCGGCACGGGTGGAAGGCCGGGTGCCCGGCTGGACCGAGCTTCCGGTGCAGTACGTGGACTACACGCTGTGGCAGCAGGAGTTGCTCGGCGACGAGAAGGATCCCGAGAGCGTCATCAGCCGGCAGGTCGACTACTGGAAGACGACCCTGGCGAACATCCCCGAGCGGTTGGACGTTCCGGTGGACCGTCCGCGTCCGGCGGTGGCCACGTACCGGGGCGACCTCATCGACATCGAGATGAGTGCGGAGCTGCACGGTCGGGTCGTGGCACTGGCCCGGGAGTGCGGGGCGAGTGTGTTCATGGTCCTGCAGGCCGGTCTCGCGGTCCTGCTCAAGCGCCTGGGCGCCGGCTC
>NZ_JBVJVY010000115.1:0-7118 GCF_055603265.1 Streptomyces sp. NPDC037288
GGAGAGGGGAGGGGAACTGCCTTGCCAACGGGGGAGGGGGGAGGGGTGCCAGGGGGGTTTGTTGCGCCCCCCCCCGCCCCCCGTGAGCTTTGGGGGCCGGCGGGGGGGCCCCCCCCCCCCCCCCCCGGGCCGGGCAAGAGGGGAAGAGGGACGGGAGGCGGAGCGTAGCGGCGCGGCGTGGTGCGGCGGTTCAGGCCACGGCCGCCTGCCGGTCGTACGGCCGGTGCCGGGACGCGGCCGGGCAGTCGCGCCGCGCGTACAGCCGTACCAGCGGCATCAGCCGGTAGCAGGGCTCGGCGTGGTGCGCGCCGGATGCGTCCGCGCTCGGCGACGCCGTCAGGAGCCGCGCGTCGGCGAGCTCGTCCAGGAGGTGCTCCGTGTGCCCCGGAGTGAGGTCGAGCAGTGCGGCGGCGTCCCGAGCGGTCAGCCGGGAGAGTCCGTACGCCGCGAACGCGCCGAGCGCCTCGGCGGCGGCGGGGGTGAGCGCGTCGACCGCGGTGCGCAGTCCGGTGGTGACGTCGAGGGCGCCGATCCGCAGTTCGTCGAGGCGGTGCTCCTCGGGTGCGAGCCGGTCGGCGAGGCGGGCGACCGGCCAGTGCGGGCGGGTGGCCAGCCGGACGCCGGCGATCCGCAGGGCCAGCGGCAGCCGGTCGCAGAACTCGGCCACACGCAGGGTCGCCTGGGGCTCCGCGGCGAGCCGTTCGGCGCCCGCGGCCGACGCGAGGAGTCCGGCCGCCTCCGCCGGGGTCATGGGGCCGAGCCGTACCAGCCGCACCGCGTCCAGCGTGGCGAGCGTGGGGTGGGTGCCGGTGACGACGGTGCGGCTGGGGCCGGCGCCGGGCAGCAGCGGCCGTACCTGCGCGTCGTCCGCCGCGTTGTCCAGGACGATCAGCATGCGCCGGTCCGCGACCAGTGTGCGGAAGAACCGCGCGCGTTCGTCGACGTCCTCCGGCAGCGGGTGGCCGTCGGCCCCGAGCGCCCGCAGGAACCAGCCCAGCACCTCCCGTGGCTCGCGCCGGCCGCCGTCGCCGGTGCGCAGATCCGCGTACAGCTGCCCGTCGGGGAAGTCCGCCCGGCACACCTCGCCCACCCGCAACGCCAGCGCGGACGTCCCGGTCCCGGGCGCCCCCGCGACCACGACGTCGTGCCGCCCCCGCAACGCGGCGACGCCCTCCTCCACCTCCGCGCCCCGCCCGACGAAGTCGACGGGCGCGGAGGGCAGAAGCGCCGGCACGACGGCACCGACGCCGCCGCCGGGTGCGAGCACCGGAGACGCGGTGACCGCGTGCGCAAGCGGTGGACGCGCCGCCGCCGGGTCCGGGGCCTCGGGGTCCTGGGCGGACGCGGGCGAGGGGGCCGTCGGGGCGGGCGTGGTGAGCGGCGCGGCGGGCGGTGCCGCCAGGGCCGTCGGCGCAGCCGGGGGGTGCGGCAGGGTGCCGGTGAGGATGTGGTGGTGGAGGGTGCGCAGGGTGGGGCCGGGGTCGATGCCGAGGTCGGTGGCGAGCAGGCGGCGGCCCTCGTCGTAGACGGCCAGGGCGTCCGCCTGCCGGCCGCTGCGGTGCAGCGCGGTCATCAGCTGGCCGCGCAGCCGCTCGCGCAGCGGGTGGCTGTGGACGTGGCCGGTGAGGGCGGGGACGAGGTCGCCGTGGCGGCCGAGGGCGAGCGCCGCCTCGGTGTGCTCCTCGAGCGCGGCGAGCCGGGCCTCCTCCAGGTGGGGCCCCTCGGCCTGGGCGAGCTGCTCGGTGACGTCGCCGAGGGCCGGCCCGTGCCAGAGGGCGAGGGCTTCGGAGAGGCTGCGCTCGGCCTCGGTGAAGCGCCCGGCGCGCAGGTGGTCCCGGCCCGCGTCGGCGAGTTCGCGGAAGGTGTGCCAGTCGAGGGTGGCCCGGTCCGGGTCCATCCGGTAGCCGGTGCCGTGGCGGGTCAGGCCGTGCCCGGAGCCGAGCCGGGTGCGCAGCCGGGACACGTAGGTGTACAGCTGACGGGTGCTCGTGGCGGGCGGGTCCCAGCCCCAGAGCAGGGTGGTCAGCCGCTCGTCCGTGACGAGCCGGCCCCGCGCGAGGAGCAGCGCGGCCAGGGTGGCCCGCTGCTTGGCGCCGTCGAGGGGTACGGGGCGCCCGTCGCGTTCGGCGGACACCGGGCCGAGAATCCTGAACTCCATGCGGGCCTCCGCGGGTGCGCGGGCCCGCTGCTGTCCCGGGCCGTCTGCCGCGAAAAGCTAATGACCTGCGGTTTTTCCTCGTCCTCGAATCGATTTCGGAGCTGCGAAACAGCTTCGAAAGAGGCGTAAAACGGCGGCTCCGTAGCGTTCTCGGCATCACCCCGGGCAGCGCCCCGAGACCGCCGGAGATCACCCTCAGGAGGACCCCGTGAACCGTCTCTTCCACACCGCCAGGAGGACCGCCGCGACCGCTCCCCTGGGCCGGCTCACGACCGGTGCCGTGCTGCTGCTCGCCGCGGTCGGCACGGTCGGCGCCACGCACGACCTGAACCCGCTCGCCGGCCACGCGCCGTCGGGTGTCACGGCGGACGACCGGTGGACCTCGGTGCGGGCCGCGGACGATCCCTGGACGGTGACGCGGAAGGTGGTGGGCCGCGACGACCCCTGGACGTCCGCTCCCGCCGGCTCCTCCACGCTGCGCGACGACCCGTGGACGTGACCGGCGGGCGGGCACCGCGGCCGGTCAGGGGCGGGCGAGGGCGAACAGCAGGCCCGGGTCGGCCGGTTCGTCCTGCCCGAGCGCCGCCAGCAGCCGGTCCACGCGTTCGCGCCACTGCCGCACGCCGACGTCGGCGAAGAGTTCACCCGCCCCGCGCAGAGCGGCCGCGGCGCCGGCCCGGTCCGCCCGCAGCATCAGCACACACCCGAGGAGGACGGCCGCCCGTGCCTGGACGTACCGGTCCGGCACCTGTTCGGCGGCCTCGATGGCGTCCCGCAGCACCGTCTCGGCGTCCGCCAGTCTGTCCTGGCACCACAGTGCCTCCCCCAGCGCGCGCAGCACATGCGCCTCGCCCCGCCGGTCGCCGCTGTCGAGAACCAGCTCCAGCGCGCGTCGGCACGCCTCTTCCGCCCGTACCCCGTCCCCTTGCTGGATGAGTGCCTCGGCGAGCCGTACGGTGCTCTGCGCCTCGCCGCGCCCCACGCCGAGACCTCGGCTCTTGGCCACCGCCTCCGACGACAGCAGCAGACTCGCCTGTGCGTCGCCCCGCTCCAGTTCGATCTGTGCGAGCAGCCCCAGCACATGGGCCTCCGCGTAGTGGTCGCCAACCTCGCGGAAGATCTCCAGAGCGGCCCGTCCCAGGTCGAGGGCGCGGACCGGGTCCGAACGGTGGCGTGCGCACAGCGCGAGGTTGCGCAGGACGAGCGCACGGCCCTGGTGCCGGTCCAGCTCCTCGAACAGGCGCAGTGCCGGCAACAGCCTCTCGTGGGCGGAGTCGAAGTCCCACTGGATGATCTCCAGGGTGCCGAGGGACTGCAGCAGCGCCGCCTCGCCCAGCCGGTCGCCGGTGCGCCGGGCCGCCGCCAGCGCGGTCTCGGCGCAGTCCCGCCAGTCCTCCAGGTAGTTGCGGTTCTGGAACAGGGTGACCGCGGTGACGGCCAGGTCCCAGGCGTGGGCGGACTCGTCCTCCCGGGCCAGCTGGTCGACGAGCGCGGTGAGCGCGAGCCGCTCTGTCTCGAACCAGCCCATGGGATCCTCCAGCAGGCTGTCCACGAGATGGGCGGGCAGGTCGCGCAGCGGTGCCGGACCGTGGATGACGGTGTAGTCGCCGCCGTACATCCTGCGGTGGGCCTCGCGGGCGAGGGCGAGCCAGGTGCCGCCGGCGCGCCGTACGGCGGCACTGCGCTCGGCGTCGGTGTCCTCCTCCAGGGCGCGTTCGCGGGCGAACAGCCGCAGCAGGTCCTGGAAGCGGTAGCGGACGTGACCGACGCCGACGCTGATGGGTTCGAGCAGCTGGGCGTCGACGAGCTGCTCGATGAGGTCCTCGGCGTCGACGGGGTCGAGGTCGAGCAGGGCGGCGCCGGTCCACGCGGAGAACTCGGGGACGCTGAGCACGCCGAGCCGCCGGAACATGCGGGCGGTGTCGGCGGGCAGGCCGCGGTAGCTGAGCCGCAGGCCGGCGCGGACCCCGCGGGAGTCGATGCTGAGTTCGTCGAGTCTGCGGTGCTGGTCCTCCAAGCGGGACACCAGGGTCCGGACCGACCAGTGGGGTTTGGCGGCGAGCCGGGCGGCGGCGATCCGCAGCGCCAGCGGCAGCCGGTCGCAGAGCTCGCTCAGCCGTGCCGCCCCGACCGGATCGGCCACGAAGCGGTCGTCGCCCGCGACCCGGGAGAGCAGGGTGATCGACTCGTCCTGTTCGAGGGAGCCGAGCTGGAGGGGGACGTAGGCGTAGTCGCCGGCCAGGGCGCCGCCCATGCTGTCGCGGCTGGTGACCAGGACGCAGCAGCGTGAGGTGCCGGGCAGCAGCGGCCGTATCTGCGCGAACGAGCGGGCGTTGTCCAGGACGATCAGCACCCGCCGCCCGTCCAGGACGCTGCGGAACAGTGCGGTGCGCTCGACCTGGTCGGCGGGGATCTGCGGGCCGGGCACGCCGAGGGCGCGCAGGAACCGGTCCAGGACGGCACTCGGCCGGCGCGGTGCCTCCTCCTCGTCGTAGCCGCGCAGGTCGGCGAAGAGCTGCCCGTCCGGGAAGCGGGCGACGACCTGGTGGGACCAGTGGACGGCGAGCGCGGTCTTGCCGACGCCGCCGGTGCCGGTGATGGAGCCGACCGGCAGCGAGGTTCCGTCGAGGTGGTCCAGCAGCCGGTCCAGGGCGGCCAGTTCGTCCCGTCGGCCGGTGAACGAGGCGGGGGCCGGCGGAAGATGGGCGGGCACGATGGTGGCGGGCGCCAGGCTGACCTGGTCGGCGGGCGGCACCAGCGCCGGGGAGTCGGCGAGGATCTCCTCGTGCAGTTCCTGCAGGGCCGGGCCGGGATCGATGCCGAGTTCCTCGGCGAACAACCGCCCGGCCTCCCGGTAGGTCTCCAGGGCCTCGGCGCGCCGGCCGCACCGGTACTGGGCCAGCATCAGCTGGGCGACGGCCTGCTCGCGCAGCGGGTTGTCGCGTACGAACCGGGCGAGTTCGGCGACGAGTTCGCCGTGTTGGCCGAGTTCCAGACGGACCGCGGTGAGCTGCTCGTACACGTCGAGGCGCAGCTCGGTCAGGCGGGTCGCCTCGGCTTCCACGCGTTCGGCGGTGATGCCCTCCAGGGCCGGCCCGCGCCACATGGCCAGGGCTTCCTCGAAGCGGGCGCAGGCCTCTTCCAGCTCGCCCCGGCGGGCGGCGGCCTGCCCCTCGGCGGCCCGCTCCTCGAACTCGACGGCGTCGATGCGGTGTTCGCCGGGGAAGAGCATGTAGCCGGGGTGACTGGTGGTGAGGACGCCGTCGACGCCGAACGCGGTCTTCAGGGACTTGCGCAGCGCGGAGACGCAGATGGCGATCTGGTTGCGTGCGGTGGCGGGCGGTTCGCCGTGCCAGACGGCGTCGGCGAGGGTGTCGACGGAGACGACCCGTCCGGGGGCGAGCAGCAGCATCGACATGATGGTGCGCTGCCGGCCGCCCTGCAGGGGCATGGGCCGTCCCTCGGCGCTGATGTCCAGCGGCCCCAGGATCCGGAACACGACCTGAAGCACCGCTGCCTCCCGAAACTCCGGCCGCAGCCGTACCGTACGGCACGTTTCGCCGCTTTCTGTCTGATTAACAAGGCGTCCCAGGGGGCCGCAACGAGGGCGGCAGCAAGCTGCCAGTGCGGCCGTGCTCAGGCACGGGCCCGCCAGGACGCCGGGGGCGGGGCCGCGGGGCGGTGCCAGCGGGCGGGCGCCGGGTGCCGGTCGGCGGCCGGCTCGGCGGCGCTTTCGGCGGGGGCCGCGGCCAGCGCGGTGAGGAGCGCGGCGACGGCGGCGACCTCCTGGGGAGTGGGATTGCCGCCGATCACACGGAAGAGGGCGGGAGCGAGCGGCCCGTCGAGCGCGGGCGTGGGAGCCGGAGGGGCGGCGGGCGTGGGAGCCTGCGGGGCGGCGGGCGCGGGAGCCTGCGGGGCGGCGGTGGGGGAGGTGCGGGCCATGGGGGCCTCCTCACATCGGGGGGTTGCCGTGTTTGCGGGTGGGCAGGTCGGCGTGCTTGGTGCGCAGCATCGCCAGGGCGGCGATCAGCGCGGTACGGGTGTCGGCGGGGTCGATGACGTCGTCGACGAGTCCGCGTTCGGCCGCGTAGTAGGGGTGCATCAGCTCGGCCTTGTACTCCTTGACGAGTTGCTGCCTCATCGCCTCGGGGTCGTCTGCCGCCTGGATGCGCCGCCGGAAGACGACGTTCGCGGCTCCCTCGGCGCCCATGACGGCGATCTCGTTGGCGGGCCAGGCCAGGGAGAGGTCGCAGCCGATGGACCGGGAGTCCATGACGATGTACGCGCCGCCGTAGGCCTTGCGCAGGATGACCTGGACCCGGGGCACGCTGGCGTTGCAGTAGGCGTAGAGCAGTTTGGCGCCGTGCCGGATGATGCCGCCGTGCTCCTGGTCGACGCCGGGCAGGAAGCCGGGGACGTCGACGAGGGTGACCAGGGGGATCGAGAAGGCGTCGCAGAGCTGCACGAAGCGGGCGGCCTTCTCGGAGGAGTGGATGTCGAGGACGCCGGCGAGGGAACTGGGCTGGCTGGCGACGATACCGACGGCCTGGCCGTCCATCCGGGCGAGGGTGGTGATCACACTGGTGGCCCAGCGTTCGTGGACCTCCATGTGCTCGCCGTCGTCGACGACCTCGGCGATGACCTCGCGCATGTCGTAGGGGCGGCTGCCGTCGAGCGGCACCAGCTCGCGCAGCCTCTCGCAGCGCCGGTCGGCGGGGTCGGTGGCGGCAACGGCGGGCGGGTTCTCGCGGTTGTTCTGCGGGAGGAGCGAGAGGAGGTAGCGCACCTCGGCGATGCAGGTCTCCTCGTCGTCGTAGGCGAAGTGGCAGACGCCGGAGGTCTCGGCGTGGACGTCGGCGCCGCCGAGGCCGTTCTGGCTGATCTCCTCGCCGGTCACCGCCTTGACGACGTCCGGGCCGGTGATGAACATCTGCGAGGTCTCGCGGACCATGAACACGAA
>NZ_JBVJVY010000116.1:0-7039 GCF_055603265.1 Streptomyces sp. NPDC037288
ACATGTTCAGCCGAAGGCCGCTTCCATGTACGGCGGTTACCGGACCAGGTGATCAAGTTCGACACACCATTCGACGCCGGACGTTAAAGATCAAGCTAAAGGGTGTTGCACAAGGCTGTGAGCTGGGCATTGCTGCTCGCGATCGAACCCGTCTCCCGTCCGGCCGATGCCCCGGAACGGATGTGGATCGTGGACGGCACACTCATCGTGGGCGCGGATACGCGGCTGGTGATCGCGGCAGCCCGCCCGGTATCGGGAAGCACGGCGGACACCCACGCCTGGTGGGCCTCCGGACACAGTAGGCACTGTCAGGGCGTGACGGTGCTCGATGACGGGGCCTGTCTCAACTGCGGAACGGCGGTGCCGCGCCGCAAACGCCCCGGACGAGCGTTGCTGAAGGGCGAAGAGGACGGCACGCCGAACACCGCAGGGTCGGTGCCCGCGTGGAACACGTCATCGGCCGGATGAAGAACCACCAAGATTCTCCGCAACTGCCGCCCACGCGGCGACGGCCCCTCCATCACTCGGTCCAGGCCGTCGCCCACATACACAACCTCGCCCTCGCGTTATAAGCAGACGACCTCGCTCGCGGGCTCAGAGGCGGCGCCGGTCGAGGCACGGTCGCGCCCATCGACTGCGACAAGCACGGCGGTGGTGGGGGCGTCCAGTTCGCGGTCATCTCGTCGCAGGCACGGGGCGGCACGACTCCAGCACGGCAGAGACCGGGCTCGCGGACCGAGCGGGCCACGACGCAGGAGCCGAAACGACCCTTGTTCGTCGGACACCGAAGCCACGGTGATTGGTACTTGGTGGCCCTATGCCGAACTGCTGATGGCCGAGTGCGACGACCGGGCCCGCCGGCGCTCGGAACGGCGGATCAAGGCAGCCGGCTTCCCGAGGGAGAAGTCGCTGCGGACCTTTGACTTCGACGCCAACCCCAACATCGACGCGGCCACCATCAACACGCTCGTCAGCTGCGAATGGATCAAGAAAGGGTAGCCCCTCTGCCTGATCGGCGACTCCGGCACCGGCAAGTCCCACATGCTCATCGCCTTGGGCACCGAGGCCGCCATGAAGGGCTACCGAGTCCGCTACACGCTCGCAACGAAGCTGGTGAACGAGCTGGTCGAGGCCGCCGACGAGAAGCAGCTGAACAAGACCATCGCCCGCTACGGCCGCGTCGACCTTTTGTGCATCGACGAGCTCGGATACATGGAACTCGACCAGCACGGCGCCGAACTGCTGTTCCAGGTTCTGACCGAGCGTGAGGAAAGAACAGCGTCGCCATCGCCTCCAACGAGTCGTTCGGCGGCTGGACGAAGACCTTCACCGATCCCCGTCTCTGCGCGGCCATCGTCGACCGCCTCACTTTCAACGGCGCCATCATCGAGACCGGCACCGACTCCTACCGCCTCGCCAGCACCCGCGCGCGAGCGGAAACGCCGGCTACGGCCAGCTGAAGCCGCCCCGGTCAGCTGGGCGACCGCCGCCCTTGCGGGCGGCGGTCCCACCCACTCAACCGGTCAAAGTGCCCTGGTGGAAGTACATCCGCCAGCCTGTCTCCGTCAGACGCCACAAAGAGCTCCGCCATGCCCGACGGCCCTGGTTGTCGGCGAAGTACGTTAGGTGAACGACGCCCGGAGCAAGGACGACTCCGGACATTTCGCTGACCTTGACCGGAGACTCCGGGGACACCGAGCCGCCACTCGTCACCGTGAGGATCGACTCCGCATCCCACCGGCGTCCAGAAGCCCCGATCTCGGTGAAGTCCGGATCCAGAAGCTCCAGGACACGGGCCGGGGAAGCACGCACCTCGGGATCAAGAAGCCGCATCTCCCCATCGATGGCCGCCTGCACGGCCCGCTCACTCTCATCCGTCATGCAGAAACCCTACGGACGCGGCTTGCCAAGGCACAGCGAATTGATCACTCGACGCGGCGACGGCACGGTGGTGCCGTCAAAACTCGCGAACATCTCTCGACGGGGTGATCATCAACTGCCTCCGGAACTCATGCACAAGTGCTGCCGCCAAACGTGAACGAAGCAGCCAGGGGGTGCTGCGCCTCTCACCGTGCGGGCGGACCGTCTGACAGATGGACCGGCCGTCCCAAGCTTCAGCGGCTCACAGCGGTTTCCCGCTCCGTACGAGTCAGCTTGTCGGGGTTGCGCACGGAGTAGAGCCCAGTGATGAGGCCGTCGTCGATCCGCACCGACACGACCATGTCGATCCCCCCGTCGATCCTGACGATCAGAGCCGGATGACCGTTGATCTGTGCCGGCTCCACCGTCGCCGCGGGGCCGAACACCGCCACGCCGGCGGCCAGCAAGCGGGCCACCTTCTCTGCTCCCACGGTGGGACGCGGCATAGCCTGCTTGACGCCGCCGCCGTCGCTCAGGGCGACGACGTCCGGCGCGAGGAGGTCGAGCAGGCTCTGCAGGTCGCCCGTCTCGAGCGCCCGCTGGAAGGCCCCGAGCGCGGCCCGGGTCTCGGCCGCGGAGACGACTCCGCGCGGGCGGCGCGCGGCGACGTGCGCCCGCGCCCGGTGGGCGATCTGGCGGACCGCGGCCGGGCTCTTGTCGACGGCCTCGGCGATCTCGGCGTAGCCGAGGTCGAACACCTCTCGCAGCACGAACACCGCCCGCTCGGTCGGTGCGAGCGTCTCCAGGACCAGCATCATCGCCATCGAGATGCTGTCGGCGAGCTCGACGTCCTCGGCCACGTCCGGCGCGGTGAGCAGCGGCTCGGGCAGCCAGGGACCCACGTACGACTCCTTGCGCCGGCCGAGCGTACGCAGCCGGCCGAGCGCCTGCCGGGTGGTGATCTGGACCAGGTACGCGCGCTCGTCGCGCACCGTGTCGAGATCGACGCCCGCCCAGCGCAACCAGGTCTCCTGAAGGACGTCCTCCGCGTCCACCGCCGACCCGAGCATCTCGTAGGCGACGGTGAAGAGCAGCCTGCGGTGGGTGACGAACGCCTCGGTGGCGGGGTCGGGACGGCGGCCGTCCTCGCTCATGCCGGTGTCTCCTGTTTCCTCGCTCGTGCATGTGTCACCCACAGGACGCCGGATCCCGCCGGTGTGTGACACGCCGCGCCGTGTGACGCGCGACACGTCGAGGGCGGTGTCACAGGTTTCGGCCCGCCGGCATCTCATGTCCGACCAGTCACCCCGACAGGAGGCCGATATGAAGGTGGTAGTGGTGGGCGCCGGTTACGCGGGCGCGCTTGCGGCGAACCGGCTCGCCAAGAAGGTAAGGACCGCCGAGATCACGGTGATCAACCCGCGTCCCGACTTCGTGGAACGCGTACGGCTGCACCAGCAGATCGCGGGGACGGCCACCGTCGCGACGCCCCTCGCGTCGATGCTGCGCGACGGGATCACTGCGCGGGTCGGCACCGTCGACAAGATCGGCGGCTGCAGCGTCGCCCTCGATGATGGCACGGGTGTCGACTTCGACTATGCGTTCCTCGCCGTGGGTAGCACTGTGCGGCCGATGGCGGGAACGGTCCCGGTGGGTACTTGGGAGGGCGCGGAGCAGGCCCGCGTGGCGCTTGGCGCGCTTCCCGCGGGCAGGACGGTCACGGTGATCGGGGCCGGCGCCACGGGTGTCGAGACGGCGGCGGAGGTGGCCGAGGCGAGGCCGGACCTCCGGGTACGGATGGTCGGGTCGTCGATCGCCGGCAACTTCTCCCACCGGGCGCGCCAGCGGGTGCGCGCCGGACTGGAGCGACTGAAGGTCGATATCGTGGACGACGGCGTCACGGAGGTCGCCGACGGCGTCGTGCACCTTCGGTCGGGAGCGGCGTTCGCCTCCGGCCTCACCCTGTGGGCGATCGTGTCGGGCGTCCCAGACCTTGCGCGACGCAGCGGTCTCACGGTCGATCCGGAAGGTCGTGCGCTCGTGGACGAGTGCCTGCGCAGTGTCGACGACGAACGGGTCTTTGTCGTGGGTGACTGCGCGGCCGTACCCGGAGCCCGGTTCGCCTGCGCGCTCGCCGGACCGCAGGCCGCTCACGCGGTCAACACCCTGGCCAGGCTGGTCGAGGGCCGCACGCCCGAGCCGTATTCCTTGCGTTACGTCGCGCGGGCCGTCAGCCTCGGACGGAAGAACGCGGTGGGTCAGTTCACCCACCGCGACGACACCCTCCGCCGGACCTACATCACCGGGCGCACCGCGGTGGCGATCAAGGAGCTGGCGTCCCGCGGCGGCAAGTACGGCGCCCGAACGGGCACAGGCGGCTGAACACCTCGCCAGCACGGGGCGCTGCGGAGTCGCCAGCGGTGTCCGTACAGGGTCGGCTGCCCGCCTTGCCCGGCGTCCAGCTGTTTTCGGCCGCCGCGTCGGCGGTGGCCCCCGCGACCTCTCGACAGGGAACCCAGAGGACCGCGGTGCCGCACTTCCGCCTTTCACAGGGGAACGGGCGGCCGGTCGAGGTGAGCCACAAATTCCCTGTCGCCCGGCGCACTTGGCACCGCATCAGGCCAGGGGGCCTTTACAACACGGAGCCTAGAGCGGGTCCGAGGCCCCGCTCGTCCACGCGGCGCGCAGCGCCTTCTTGTCCACCTTGCCGACCTTGGTCGTCGGCAGGTGGTCCAGCAGGACCGTCTTCCGCGGCGTGTACAACTCTCCCAACTCGGCGGTCACCGCCGCGCCGACCGCCTCCGGGTCGACGTCGGCACCCTCGGCCGTGGCCAGGAAGATCTGTACGGCCTCCCCGTACTCCTCGTCCGGTACACCCAGCGCCGCCGCGTTGCGCACACCGGGTAGCGTGAGCAGGAAATCCTCCAGGACCCTGGAGTAGACGTTGTCGCTGGTGCTGCCGGTGACGATGATGTCCTTGGCCCGGTCGACGAGATAGAGGTACCCATCGGCGTCGAGGTAACCCATGTCCCCGGTGCGCAGCCAGCCGTCCTGCAGCGCAGCCGCGGTGCGCTCCGGGTCCTCGTAGTAGCCGAGCATCACCGTCTCGCCACGGACGCACACCTCGCCGACCTGCCTGACGGGCAGTGCCGCCGCGCTGTCTTCGCCGCGGATCTCGATCTCGACGGCGGATATCGCGCGACCGCAACTGCGCCAGAGCTCGGGGCAGCGAGCTCCCTCCGAGGCGAGATCCTCCGCACTGAACGCGGTGATACCAAGCGCCTCCGACTGCCCGTAGCCCTGGCTGAGCACGGGCCCGAACACCTCGACAGCCTGCTGCAGCCGGCTGGGCGACGTGGCCGCGCCGCCGACAACGATCCGCCGTAGCGCTGGCAGGGCGCCCGGCTCGCAGTCCGGGTGGTCGAGGACCGCGTACAGCATGGGCGGTACGAACATGGTGGCGGTGATCCGCTCCTCGCGCAGTACCTTCAGCGCCGCGCCCGCTTCGAACTCGGGCAGCACGACGAGGGCCGAGCCTGTCACCAGAGCCTGGATCGAGGTGAGGTGCCCGCTGCCGTGGGTGAGCAGGGTGGAGGCCAGCACCCTGTCCGTGCCCTGGTTCATGGTCGGGAAGATCGCGGGGCGGGAGTTCTGCGGGGCGTCTTCCACCAGGTCCACCAGCGCGTCGTAAAGCCGGTGGCTGTGCGCGGCGAGCTTGGGGCGGCCCAGAGTTCCGCCGGTGTAGAGGACGGTGACGGCTTCGTCCGGTCCCGGGGCGGGCACGCCGTCGGGGCGCACGGCCGGGCACTCGGCCGCCAGCGCCAGCAGGTCCGTGCACCGCTGCTCACAGGGCCCGAGGCTGAGCAGTACGGGGGCGTGGACGCTGCGGCCGGCCGCGTCGGCGGCCCGTGGCGCGAAGAGCGGGTCGGTGACCACGGCGCGCGCCCGGGACTGCTCGACCAGCGCGGCGAGCTCGCCGGACCCTGGCTCGGGCGGCAGGAACACGACGCGGCAGCCGATGAGATGGACGGCGAGCTGCACCAGGACCGAGTCCACGCGGTTGGCCAGGAACAGCCCCACTCCGTCGCCGGGCGCGAGACCCTGCCCGCGCAGCGCATGTCCCAACCTGAACAGTCGCCGCCGAGCCTCCCCTCTGGTCAGCCGCTGCGCCCCCTGGACGAGCGCCTCAGTGTCCTCGTCCTTGCACCAGTGCTCCAGAATGCGGTCCACGTACGTCCGCGGCTCGGATGTTTCCTGTGCGTTAACGATCACCAACACATCCAAACATGCCGCTCAGAAGCCGTGGCTTCACAAGGGCCACCTTCGGCCACCAGCTGGCGGAGAACCCTTGCCCATGCTTTGATCAGAACTCGGAGTTCGCAGGTCAGTTGAGCGTCTGAGAGACACACCCGAACGCCCGCCATCATGGCGGGGAAACGCTCCCCGTGGTGCGGCAGCAGCGACCGGATCGAGGCGAGAGCCCGCTCCCACGCCGCCTTGTCCGGCGGCCGCATCGCCCGCGCCGGCAGCACAACGATCCCCAGCGTGCGCGCGGCCTCCACAGCCGGACGGAAACTCCCGCCACACCCGCGCACACGTCGTCCATGCGGCACCCGCACCTGTCGGTCCGGGGGAACACCTCCCGCACATACTGGTGGATCAACCGCTCGCGCGAAGCAAACGCTGATCGGCGACCGGCGCAGGCTCTTCCTCCCGCTGACTAATGGGTCCGTCGGCCGGTGGCCCGCATGGACGAGCTGAGCGCATTGTGCACCGGCGGTGATACCGGGGCGTCTGCGCCGGTGTGAGAGCGGCATGGCGTGACGATCCAGCCACGACGTCGGGAGATCCTGGTGCTCCGGCCGACGACTGGCGGGAGCTGGCCGAGTACCTGAACCACCGAACCCGGGTGCGTGCTGGGTGGTTGGTTCGTCGGACCCGCCGTGCCGCCTACCGTGCGCGAGCACATTGTGCATCTCCCCCGTCCAGTCGCCCGGCAAAAAAAGATTGTGCTGCGATGCAACCTCCCTTTGAGCCCGTGCGTATTAGAGGCGACCGCACCTCACCCGGGGGATCACATGTATTTGGACCGTTCGGCCGGTCGGACCGCCGGCCGTCTCGGCGCCGCTGTCGCGACCTGTATCGCTCTGCTCTCGGCCGTCGGCTGCTCGACGGACGC
>NZ_JBVJVY010000117.1:0-6896 GCF_055603265.1 Streptomyces sp. NPDC037288
CGGGCCAGCTCGGCGCGCATCAGCAGCGCCATCACGCCACCGATCAGGAAGAACGCGAACGAGGTGACCAGATAGAGCGTGCCGATCGTCTTGTGATCGGTGGTCGTCAGCCACCGCACCGCCCTGATGCCCCTGATGCCCTTGATGTTTCTGATCCTCTTCACGCCCCGCCTGTGTCCGCCCCCGGCCCACCGGTCACACTCGGGCGACGCGATGAGCATCACGGAAGAAGGGTGTGACGATCCGGGCGGTGCCGGACACGAACCGAACATGAGCAACGACGAGATCTTCGCCGCTGCCTATCGCGAGCACTACTGGGCGGTCAGCCGCTATGTCGCGCGGCGACTGCCCGGGCGGTCCGATGAGGTGGAGGAAGTGGTGGCGGAGGTGTTCACGGTCGCCTGGCGACGGCGGCGCGACCTGCCGGAGGCGCCGCTGCCCTGGTTGTACGGGGTGGCCCGCAACTGCCTGGCGAACGCGGTACGCGGTTACGGGCGGCGGCGCCGGCTGGTGGACCGGCTGGGCAACCACGAGGCCGCCCACGGCCGGCACATCGTGGACAGTCCGGACGCCGAGACCGCCGGCGCCTGGGTGCACGAGGCCCTGAACCGGCTGTCCCCGGCCGACCAGGAGGTACTGCGCCTCGCGGCCTGGGAGGAACTCGACGCCGGGCAGATCGCGGTCGCGCTGGGCTGCGGCAGACGCGCGGCGGCGATGCGCCTGCACCGCGCCCGCCGCCGACTGCGCACCGAGATCGACAGCCTGAACGAACGGCCGGTTTCCGGGGCGTCGGCCGACGAGACGCACCCCGCTCGGCGGACGTCTCCCGGCAGCCCGGCAGACGTGTCACTCCCCGCTCACTCCGTGCCTTCCGGCAGGCCGGCGGACACGTCGGTCTCTGTTCGGCGCCCGGCTGCCGGGAGTCCGGCAGACGTGTCACTCCCGGCTCAACCCATGCCTCCCGGGGTGCCGGCGGACGCGTCACCGTCCGGGCACCGCATGCCTCGCGAGGCGTCGGCGACCGCCCGGCCCGACGGACGGACGTCTGGTGACGGCAGGCGGCCGGCCGATCCGGCCGGTGCCGACGCCGAGACGCCCGCCGGGGACGGCGGTCCCGGCCGGCGATCACGTCCCGATTCCGCTGCCCCCGCCGGTGCACCCCCGCGCAAGGACCCCCGCCATGCCTGATGAACTCGACCTTCTCCGTCACGCCAACCCGGTTCCGGTCCACGGCCCGCACTTCGGTGACGGACCGCTGGACCACCGCGCCGAGCGGCGGCTGGAACTGCTGCTGCGTACGGACGAGCGCCGCCCCTCCCGGGCCGCCCCGCGCGCCCGGTTGCTGTGGGGCCTCGCCGCCACCGCCGTCGTTCTGGCCACCACCCTCACCGCGCTGCTCGGCGGCCCGAACGGTCAGCCCGCCGTCGCCGCGCCCCGACCGTTGGCCGTCCGGGCCCACTCCGCCGCCGTATCGCTGGACCGGATGGCCCAACTGGCCGCCACGGCCGCCGCGGACGGTTCGCCCGGCCTGCGCAAGGGCACCCATGTGCAGTCCTGGAGCCTCGGCATGAGCGACGGCGAACCGCCCGTGACCCTCCCGGAGGAGACCGTGGTGCGCTGGAACGCGGACGACAGCCACACCGAGGTCGTCGTGGCGACCGATCCGCGCCACCCGGGCCGCCCGGTCCTCACCGACGAGGGCGACGAGCCGCGGCTGGTGGAGGACGGCCATGTGCTGAGCCGGACCGCCTACCCGCCGAGCTGGAGCGACGCCCCGCCCGAGGCACGCCCCCCGCACGATCCGGCGGCCCTGCGGGCCTACCTCGCCGAGGCGGTCCACCCCGGCACAGGGTCCCTGACCACGGCCGAACTCCTCGACAGCGTCAGGGAGTTGCTGGACCACTGGACACTCGGCCCCCGAGAGTCGGCCGCGCTGGTCCGGGTCCTCGCGGACGCCAAGGGCCTGCGGCCCGTCGGACAGGTGACGGACCGGCTCGGGCGCCCCGGGCAGGCGTACGCGTACGACGTCCCCGGCGCCCGGCGCATGCTGATCCTCGATCCGCGCACCGGTGCGGTCCTCGGTCTGGAGGCCACCTTCAGCAAGGACGACTCCCGGTACGGCGTGCGGGCCGGGGACGTGATGGAGTACAGCGCCTGGCTGCGCTGACCTCGTACGCCGGCCTCAGGCGCCGGACTGCCGGGCGGCGGCCTCGACGGTCTGCTCCAGCAGCGTGGCGATCGTCATGGGGCCGACACCGCCCGGCACCGGCGTGATCAGCGAGGCCCACTCCACGGCGGAGTCGAAGTCGACGTCGCCGACGTTCCCCGGGTTGTAGCCGGCGTCGATCACCACGGCGCCCGGCTTGATGTCCTGCCCGCGGATCAGCCGCGGCCGGCCCACCGCGGCGACCACGATGTCCGCCTCGCGGACCGCCGCCGACAGGTCCGCCGTCCGCGAGTGGCAGTACGTCACGGTCGCGTCCCGGGCCAGGAGCAGCATGCCCACCGGCTTGCCGAGGATCGCGCTGCGGCCCACGACCACGGCCCGCTTCCCGGCGGGGTCGACGCCGTACTCGTCCAGGAGGCGCAGGATGCCGCCGGGCGTGCAGGAGACGAAGCCCGGCAGGCCGAAGCTCATCGTGGCGAACGAGGCGAACGTGACGCCGTCGACGTCCTTCTCGGGAGCGATCGCCTCGAACGCCGCGCGCTCGTCGATGTGCTCGCCGACCGGGTGCTGGAGCAGGATCCCGTGCACGGCCGGGTCGGCAGACAACTCCCGCAGGGTGCCGACGAGTTCGGCGGTCGTCGTGGTGGCGGGCAGGGCCACGTGCCGGGACCCGATGCCGGCCTTGCGGCAGCGGTTCTGCTTCATGCGGACGTAGGTCACGGACGCCGGATCCTCGCCGACGAGCACGGTCGCGAGACAGGGCGCGGTACCGGTCCGAGCGGTGAGGTCGGCGGCCTTCTTCGCGGTGTCCTCGACGATACGGCGGGCGAGGGCGGTGCCGTCCATGAGACGGGCCTGGGTCATGCTGCACACTCCTGGGCTGGATCGACTCTCTCGCCCAGGCGCGCGGCATCCACCACGGACCGCTCCCCGGTGGTACTCCACCTCAGCGCCAGTCACGGCCCGGGTACAGCGTAACCGAGCGCACGCACGCCCCTTGGCCCGCCCGTCGAAGCAGGCTCCCGTGGGGCCGGACGACGGGAGCCGGCGCTACCGACGCCGATCACGCCGCGCGCGAGGCGCCCGTGGCAGCGCGGCGGGATGCGGGCGAAGGCGCGCGGCTCTCAGCGCTGACCGAAGCAGCGCGGCGGACACGTACCGGCCCGCCGCGGAAGCCCGCGCCGGCCGCCGGGGGTGCGCCCGGGGCGTCCGCCCGAGGACCGCCCTGGCCGAGAAGGTCCAGGTCAGCCTGGAGGTGACCTGGACCCTGGCGAATCTCCTTCCGGCGCCTGTCATGTCACTGCGTGCGCCTACTCGTCCCACGCCTGGATGAGCAGCTGACTGGCAATCTTCCCGTCACGCAACGTGACCATCGACTCGGCCAGGACCCGGGTACCGTCACCGTACTGGCAGGACTCGGTGAACGCCGCGTGATCGCCCTGGACCACGCAGTGGTCCAGCTTGTGCGTCATGTCGCGGCTGTAGATGTCGTCCAGCAACTCGGCGATCTGACCCCGGCCGCGCAGCACGGTGGGGTGGCTGGGCTGGTGGTTGTGGTCGACGATGCGGATCTCGGCGTCGTCGGCGTACAGAGACAGAAGGGTGTTGCCGGTGTTCCCCTCTATGCCCCGGCGCAGTGTCTCGGTGTCGAAGCCGGAACCTGTCGCGGTGCCCATGGTGACCTCCTTCGGGCGCCCGCGGCCCGGCGGGGCGCGGACCACACGGACCCCCACCCTTCGAGGCTCCTCCGGCCCGGCGGCCACGGCAAGCGCAGACGTACGCCTCCGCCGGTGCGCCGCCTGTGCCGTACCGGTGCGCAGGCCGGCGCCGCCGGTCACGTCCCCGGTGGCACGGGCCTTGCGGGCTGGCACCCGGTTCCGTCACGGCCCTTGCCGGCCCGCGCTCGGCCCCGACCGCAGCAGCGCCCAGTCCCGGGACAGCGCGAAGGCCGCGGCCGTACCGTCGGCGAGGCAGTCCGTGAGACATTCCGGGAGCTGGCGGGTGAGCTGGTCTGCGGGGCCCAGTTCCAGCCAGGTGCGGACCCCGTCGCGGTGCAGCAGGCAGACGGCCTCCGCCAAGCGCAGCGGCGCGCGCCGCACCCAGAACTCCGGATCGGCGGTCTCGGTACCCACCGGCCGGGCCGTGACGTCGCAGAGCAAGGGGATGCGCGGCACCCGCGGGTGGAGCGTGGCGAGGGTGCGGCCGTAGGCGGCGAGGCTGCCGTCCAGGCCGGGGGAGCGCGGCCCCTGCGCCGGCCGGCCGCCCAGCAGGCGGGCCAGGGTGCCGACCGCGTGACAGGCCTCCGCCAGGGAGAACACACCCGCGGCGTATGCGGCGGCCATCCGCCCGGACGCGTGTCCGAACACCGCGTCCGGCCGGACGCCCCAGCTGTGCAGCAGCCGGTACTGCGCCACCTGGAGCGCGAAGACCGCCGGCCCGGCGAACGACTCCCGGTCCAGCAGTGCGGCCGTACGCGTGCCGCCGGCCGCGGACATCACGCATTCCAGCGGGAGTTCGAGATAGGGATCGAGGCGCGCGCAGATCTCGTCGAACGCGTCGGCGAACACCGGGAAGGAATCGCGGAGTTCACGCCCGCTGCCGGGCCGCGGTGCGGCGCCGGCCGAGAACAGGAATGCGGTGCGTCCAGTGCGGCCGTCGACAGACATGCCCCCATTGAGGCACGCCCGGGTCAGGTGCACACACCAGGCAAACTCCCGCAGCCTGCAAAAAGATTGCCATCATAGAATGGCGTTATTCGGTCAGATTCTTACGGAATTCCAACCGCTCCCAAGGAGTGAGGACCCGGCCGGTTCGCCCGGCGGCCGGAAAGATCCACGATCACCGCCGTGGTCCGTCCCGCTGCCGATCGGTCGCGCGTAGGGTCGGCGGGGAAGGCAACCGAGGAAGGGGTCAGACCATGGCGCAGGAAGTACGCGGCGTGATCGCACCGGGCAGGGACGAGCCCGTACGGGTCGACACGATCGTGGTACCGGATCCGGGACCCGGTGAGGCCGTGGTGCGCGTGCAGGCCTGCGGGGTCTGTCATACCGACCTGCACTACAAGCAGGGCGGTATCTCGGACGACTTCCCCTTCCTGCTCGGCCACGAGGCCGCCGGTGTCGTGGAGTCGGTCGGCGAGGGCGTGACCGATGTGACCCCCGGTGACTTCGTGGTCCTCAACTGGCGTGCCGTCTGCGGCAATTGCCGGGCCTGTCTGCGCGGCCGGCCCTGGTACTGCTTCAACACCCACAACGCCCGGCGGAAGATGACCCTCGCCGCCACCGGGCAGGAGCTCTCCCCGGCCCTCGGCATCGGCGCGTTCGCCGAGAAGACCCTCGTCGCCGCCGGCCAGTGCACCAAGGTCGACCCGGCCGTCTCTCCGGCGGTCGCCGGCCTGCTGGGCTGCGGCGTCATGGCCGGCATCGGCGCGGCGATCAACACGGGCGGTGTCGGCCGGGGCGACTCCGTCGCGGTCATCGGATGCGGCGGCGTCGGCGACGCGGCCATCGCCGGGTCGGACCTCGCCGGCGCGGCGAGGATCATCGCCGTGGACATCGACGACCGCAAGCTGGACAAGGCCCGCACCCTGGGCGCCACGCACACCGTCAACTCCAAGGAGACCGACCCTGTCGAGGCGATCCGCGAGCTGACCGGTGGCTTCGGCGCCGACGTCGTCATCGAGGCCGTCGGCCGCCCGGAGACCTACCGGCAGGCCTTCTACGCCCGCGACCTCGCCGGCACGGTCGTCCTCGTCGGCGTCCCCACCCCCGAGATGAAGCTCGAACTGCCCCTGCTGGACGTGTTCGGACGCGGCGGCGCCCTCAAGTCGAGCTGGTACGGCGACTGCCTGCCCTCCCGGGACTTCCCCATGCTGATCGACCTGCACCTGCAGGGCCGCCTCCCGCTCGACGCGTTCGTCACCGAGACCATCCAACTGGACGAGGTGGAAAAGGCGTTCGAGCGGATGCACCACGGTGACGTGCTGCGTTCGGTGGTGGTGCTCTGATGACCGTACGCATCGAACGCCTCGTCACCTCAGGGCAGTTCACCCTCGACGGCGGCACCTGGGACGTCGAGAACAACGTGTGGATCGTCGGCGACGAGCGGGAGGTGATCGTCATCGACGCCGCCCATGACGCCGAGGCCATCGCCCGCGCCGTCGACGACCGGCGCCTGATCGCCATCGTGTGCACACACGCCCACAACGACCACGTCAACGCCGCACCGGCACTCGCCGACCTCACCGGCGCCACCATCTGGCTGCACCCCGACGACCTGCCGCTGTGGAAGCAGACCCACCCCGACCGCGACCCCGACCGGCATCTCCTGGACGGCCAGGTCATCGAGGCCGCCGGCGCCGACCTGAGAGTGCTCCACACCCCCGGCCACGCCCCCGGCGCCGTCTGCCTGTACGACCCCGGGCTCGGCACCGTCTTCACCGGGGACACCCTCTTCCAGGGCGGCCCGGGCGCCACCGGACGCTCCTACTCCCACTTCCCGACGATCATCGGCTCCGTCCGGGACCGCCTCCTCACCCTCCCTCCGGAGACGAAGGTACTCACCGGCCACGGAGACGCCACCACCATCGGCGCCGAGGCGCCTCACCTGGAGGAGTGGATCAGGCGCGGACACTGAGCTTGTTATTTAACCTTTGCGAGCTTTGAGACGATTACGTTCGGCGATGGTCTGGGGGCGCCTGGTCGTTTTGCCCACGTCATGGCGGGTGGCC
>NZ_JBVJVY010000118.1:0-6875 GCF_055603265.1 Streptomyces sp. NPDC037288
GACGTGCACACGCCCCGCAAAACACCGACGACGAAGCAGCGAACGAAGAAGTCAACGACCCCACGACCCCGCCGCACAGGTTAAAGATCAAGCTAAAGGGTGTCGCACAAGGTCAGTGGCGGGCATTTTGCCTTTATGGGTGGGGTGTTGAGGGCTGAGCCGGTGTGGGTGGAGACGTTCACCGGGTTGCGGATGGGGCGGTTCGAGAAACTGCTTCGCGCGGTGCGGGAACGGGGCGGCAACGGTCCTGGTGGTGGTCGGCCGCGGTGCCTTCCGTTGGCCGAGCGGGTGCTGCTGGTGACCGTGTATTACCGCACGAACTTCACGATGCGAAAAACAGCACGTCAGTCGGCACTCAGCCTCGCCCGCACTGAGCCTTGTGCAACACCCTTGAGGACCGGCAGATGGTGTTGCAGTTCCTTCGGGGCCTTGGTGCCAAACGGCACCAAGGCCCCTCCACGCGTTCCACAGAGAGGTGAGATGACAGCAGACGAGTCGCTAAGCCGTCTCGACGAAGACTACCCCGCCTACACGATGGGCCGGGCCGCCGAGTTGCTCGGTACCACTCCCGGCTTTCTCCGCCCCATCGGCGAAGCGCGACTGATCACACCACTGCGCTCCGAGGGCGGTCGCCGCCGCTACTCCCGCTACCAACTGCGCATTGCGGCCCGCGCGCGTGAGCTCGTCGACCAGGGCACCCCGATCGAGGCCGCAGTGTCCGAACGGCTCCACCGGCATTTCGCTCACCTCCGGCCCCGGTCGTGGCGTCGCCACAACGGGTGAGGCGGCTGGCACGCTCCCTACCCGGGCGCCGCCTCCCCTTCAGGCATCCCCCCACACGGCCCCAGTCGTTGATCGGGCCGCGAGTGCGGCGAGAGCACCGTGCCGCAGTAGTGAATGCGCCTGCTGTCGTGGTCAGTAGACGGCGAGGGAGATGGCGATGTGATGCGCGGTGAAGGCCGCCACGGTCAAGGGCGTGGAACACCTCGTGGAAGCCGAACCAGCGGGGCGAGGGGGCGGGGCGTTGGACGGCGTAGAGCACCGCTCCCGCGCTGTAGAGGAGACCGCCGGTCAGTGTCAGGGTGACCACGGCCGCACCGCCGGTGCGCAGGAAGTCGGGCAGGTAACGCACCGGTGCCCACCCCAGGGCCAGGTAGCAGGGGGTGTACAGCCAGCGGGGAGCGTTGACCCACAGCACGCGGAAGGCGATACCGGTCAGCGCGCCCGTCCACACGATCCACAGCAGCAGGTTTCGCCGGTCAGAAGGGAGGAGGAGCACGGCCAGAGGGGTGCAGGTTCCGGCGGTGATCAGGAAGATGTTGGCGTGATCGAGGCGACGCAGGACGGCCTCGCCCATCGGCCCCCACTACCCAGGTGGTAGACGGCGCTCGTCCCGAACAGCAGCCAGGCGGTGACGGAGTATACGGTGCAAGCCAGGGCCGCCTGCTGGGTCCGAGCCAGGCGGACGAGGACGATGCCGGCGCTCACCGAGGCAGGGACCATCGCGGCATGGAGCCAGCCACGCAGCTTCGGCTTGACCGGCTCGACCAGGTCGGCCGCCCACTCGACCAGGTCGGCAACCGGGTGAAACTCCTCCCCGGCATTGCCATGATGTGATCCGCCGGGGAGACCGGCTACGGCGTCCCCAGACACAACTTCCCGTCCTGTCCCGTTCTTCTGGGCATCATCGGCAACCATCCGATCATGCCAAGAGCCTGCCCATGACAGCGTCCGTCGAGGTCGGTCTCGCCACCAACTGGGCCTGCGGAAGCAGTGTAAGCCGCCTGACCACGGGAAGGACCAAGGTTCCCGAGCGCGCATCTCCGCCCACCTACGCCCAAGGACCGCCGATGCTTCCCGATTTCCCCTCCCACGCATCCGCCCCCCTCGCAGATCAGCTGGAACAAAGACTGGGGCTGCCCCCAGAGTTCGAAACCGGCCGTTTCGACATGGGGCGTGTCGCCGGCATCGCCGTCCTCGCGGCGGCCCACTCCGATGGCTACGCGGCCACCGCGCACCTCCTCGGACTGCTGGCCGCGCTCCCCGCCCCCACCGACACAGGAGAACGCTTCTGGTCGAACCTGTGGCGATCCTCGGGCACCGCCTACCTGCTGCCGACCAACATCAAGGACCTGGTGCTGCGTTCGCTGGCCGGAGAAGGAACCGGTCTGGCCGGACAGATCCTCTCGGCCGTCGACGAGATGACGCCTCCCCAGCGCGTTGCGGCCGCAGAGGTGATCGGCCAGGCGCTCGCCGAGTCCGACCACCTCCCTGACCTCAAAACACAGGTCATCGGCGAACTTTGGCTCCGGGACCTGGAACTCACCGCCTGGCGCGTCCTTCACGCGGACCACAAGTTGCCCGATGCGGCCGGACGTAACGCCTTCATCGAAGCATGGACGAGTGTCTGATCCCGGCCGGGCCAGCACGCACAAGCATCCGAATAATTCCTCGGGACGTTCGAGCAGTGACCTGTGATCGAACGAATCCGGGCATGACCCGGACGGTGGTGGTGGGAGGCGACGGTCAGTTGGTCCTTGCCGAGAGGACGGGTTCGTCATGGCACGGTTGCGGTCCCTGGGCGCATGGGCTCGCCGCACTGTCCTGCTTCCTGAGCACCGACGGTGACGCTGTGCTGACCCGCGCACAGGGGGCCGATGACGGCACCCACGACCCGTACCTGCGGGGCAGCGGCTCGACAGCCGCCCTCGCCGGGCCGTCTCGATACCGCCGGTACCCCGGCCTCGCCGTTGCCGACGAGACTCACACGCCCGGCTGCCTGGTCACCGCGGCCTTCGACGTCATGGAGCCGAGTGGCAGCGCGCCTTCACGGACGCCGTGATCGCCGCCCAGCCGAGGGAGGGCGGGCACCCGGGGCAAGATCGGGCGCACTTCCGGCACAGCGCCGACGACACTCGGGCACTGCTGTACACCGAGTGGACCAGCGCCGAGGCGCACCGGGAGGCCGCGGAGGCCGGCCACCACGACAAGAGGCAGGAGATCCCCGCCAGCACCACCGGGCTCACGGCTGACACACCGAAGGCGGTACCGCCTTGCCCCTCCCTGTCCGGCCGCCGGCGTCATCCGATCGTCCCGGAGCAGCCGCTGCCGGTGCTCCGGCCCTGTCGGGAGAAGAGATCACACAGGCAATGGATCATCCCGTCCCACTCTCCGGGTAACGTCAAGGTATGAGTCATCCGCACCCCGAGCTGAAAGCCGCCCCGCCGCTTCCCGAAGGAGGGCTGCGGGTCATCGGCCTGGGCGGCCTGGGTGAGATCGGCCGCAACATGACCGTCTTCGAGTACGCCGGCAAGCTGCTCATCGTCGACTGCGGCGTGCTGTTCCCCGAGGAGACCCAGCCCGGCGTGGACGTGATCCTGCCGGACTTCACCTCGATCCGGGACCGGCTGGACGACATCGTGGCCGTAGTGCTCACCCATGGCCACGAGGACCACATCGGCGGTGTGCCGTACCTGTTGCGCGAGCGGTCCGACATTCCCCTCGTCGGCTCCAAGCTGACGCTGGCGTTTCTGGAGGCCAAGCTCAAGGAACACGGCATCCGGCCGCGCACGGTGCGGGTGCGGGAGGGCGACCGGCGCGGCTTCGGGCCCTTCGACTGCGAGTTCGTGGCGGTCAACCACTCCATCCCGGACAGCCTGGCGGTCGCGATCCGTACCGGCGCCGGGATGGTGCTGCACACGGGCGACTTCAAGATGGACCAGTTCCCTCTCGACGACCGCATCACCGATCTGCGCGCCTTCGCCCGCCTCGGCGAGGAGGGCGTGGACCTGTTCCTCACCGACTCCACCAACGCCGAGGTACCCGGCTTCACCACTTCCGAGCGTGAGCTGAATCCGGCGATCGAGCAGGTGATGCGCACCGCGCCGCGCCGGGTCATCGTCTCCAGCTTCGCCAGCCATGTGCACCGCATCCAGCAGGTCCTGGACGCCGCCCACCAGCACGGCCGCAAGGTCGCCTTCGTGGGCCGGTCGATGGTCCGCAACATGGGCATCGCCCGTGACCTGGGCTATCTGAAGGTCCCCTCCGGTCTGGTCGTGAGCACGAAGGAGCTGGAGAAGCTCCCGGACCACAAGATCACTCTGGTGTGCACCGGCTCCCAGGGCGAACCGATGGCCGCGCTGTCACGGATGGCCAACCGCGACCACATGATCCGCATCGGCAAGGGCGACACCGTCCTGCTCGCCAGCTCCCTCATCCCCGGCAACGAGAACGCCATCTACCGGGTGATCAACGGACTCACCCGGTGGGGCGCCCACGTGGTCCACAAGGGCAACGCCAAGGTGCACGTCTCCGGGCACGCCAGTGCCGGCGAACTCGTCTACTGCTACAACATCGTCAAGCCCCGCAATGTCATGCCCGTGCACGGCGAATGGCGCCACCTGCGGGCGAACGGCGACCTCGCTATCCGTACCGGCGTCGATCCCGACCGGGTCGTCATCGCCGAGGACGGCGTCGTCGTCGATCTCGTCGACGGGCGCGCGTCCATCACCGGCAAGGTCCCCGCAGGCAACGTCTATGTGGACGGCATGGAAGTCGGCGGCGCCACCGAAGCGTCCCTCAAGGACCGCCTCACCCTCGCGGCCGAAGGCGTGGTCACGGTGGTGGCGATCGTCGACGCGGACACCGGCGCCCTCGCTGAGGCCCCCGACTTCCTCGCCCGGGGCTTCGTCCACGACGACACCACCTTCGAGCCGGTCATCCCCGTCATCGAGAAGACCCTGGCCACCGCGGCCGAGGAAGGCGTCGGGGACGCCCACCAGCTCGAGCAGCTCGTCGCCCGCGCCGTGGCGAACTGGGCGTTCCGCACTTACCGCCGCAAGCCCCTCATCATCCCGGTCATCATCGACGCCTGAGCCACAGCCCGGCAGGCGTCTGGGGCTGGACGCCGATGTGCACGAGGTGAAACTCGGCGACGAGTCGTTGCTGATGTCCAGCCTCATCACCGGCCACCGGGTCGGCCCGTACGAATCGCGCCCGGGTTCCGCCCGGACGCGCCCGGGACGGCCCGGTGGCGGGAGCGCTGCGCCGGGCATCCCACAGCCCCTCCAGCAGCTGACCCGCCGCCCGAGCAGCAACATGACGGCCACGGGGATCAGAAACGCGGACAGCCCGGTGTACCGGCCGGGGGAGAAGAGAAAGTCCGTCAGTCATGACGCTCATTTGACGCTCCGGCCGCCTCACAGGCCGTGCGCAAGGCAGGAAAACCCCATGTGACCTGTGACGTGTTTCCGATGACGTCGCACGTGGAGTGCGTGGCGATTTTGGAGCCCGCAGCAAAGGGCCTCTGACCGGCAGTTCTCCTAGGTTGCTCAGGCGCGTCCGGGTGGCGTCTCGCGAGGTGATGGGCGCGTTCTCCTCGGTCCATGGGGGCGTGTCGGAAACCGTCCTGACGCTGATTTGACGCCGTTTCCGACGGAGCGTCAGGTGGTGATGCTCGTCCAGCGGCGCGTGGGAAGGAGGGTCGTGTATCAGAGTGTCATCAACGGTACGAGGGTGAGGCAGGTCGTCACCGGGCGCCGACCGGCGCTAGCCCGGCCTGCCACAGTGGTGGAGCCAGGGTGTCCACGCCAGAATCACGGAGCAAGCGGCATGGGGGCAGGGTGTGACGACCAGCGCGCGACGCACCCCCCTGGCCCACTCCGCTCCCGTGCACGACTCACTGCGCCGCACGCGCCCGGCCCACCCCATGGTTCCAAAGCCGGCCGATCGAGCCGATGCACCGGACGGCGGACAACCGCACGGGCTATGCCAGGTGCGCGTCACTCGGCCAGGTGCTCGACCCGCAGCTGGACACTTTCACCAAGTGCGTCCCTATCGGGTGAGTGCTGGCGAGTGCTGCGTCAGCTCACCGGCGGAGGGAGCGACCATACCGGCAATGGGTTCTTCCGAGGGAAAGGGTCTCCGTGCGCCGTGCATTGATCGTTGTTGATGTGCAGAAGGACTTCTGCGAGGGCGGCAGTATTCCGGTGAAGGGCGGCGCGGGCAGGGCTGTGGCCATCGCCGACCTGGTGCGGCGCGCCGATGGAAAGTACGCGCACATCGTCGCCACCCGTGACCACCACATCGACCCGGGGGCCCACTTCTCCGAGCACCCGGACTTCCAGAGCTCTTTCCCCGAGCACTGCGTCGTCGGCAGCGAGGGAAGCGAGTTCCATCCGGACTTCGCGCCCGCCGTCACCTCCGGCGGCGTGCACGAGGTGTTCTACAAGGGGGCGTACTCCGCCTCGAAGAGCGGTTTCGAGGGCTCGGCCCAGGACGGCACGTCGCTGGCCGACTGGCTGCGTGCCCGCCACATCAGTGATCTCGACGTCGTCGGCATCGCTACCGACCACTGTGTGAAGGCCACCGCGCTCGACGGCGTGAGGGCGGGCTTCGCCGTCCGGGTCCTGCTCGACTACACCGCCGGCGTTGCCGCCGACACCACCCGCACCGCGATCAGTGAGCTACGCCAAGCCGGTGTGGCGCTGAGTGGTGAGCCAGTCGTCCTCGCCTGAGAACCACGGTCGCTTTCGCCGCGGGCCTGCCCGCAACGGGCGCACCGTCCGTGTCACGCGTCCCGGAGCCTCCAGCGGCTGTCATCCGACCGGCCGTGGAGGCCCGCCCCTCGGACCGGAATACCGACAAATGGGGGTGCTTCCCGGTGAGGGTCTCGGGTTGCCCCCATCGGTCCTGGCGTGGCTGCTGGTGGCCTACCCGTTGATCAGCATCGGCTGGAGGGGAAGGGCGCCTGCAGGCGGTACAGCGGGCCTCCAAAGTGGGCTCTAATGGGCCTTGTCGGGCCGTGGGGAAGACTACGGTCCGTAGCCGCCAGCAGGTGAGCACTCCAGGTCTCCGAATCATTGCGAGTTCTGAGG
>NZ_JBVJVY010000119.1:0-6604 GCF_055603265.1 Streptomyces sp. NPDC037288
GTGCCCGGTGGATCCGTACGGCCAACGGCGCGGCCGGCCGCGCCTCGGACGGCATTCGCTGTGCTGTGCCGGCAGCCCTGCATGAGCGGGCCGCTCACGAGCTGCAGGCCCTGTGCTCGCGTGTCGTCCGTGATCCGGCTGCGATCGCCGCGATGGCCCTGCTGGTCGACGACCGGGCCACCATCGAACCCGGCGGTGCCCTGGCGTTCGCCTGTCTGCTGTACCTCGCCGACCGGCACGAGGCTGCACAGTTCTGGTGGCAGTTCGCCGCCGGCGCGGACTCTTCCACCGCCGCCCACTGCATGTACTTGCACCACCTGCAGCACAGTGAACTCCGCGACGCCAGGCTCTGGTACGACCAGACGCAGGAGCTGCGCCGGCTGGACGAGAACCCGATACTGCAGGTCACGCCATCGCAACGGCGGGACAGCGCGTGGCCGTGGTCCCCGCGGACCGTGACTTTCCTGACCGTGTACGAGGTCGACGACTCGGCCGCGGACCTCGACGACCCCGGCACGCCGTTGCTGGTGGTGCCGCTGTCCGACTCCCTTGCCGAGGCTGTACGACGCCTTGAGGTGGACAATGATGTTGATTACGGCACCATTCCCAAGCCGGATCCCGATCTAGCCGCGGAACTGGAGGACTGCGTCGCCTCAGGAATCTAACGAGCGCTGCGCCAGCCTTCTTCCGGCCCCGCCACTACCCCGTGAGCGGGGCTCTCCCTACCGTCGAGGACGCCCAGCTCGGGGTCCGGGTAGCAGTGTGGGCACGTCGGTACCTGCTACCGGAGTGCCTCCACCGCCTGCTCCTGGGTCACACAAGCTGCAGCTCGGACATGAAGATCACGACGGTGGGGTGGCCAGGTTGCCGGCTCGGCCCCGCAGGATGCGTTCGAACCAGCCTGCAGTGAGTTCCGCGCATCGACCAGGTGAACCGGCCACGCGGAGTATCCCCACCACAGACCCTTGGAGGGGAATGTACATCTGGTCGTGGAGTTCGGTGCCGAGCACGCCCTGCCCGTCGAAGAACGCACCGAAGACATGGGAAATGACATTGGTTCCCGGCGTCACTGCACAGAGCAGGGCCAGCAGATGCGCGAACCCTGTCTCCTCGGGGCGGAGGACAAGGGTGTCGTCCGGGTCGCACGGCCAGGTGACCGCGCGCTCGCGTAGCACGGACACGAACCTGCACCGTGCGCCGTCCAGCGTCTCGAACGCGTCCTCGTCGGCTTCTCCTACTGAGAACCAGGGCACGTACACGCGGCTGACCATGGCCTGCACCGTAGCTGACAGGTGACTGATCAAGCCGACTCCACTCATTAAATTGCCCTCCGCGGTCGCCTGGCTGGCCTCGTACTGGTCCTCTCCGCCGGCAGCGCACAGGCGGAAGCCGTCCGTCCCCGCAACCTTTCTGACTCCTCTTCGACCTGTGACCCGTTCGACCTGGGCGTCACCCGAACGCAAATCGCTCCGGTCTGCGTCGGCATGGGCGGCGGGGCCCTCGCCGTCACCTACTAGTCGAGGGTGCCCAGCTCGGAGCCCGGTCGGCAGTGTGGGCAGACCGAGAGCCGGTACGGCCAGCGGACGTACCGCTGGGAGCGGCACGGAGCATGCAGCTGACCAGTGGTCAAGGCTGCCAACAAGGGGACACCAGCCCAGGCCGACCGATACCACCTGCTGCTCGCAGCCGAGCGGCCGGTGCAGACGACTGGTTGGCTGTGTAGGTCTCAACCGACGGCGTTTGCTGCTCACTGCGGGAGGCACTTTTGGCCTGTGGATCGGGAAGTGTTGTCGCGGAATGAAGTCGCACACCCGCCCGCAAGCGGTGCGGCTGCATCTCCTGGTGAAAGGGCGTCGGTGCGTGCACGCCTCGTCCTGGCTGACCGCGCAGAAAGCGCCGTCGAACGGACTGGTCTATGCCTCCTCGGCGAACATCCGGTCCAGGAAGCGGTCAGGGCGGTTGACGAATGCGCGGGTCAAAGCGACGGGCTCGGCTTGCTCATATTGCACCTGCTCGATGGTGCCGTCGCTTTCGATCTGCAGAATTCGTGCACCGGGCATGGCCAGCAGGATCGGCGAATGCGTGGCCACCACGAACTGGCAGCTTCGTCGGAGGAGTTCCCGGATCCGGACCATCAACGCCAGGCATCCCTGCACTGACAGGGCTGCCTCCGGCTCGTCCAGTATGTAGAGACCGTTCGGGCCGAAACGGTGGTGCACCAGGTCGAGGAACGACTGGCCGTGCGAGCGTTCGTGCAGGGACCGGCCGCCGTAGGCGTGCAGCAGTTCCCCCGAGCCTTCGTCCAGCCGCTCGATCTCGGTGGCCACGTTGTAAAAACTCTCCGCGCGCAGGAAGAAACCCGTACGAGGCCTACGGTTCCAGCACACAGTCAGGTGACAGCCCAGATCGGACTCGGTGGCCCGGCTGGCGAACCGGAAGGACCGGGAACCGCCCTCGGCGTTGAACCCGGCGGCCGTGGCCAGCGCCTCGATCAAGGTTGACTTGCCCGAGCCGTTGTCGCCGACCAGGAACGTCACCGCCGGGTCCAGATCGAGCCTGTCCATGCCGGCGAGGCGGGTGACGACCGGAAGGCTGAAGGGGTATCGGTCGGTGCCCACGCGCGGATCGAGGGCGACATAGCGCACAAAGCCCTTGTGGTGGTGGGTCATCGGCTGCCCGCTCTCGTGACGCCAATTTTGGTGACGAACGGAACACCCCTGTCCACGGAGGAGTCGAACTTTGTGCCGTCTGCCAGCGTACCGGTGTAGGGAATCTGGACGGTGTCGCCCGGCTTGGCGAAGTGGACACCATCCCCGGCCTTGATGACGTCTTTCGTAACTCCCACGCGTTCCTCTTCTCGACGGGTAGACATGTTCCGGTAGCCGACCCGTCCATGATGTCAGGCGAGCAACCGCCAGCCTGGCGACCCGCTTCAACGGTCCCCGCGGGCAAGAACAAAGGCGAGCACCCTCGGTCGCCTCGCTCTACTGGGCCCTCGCCGAAGCCGAGGACACCGCGGCGGACGACAGCCTGCCGATGAGGCCCAAACCAGTCGCAGCCGCCGGCCAGAGGAACCGCTCACCCCCAAGGACATCGATCTCCGCCAGCGTCTCCGGACCCAGGCCCACCCGAACGAGCAGATCCGCAGCTAAATCCGCGATCATTGCTTGGAGCCAATGACCTCACCAGTCCCGGGGCCGGAATACGCGACACCTCAACATGCGGCCTCACCAGGCAGGGGGAGTGACCCTCCGCGACCGCTCCCCAAGATCTGTGCCAGAACCCACTACTGCTCGATAGAGCCAACTGGTGGTTGTCCTGTCTCACTCATTCGAGGCGCTTTCTCAGCGAACCCAGTCGGATCTTCGAGCCGTACTTGCCCCGGTCGACAGGATTCGGGCCTGTCAGGTCCCCCTTTTCAGGGCCCGCATGTTCACCGAGTCGATGGCGCACCTCGAGCAGTCCAGGTCGCCGCGGGAGCCGAGTTCGTCGAGGACCAGGCGGTGCAGCTTGGCCCACACCCTGGCCTTCGTCCACTCGGTGAACCTGCGGTGAGCCGTCGCCCCGGACGGCCCGAACGACACTGCGGGGACCCAGCGTTCCACCTGGTCCTCGGTGACCCCGTCGGCCAGGTGCGGTCGGTGCGCTGCGGCCACGGCTGCCGGGCGCGTAGGGGGTCCGGGCCCCCAGGGATCCTGGACACGGTCTACGGGTCGGGACACCCTGCACCTCCGCGGCGATGGGGTCGTGCTGGTGAGTACCCAGGGGCCTGCTCGGCTCACTTCCCCGGGCAGGACGCGTCCACCGGTGAGGCCCTGACCTGCGCCGCGGGAACCGGCCGGCCCACTGCGTCGTCGATTACCGACGTGACTGAAGTGACCCCCACCCTGCCCGACGACTACAAAGAACTGATCTCCGACCTCTGCGGGATCGTCAGCGACTACCCCCACGGGAGCCCGCCGGCGACCCTCGGACTGCTCGCCGACGACGCGGCGGACGCGCTCGACCGCATCGGCACCCCGCAGGGGCGCCGGGAACGGACCGGGTACACGATCCTGCTCCACACCACGTGCTGGTACGTCGCCGCACGCGTCTTCAGCAAGTCCCTCTTCGCGTCGTACACGCAAGCCCTGGAAGGGGTGCGGGCCACGCTCGACCCGGCGTCCTGCACCTGCCCGGCCGGAGCCCACCCCACGGACGTGGACGACGAGTACGGCGTCGAGGCCGGGGTGAGCATGCTGTCCGAGGCTGGCCGTGCCGTGTTCGCCGAGGAGTACGGGCTGGAGGGCGAGGAACTGGCGGCGTTCGACTGCGAGGCGTTCCTCGCCGGCCTCGCCGACGGGGCCGCTGCCCGCATGCGCGAGGCCCACGAGGAGCTCTTCGGCAGTGTGGACGTCTCTCACCTCGACGCGCGGTTCCTCCGGGACGACGGCGGGATCGACATCGTCGCCCTGCAGGGGGCGATCCGGCGTTCCTGGGAGGACAACACCGGCCCCGTCGCGCTGTGGTCCGCCCGCCGCTGGCTGGCCGGGCAGGTGCGCGACGACGAACGGATCGGCCTGTTCCTGTCCCTGTGGATGGGCATCGCCCAGACCTACGACGGCCTGCCCCCCTCCTACGCCCGCGACTTGGTCGCGGCCTTGGACACCATCGGCCCGGACACCTCGTGCGAGCACCCCCAGCACCCCTGGTCCGCGACCACGCACGTGGACTCCCGGTATGAGGCGGTGGTGCATCTGTACGCGCCCGAGGACTACCCGGACACTCCGGTGCCCGTCGAGCTCTCGGCCCGCGAACTGTGGGAATGCCCGGCGCACTACGCCGAACTGGCACGCGGTGCGCGGGAGGTCGTCCAGCAGTGGCGTCACATGCGCGGCGGCGAGGAGGAGGACTGGTAGGTCCTGGTGCGGGCCGCCCCGCGGTCCCGGGCACTCACCGCGTGGTGCGCACGAGTCGTGGTGATGCCGGGAGCGGCACAGGATCGGACGCAGTCCCCGTGTTCCGCTGTCCCGCGTAGGAGACGTGCGCAGGATGACCACCACCTCAGAACGACCGCCGGCACGGGAGGTGTCGCAGCGGGTCTCCCAGGCCGTGTTCGACGGCTCCAGACTGCGGGTCGTCCTGCTGGTGGACGTCAACGACGGCGCCCAACAGCAGTTCCTGGAGGCCGGATCCTCGCCGGAGTGTGGCGTCTGGTACGGGTGCTGCTTCGGTTCGACGAGCAGTGCCGAATGGGCCGCTGACTGCGGTCTTCTCCTTGAGGTCGGTAGCCTCCCGGCGTGGGGATGGTTGAGCGGCTGGTGCCGGACGAGTTGTGGGAGCTGTTGCAGCGGGTGGTGCCGGAGGCGCCGTCGCGGCCTCAGGGCGGCGGGTTACGTCGCCACGGTGATCGTGAGGTGCTGGCGGCGATCGTGTTGGATGTTCATGGTGCGATGCTGTGTTCAACGGTGGTCGCGCGATTCGGGGCCTGCTGAGCCGAGCGGGGGTACTCCTCGCCTCACTTGGTCAAGTCCTCAAGTCGTTCGGGAAGTTCGGCGAGCGGGCTCGGTGGCGCCGCGTCACGCCTTGGCACCAGGCATGCCGCTGGTTACGACGATCGTGGCTACGTCGCCGGTCTTGGTGCGGCCCAGCCAGACGATGCCGCCCGACTCTGCCGTGAACGTGACCAGATCGGCTTGTTGTGACTCGTCGGTGACCCGCTCGCACCCGCCGGGCAGCTGTTCCGAGTCGCGCGGCACCGGCCAACCGTCCACATACGCGCGAAACGGCGCGGTCAAAGCCATCCACGCGCCGGCGTCGGCGAAGCAGCCCACATTGGCGTCGGAGGCAAAGCGGATCTGCTCGCCTGGCTGAAGCCGGTCGATATCGTCGTCGACACCCAGGCCCATCTCCCACCCGACCACGGGGTCGTCACTGATGCACAAGCGGGTCGCGGCGCACGCGACACCGTCGAAGTGCTTCCCGAAGAATTGGTACGGCCCCGCCGTCCACGCGATCTGCACCCGGTAGGTGCCCGGGGGAATTCGCACCGCCAGCTCCCGTGGGGGACTCGTGGGTAGTCCTCGCTCGTACTCCCAGGTTTCGTCGTCATGCCACGGCGCGTCCACGACAAGACGGCCGCTGGGTATGCGAATGGCGGTCACCTCTTCAATACCCTTGACCACGACGGGCGTTGTCGGATCGTCGTACACCGTCCCCAGGTGCTCCCCGGGCGTGAAGGCCGTCTCGAGGTACCAGGTGGCCTCCGGCCCGGCCGCCAGCCGAACGTCCCCGATCCACTCCATGTCTCATCCCTCCGTCGCCGCCCGGCCGGGCGGTCAAACGGAAAGGTACGCGGGCCCAGTGACATCGGCTGTTCACGCATCGACCCACGGAACGCGTCCGTGGCCAGGTCAGCTCGCCGTGGTACCGCCACTGTGTCGGATGTCATCTGGCAGGTCACCGGAGGTAGACGGCCAGACCGCAGGTCAGCGCGGTTCGGCTTGGGGGATCAAGCCGAGCGGCTCTGAAGCTTGTTATTTAACCTTTGCGAGCTTTGAGACGATTACGTTCGGCGATGGTCTGGGGGCGCCTGGTCGTTTTGCCCACGTCATGGCGGGTGGCC
>NZ_JBVJVY010000120.1:0-6602 GCF_055603265.1 Streptomyces sp. NPDC037288
TGGCGGATCCTCCGCAAGGCCAGACTCAGCCCGAACGCACTCACGTCAACCACAAAGGCCATCCTCACCCTGGAGGCTCACCGTTGAAAAGGCTCCTGGAGGCGCTTGAGTCGGTTGCATTGAGTAATTTGATCTCCTGACGGCGACTCCCCAAAGGGGAGAAAATCGGGCTGCGGCCGTCCGGCTGACGTCGCGGAGTCTTGGTGTCACCGGAACCCGACATTGAGTAGGACGCTGGGGACCCTTCGTCAGGCACCCGGAAGTGTTGCTTCGAGCATGTGAATCAGATTCTTTTGCCTGCTTGGTCCCCGCCGGGCAGCTGCTGCACAACAGCACGCGCGAAGGGAGGACCGGGGCATGGACGATGCGCCGGGTTCGACATCGGCAAGGCGGACGTGAAGGTCTGCATCCGGCGTTCCGGGGCGGGCAAGCGGCGCCGGAAAGAGGTACGCACGTTCCTCACCATGACCCGCGACCTGCTGGCGATGCCGGACTGGTTGATCGCCGAGGGCATCACCGTGGTCGGCATGGAAGCGACCGGCTCGTACTGGAAGCCGGTGTTCTACCTGCTGGAGAACGACATCGAGTGCTGGCTGCTGAACGCCCGACACATGAAGAACGTCCCCGGCCGCAAGACCGACGTCGTCGATTCAGAGTGGATCTGCAAGATGGTCGAACACGGCCTGGTGCGGCCCTCGTTCGTCCCGCCGCCGGAGATCCGACGGCTTCGCGACCTGACCCGCTACCGCACCGAGGTCATCCGCGAACGCACCCGTGAGGCCCAGCGACTGGAGAAGCTCCTCGAAGACGCCGGGATCAAGCTGTCCGCCGTCGTCTCCGACCTGCTGGGCAAGTCGGCCCGCGCGATGCTGGAGGCGCTGATCGCCGGCGAGCGTGATCCACAGGTGCTGGCGGAGATGGCCAAGGCCAGCATGCGGGCCAAGCGCGAGATCCTGGCCCAGGCACTGACCGGTCGCTTCACCGACCACCACGCGCTCCTGGCCCGCACGATGCTCGACCGCATCGACGCTGTCACCGCGACCGAGGCCCGGCTGAGCGAGGAGATCACCCGACAACTCGCGCCCTTTCGCCGCCAGGTCGAGCTGCTGGCCACCATCCCGGGCGTCAGCACAAAGTCCGCCGAGGTGATCCTCGCCGAGATCGGCGTGGACATGAGCCGGTTCCCCAGTGCCGCTCACCTGGCCTCGTGGGCCGGGATGTGTCCGGGCAATCACGAGTCCGCCGGCAAGCACACCTCCGGCAAGTCCCGTCCCAGCGACCCCTGGCTGAAGGGCGCCCTCGGGCTCGCAGCCACCGCGGCCGCCCGCAGCAAGAACACCTACCTGGCCGCCCGCTACAAACGCATCGCCGTCCGCCGCGGAAAGAAACGAGCCCTGGTGGCCGTCGGCCACACCATCCTGACCTCGGTCTGGCACATGTCCACCCACGACGCCGACTACCACGACCTTGGAGGCGACTACTTCCTCCAGCGAACCGGCCGTGCCCGGCAGACGCGTCGCCTCGTCAGCCAGCTCAACATCCTCGGCTATCAAGTGTCCCTCCAATCAACGGGAGCGGTCTGACCTGCGCGGGTGGTTGATTTTCGAATCAGACTCCTTCCCCGCAGTCACGGCCTGCTCGTCGCGCTCGGCCACCCGCCGGGCGGGCACGTGTGGGGAGAAGCCGAGCCGGTGCATCAACCGGGTGGCTCCCGAGACGCTGTAGACACCTCAGGTGTTTAGCGTGTCAAGCGGCTTCGGCTAGTTCGACGGGGAAGGCCGTGTGTTCGTCGAACAGTTCGGTGTGCTGGAGGCAGTGGTAGAGCTGGCCGATCATGCGGTTGAACAGGTGGCGCTGGGCGCCGGCGTGCCAGTCGCCGCAGTCGTCGCGGCGGTGGCGGTAGTGGGCTTTGGCGCCGGGTGAGGCGTTGGGGGCGGAGAAGGCCCACAGGTAGTCGGCCGCGTTGAGCCGGTCGTTCTTGACCCAGCGGCGGGTGATGGACGACTTCTTGCCCGAGGCTCGGGTGATGGGCGAAGAGCCGGCGTATGCCTTCAGGCCGCGGGCGTCGGTGAAGCGGGCGCGGTCGTCCCCGGCCTCGGCGAACACCCGGGCGCCGAGCTGGGCGCCGAGGCCGGGGAAGGAAAGGTAGATGTCAGCGTCCGGGTGCTGAGGGAACCCCTCCTCCACCGCCTTCGCGAGCTGGTCGGCGGCGGTGCAGGCGGCCTCCAGCTGGATCAGCAGAGCCAGCATCTGCTCACCGAGGGCGTCCTCCACGAGCGGAGGCTGGTGGGCCCACTCGGCGCGGAGACTTCTTGCAACCGGTCGGCCTCTGCCTCGATGCCGCGCTGGCGTCCGGCGCGCTTGAGGTTGGCTCGGAGCTGTGTGCGGGTCAGGCGGGTCGCGCGAGTGGGGGTGGGCGTGGCCTTGAGCAGGGCGTGGGCCTCGGGACGGCACAGGCCGTTCTTCCATGGCTCGACCGCGGCCAGGGCGGCGGGGTAGTACTCGCGCAGCAGCGAGCGGAGCTGGTTGGCGATGGTCTGACGGTTCCAGGTGGCGTCCTGCTGTGCCCGGGCCAGGACGGCGATGGCGCGGTCTCGTGGGACATCGATCTCGACCGAACCGACGTCCCTGACCACGGTCTTGGACCGCTTGCCGTTGCGCGAGTTGCCGCCATTCTTCCCCGCCGCGTCGTGGCGGTCAAAGCCGAGAAATGATCATTCATCTCGCCCTCGAGAGCGAACTCCAGCAGCCGCTTCGTCAGCTGCTGCAACAGCCCGCACTCACCGGTCAGCTGCAAACCTTCCGACGGGGCCCGAGCCACGAGTTCCTCGATGAACCGGTCATCGGCTGCCGTCGGCACAGACCCCGATCCATTCTCAGGTGTGTCCGCACCGCAGGGACGCCTCAACGAACCGGCGTCGGCTCTTGCGGGACAGTGTGGTGGAGCGGACCTCACTGCCCTGGTCATGGTTCAGCAAAAGCGGATACAGCCTAACTTTGGCAGTTGAGGCGAGAGGCCGAGGAGATAGCGGCGACCGGACAGCCCGGACAACACCCCTTTAGAAACAGGTAGTTGAACAACCACCTACGGCTCGCTACAACCACCACACCGGTTACGAGACGTCTCAGGTTTAGTGGAAGGAGACTCACGCGAGCTCTTGCCCTCACTGATGCACGCCTAGATCTGATGCACGCCTAGATGTGCTGCGCCGCGAACTCCCGACCGTGTACTGCCTTGTGGCTCACGTCACAAGACTGCATGGATGAGTCACAACTATCTTTGTGTGGCGTCAAGCACGGTCAGGTAGAGGCAAGGAGAGTACATGAGCAAGCGTTCCTTAGGGGTTTGCGCGGCCGCCTTATCATTGGCGGCCGCATCGCTTTCAGGAGCGGGTATAGTGACTGCGTCCACAGCCGGTGCCCTTACCGCACCGGTAGGCGTGACAGCTGAAGAGCGGCCGACCTGGCAGACCAATGGGATTGTCTGGGCTATGGCCCAGGCCGACGGGGTCGTGTTCGCTGGCGGTACCTTCTCAGCGGTCAGGCCGCCGAGCGCGGCGGCAGGCACGCATGAGCGCTCAGCAGTGAACTTTGTAGCTTTGGATACGGCGACTGGCGCACCGACGTCGTGCCAGCTGTCGTTCACAGTGGGTTCAGGACTGGCAACCGTGCGGGCGCTGGCGGTGTCGCCGGATCACAAGACGCTCTACGCAGGTGGGCGCTTCGGAGCTGTTAACGGTCTCAAAGCGAGTAACGTAGCGGCGATCGATATTGCCACGTGTACGCCGAAGGCTTCTTTTAGGCTGGCGGTGAGCGCCACGGTGCGGGCTCTGGACGTCACAGGCGAATCGGTCTATCTCGGCGGCGACTTCACCAGCGTCGCTAACCTGAGGCGGCGTCACTTTGCGTCTGTCACCACCTCAGGCGCTTTGCGGTCGTGGACAGCTGACGCTGACGACGTGGGCCGAGCGGTCAAGGTGACGCCGGACGGGAAGAATGTGATACTCGGCGGAAATTTCTATAGCGTCGATGGTGCAAGCTCCCATGCATTGGCCGTCGTCAGCAGTGATAACGGATCTCTGACCCAGACTTATCCGCTGGGTTTCTTCCCCAGGTCGAGGCCGAAGCATGCGCGCGGTGAGCCAGACACTGTGGTGAAAGACATCACTACTGACTCCACGAGCTTTTACATCGCCAACGAAGGCATGTTCGATGGCCGTGTCGCTTTCGACCTTAAATCTTTCAAGCCCCGGTGGCTTGACAACTGCTTCGGCGCGACCCAGGCCGTCGAAGTTTACAAAGGCGTCCTTTATTCCGCCTCCCACGCCCAGGACTGTCACCTCATGGGCGAGTTTCCGAGAGGTCCGCGCCATCACCTCCTAGCTGAGCCAATAGGCAAGCCGACGCTGCTTGGCTGGTCCCCGAACACGAACGACGGGATTGGCGAGCACATCGGCCCCCGGACGCTGACCTCCGCCTCCAAGGACGGCAGGGACTACATGTGGGTCGGTGGCGAGTTCACCACCGTCAACGACAAGCCACAACAGGGCCTAACCCGTTTCGTCAGCGGCCCGGACGCCACCGCCCCGTCCGTACCGCAGGCAAGCGCTGCGAGCACCAGCCCAGGCAAGATCGACGTTCACTGGCAGTCCAGCCTCGATCTCGACGACAGCCAACTGACATACCGTGTCTACCGCAACGGTTCCAGTACACCGTTTTACACTGTGAGCGCCTCATCACTGTTCTGGAAGCGGCCGCAGCTGACGTTCATCGATTCCCACGTCACCCCTGGATCCACCTATACCTACCGGATCACCGCAAGCGACGGCATCAACACCAGCACACGCTCGACACCGGTCAAAGTCACTGCGGCTGCTGGCCCCAACGTTTACCCGCTGCGAGTAGTCGCTGACAAACCAAGCCTGTACTGGCGGTTCGAAGAGTCCGCCGGCACCTTCGCCGCAGACTCCTCCGGCCACAACAACAGCGGCGTCCACCGGGGCGGACCCACCCGCGGCGTTACACCCACCGCAGTATCCGGCTCTAGCGCCGCCATCGCATACCACGGCGTGGACAAACAAGCGCCAACCGCGCCCGAGGACATCGCCGGTGACGTCACCTACAGCGACCGTCCCAGTACACGCCCAACAGCGTATTCCATCGAGACCTGGTTCAAAACAACGACACGCACGGGCGGCAAGCTCATCGGATTCGGTGACCGCCAACAAAGGCCAAGCGCTCTCTATGACCACCAGACGTACATGACGGACGACGGCCGAATCATCTTCGGCGATACAAGAAGCACCACCATCGCCAGCAGCCCAGGCCTCAACGACGGAGAGTGGCACCACGTCGTTGCCACCCGCGACAGCAAAGCAGTCCAACTGTACGTGGACGGCAAACTTCGAGCCAGCAGAAAGGCCGGCACACCCAACACGAGCTACACCGGCTACTGGCACGTGGGTGGCGACTCCATCGCCGCCTGGCCCAGCGCCCCGTCCAGTCCATACTTCGTTGGCCAGATCGACGAGACCGCCATCTACCCACGTGTCTTGACCCCTGCCCAGGTGGCCCAGCATCACAGTCTCGGGACTCGAAAGCCCGAATAGGCTGCAGCCCTCGCGGTCCCGGCCGAGGGCCACGGCGACATTCCCGGCCTGTGGGCCGACGGCGAGGGCGCCAAGCACTGGCTGCGGGCCCTGACCGAGCTGAAGAACCGCGGCGAGCCGGAGAGGAAATACATGGGCGACATCACGTATCTCCCGCTCGCAGGCGGGGAGTTCCTCTATCTCGCGGCCGTGCTGGACTGCTTCAGCCACAAGGTCGTCGGCTGGTCCATCGCCGACCACATGCGCACCAGCCTGGTCGCTGACGCGCTGCAGATGGCGGACTTGACCCGCGGCGGCCTGGACGGCGCCGTGTTCCACACCGACCACGGGGCCCGATACGGCTCACGGGCCTTCGCCGGTCTCTGCGGCCGGCTCGGGTGATCCGGTCGGTGGGCGCGGTCGGCACCAGCGCGGACAACGCGGCCTGCGAGAGTTTCCACGCGTCCCTGAAACGCGAGACCCTCCAGGGCGCCCCACGACTATGGCGACGCCGGCGCCTGCAGAAGGACGGTATTTGCCTGGCTGGCCCGCTACAACGCCCGCCGGCGATACCCCGCCAACGGCCACATCAGCCACAACCACTACGAACGCCGACACCACACGACTAAGCGCACACTCCCCGCGTGATCAACGAAGGTGCCCACCATCACGAGGGAAGGCCCCCGACTCCTGCGATCACCGGGCTTCGTGTAGTCATCTTGCTTCGCCCCGCTCTCCACCTTTGGCCCAGCACCTTTCGCAGCACTCCCGGTTCAGGCGCCTCCGGTAGTCCACCTCCTCAGATCGACGCAGGAGAGGCCACACTGCTGCACCCTCTACAAGGGGCTGCCGGTTCCCGCCGGAGACGATCACGAAGTGGTCTGGCTGCCACCGTTTCCCGCTTTCTTTCGGGCTGTCAATGAGGGGCCCTGCGGTTTCCGTACAGCAGCTTATTGGCTAATTCATGCGGCGAGCTGCTGATTCAGGTAGTCGTCGTGGACCTCTCGTGGGGTC
>NZ_JBVJVY010000121.1:0-6441 GCF_055603265.1 Streptomyces sp. NPDC037288
CGACGTCCGAGGAGAGTGCCGCCGATGATGCTGATCGGCATCGACCCGCACAAGTCGACCCACACGGCCACCGCTGTCGATCCCGAGACCAATCGTGATCACGGCTCGATCCGCATCGATGCGACGCTTGAGGAATACCAGCGCATGCTGGACTGGGCACGCCAGTGGCCCGATCGGCGCTGGGCCATAGAGAACGCCCGGGGGCTGGGACACCACATGACCTCATGGCTGCTCGCCCGGGGAGAAAAGGTCGTTGACGTCCCGCCCAGCGCGACCGCACGGGTTCGACAGCTCTCACGCGGCGCGGGCCGCAAGAACGACCGCATCGACGCGGCGGCTGCGGCGTGCGTCGCCGCTCTCCAGGGCGACGCACGGCCAGTGCAGACCGAGGACTCAACAAACGCACTGGCTCTGCTGGACGAGCGCCGCAGCAACCTCGCCCAAGCCAGAGTCCGCGCGGTCAACCAGCTCCACGCGCTGCTGCGCGCTCTTCTGCCTGGAGGGGCACCGCGCGACCTGTCCGCGGTCAAAGCCGAGCAGCTGCTGGAGTCGGTCGTCCCCGTCGGTCCGGCCGAGCTCACCCGCCACACCCTTGCCTCCGACCTGATTGCCGAGGTTCGGACCTGGGACACGAAGCTGAAGGAAAACGCCAAGGCCATGGCCGCGCTGGTTGCAGATTCCGAAAGCCGGCTGACCGACACACCGGGCATCGGGGCCGTGACCGCCGCCCGCCTCCTGGGCCGAACTGGCAACCCCACCCGGTTCCCGACCGCCAGCGCCTTCGCGCAGTACACCGGCACCGCTCCCATCGAGATCGCCAGCGCCGACCGCGCACGCCACCGCCTGTCCCGACGCGGCGACCGCCAGCTCAACGCGGCACTCCACACCGTTGCGATCACGCAGATCCGCATGCCCGGCACCCGAGGCCACGCCTACTACCAGGCCAAGCTTGCAGAAGGAAAGACATCCCGGGAAGCGCAACGCTGCCTCAAACGCCGCCTGGCCAATCACGTCTGGCGCACGATGGTCGCCGATGAACGCCGCCGCGAGCTCACGACGGGCCCGGGAGGACAAACGGGGGCGGCTACAGCATCCAGCGCGGCCGGCCCAACCCCGACGGCCGACTCTTCGGACAAGTCACTTCCCGGACCCACCAGGAACGAGCCTACGCCACCACCTCAACCGGCTTGACAAACACAGAGGCACCGTCCAGGCGACAGCGGGCCGCGTCTGCCGCTTGCCGATCGGTGAGGTTTTCCGGCGTACTGCAGCACCGACACCAAAGCCAGCTGAGCCGGCGACAGCCTTCGCCGCCCGTCAACCGGATACCAGTCGGCGAAGTCGTCGTCCGTGAACAGGCCGTCCAGGCGATCGCGCACCCATATAGCGGCCGTACCCCGCGGATTACTCGCTCGCGCCATCCGCACCGTCAACGGCGGAATCACCCGGCCCGACCACGAACCCATCGCCACCGCGGCCACCCCTTCGACTGCCAAAACCGCCCCGCTCCCATCAACCCAGCACCGCGAGAACATCAACTCACGCACGGCCAGCAGACCTCACCTCACCGAGTGAAGACCACCAACAGCATCCGGAACAGCGGACAGAGCCGAAATCAAAGAGCGTCATCACCCGAGCCTTCCCGGCCTGGCCCGACCCAAGAGGGAGCGTCTGCAGAGCGCTTGGGCCCAGGGCACAGACGAGGAAGTACCTGGCCTCCAAAGACAGCAGGAGGGCCAGAATGCGACGGGATGGGAGGGGTCGGCAGAACCATCAGCGGCGACGGCAGCTGCCGCGTCTGGGTGAAACCGCCGCGCAGCACAGACAACCGGCGAACGAGAGCGCGCTCCGGCCCGGTGAGCAGGCGTGGCTCCAATCGATCGCGGCGGCCAGGCCGAGATGCCGGGCGGGGCCCGTACGGCCGGCATCGCCCAGCAGGACCAGTTGATCGTCCAGCCCGGCCAGGATCGCACCGCCCGGCAAACTCGCCGTACGACGAGCAGCCAACTCGATGGTCGTGGCACCCTCTCCAGGCGACGACAGATCTCCACGATCGTGCCGATGCCGTCCCCGGCCAGCCTAAAAACCGGCGCGCTCGGCGTAGCAGGATCCAAGAAAAGCCGCACCGCATCGGGCGGGTACTGCCCGCGGCGGCGGCACGGGGCTGTGCCCCGAGCCACCGCTGGCCGGCACCCAGGACGCTACAGCTGACCGAGTGTCTGGTCTCGGTTCAACACGTCGGGGGCATCGGCACCGCGTGGATGGCGGGGCGCTGCGTCAGGACTTGCCCCCTCGCCGCAGGAGTGCACTTTTTGGGTGAACGTTTCGGGGTTGTTGCCGTTGCCCTGATAGAGGGTATCGCCGCTGTACGTGGCGGTGATGGTATGGGTGCCGGTGGTCCCGAAGGGGGTGGCCATCACCGCGAGGGCGCAGTGGTTGGCGCCTGCCGACGTGAGTGCTGCCGTGCCAAGAGCGGTGTGAGCGGTGATGTCTTTGAACCTGACCGTGCCGGTGGGCACTGTGGTGCTGCCGACGGGACAGACGAGGTCGGCGAGAACGACCTGTTGACCTTTTGCGGAGGGGTCCGGGTACGAGAGCGCGTATGTGTTGACCGGCTTGCCGGCCGTGTTCCCCGCCGTGTAGGTGATGGTGACGACAGGAGTGCCGCTGGTGTCCGCGACCGCGGTCATCGACGCAGCCTTCGGCGTCACGAACGACGAACCCGCACCCCCGCCCCCGCCTTGGAAAGTCTCGCCGCCTCCGCCACCACCACCGTAGTAGCCCCCACCACCACCGCCGGCGGCGGCGCTAAATGTGGTGGTTCCGCCCTGACCCCCAGTTCCGAGCGTGCCTTGCGTACCCGGGGCGCCCCCTCCCCCGCCCCCGCCGCCGGTGTTGCCAGCGCCGCCACCTCCGCCAGGACCGTTATGGGGAATGTCGTCCCCGTGTCCGGGTCTGCTACCGAAGGAACCACCACCACCACCGCCACCGGCGACGTTTGCTGCGGCCTTCCCGCCAGAACCGCCCCGACCCGGCACCCCGCCTCCGGTGTTCGCACCACTCCCGCCGCTACCGCCGGCGGTGTTGAAGCCTCCACCGTTCCGACCCCGACCGCCGTTCACATCGCCTTGACCGCCGGCTCCGCCGGGTCCGGCTCCTGTCCCCCCACCGCCACTACCGTAGTAGTTGCCACCGCCACCACCACCGGCGGCGACGACGAGGCGAGTGTCATGGGTAGCCAGGGCGACGCTCCGGGGAGCGATGCGTACATCGCTGGCACCACCACCTCCTCCACCGAGGTGGTAGCGACCGTCACCGGTACTGCTCCCGCCTCCGTTGAAGCCACCGGTTCCGGTCTTGCTTCCGTTGCCGCCGACTTCGACGTACAGGGTGCTGCCGGGGGTGACCGGGACGCCGGTCGCGGTCACCCGCGCCCCGTGACCCCCACGCCCGCCGTGGTAGTGGGTGCCGCCTGCGCTGTAGCCGGGTGTACCGCCTCTGCCACCGACTGCGGTTACCGACACGGCGGTGACCCCGGCAGGGACCGTGAACTTCTGCTCAGCGCCGGTGGGGGCGAACTTACAGCTGGTAGTGGTGCCGGTGGTGGTGCAGGCGCCCTGGGCGTAAGCGGTCCCAGACAACGTGAGTGGCGTGATGCCGGCGGCCCACAGCACTCCGGCTGCAACAGCCAGCGCCCGACCACGGCGGCGCGCCGAACCGGCACGATACCCAGGCACACCGGAGACACACTGCCTCACATCAGCTAACGGTACGGAAGTCACAAACCCCTCCTCCTAAAACGGAATGAAAAGTCCATTAAATACCCATTTAATACTCCCGCCGTCCCCTCAGCGCCACCTCTGCTCACCTGAACGCCCCGCCCCTTGCCACCGTCCCGCGCGATTCGTGCTGCTCACCCAGTTGTACGCCGCCGAGGACTCAGCAGTGGTCAACGGCTGCGCCGAGCAGCCTCGGGCACCTGCATGGGATTGCTGGACGACCTCGATGCAGACGTACGTGAGAGGGCACTCGCCTGGCAGCGGCACATCCGCGAGGTCGAGACCGGTCACCCCAACCTGGTGAGGCCGGGCCTCCATCCAGGGGTTGGACCCCCGCAGCGCACAGCCTCGCCGAGCGGGAAACGGCCAAGGCGGCGGAACGGACGGCCCAGGGGCAGCCGGTCAGCGTGGCCACTGTCCTGCGGATGCGTGCCGCTGCCGCGAGCAGGGCGTGTGCGGCCTGCGCGGTGGACGGGCCACCTGAGCGCGATCGCCGTGGGGGCGTGCCGTTGAACGGGGGGTCGACACGAGCAGGACGGTCCTTGAAGCGCAGCGTAAGCGGTCTACCGGCACGCCGAGCCGGTTCGGTCGGCAGGTGAGATGGCTGCTGGAGGAGACCTACCCGACCGGGCGTGGTGACGGTGCTGCCGTCGCACCGGTCATGGTCACCAGGCCGAGATCACCCGCAGTTGGCGTCCAGTGATCCGGGTGAGGTAGGAGCCGTCCGGCAGCAGGGCCGTCCCCTGCGGGGGTGTCTCTATGTCTTTCGTCAAGCGAGTCACGCGACGACCCGTCTCCGCACGCCAAGGGACATAACAGGCAGTCAGCCGCGCACGGCGGCGCCGTCACGCCGCTGAAAAATCGATCATCAACCAGAAAATCCACGGCACTCGCGGGGACGCATGGGCTGTCAAATAGCATTGCCACGCCCCGCATACCCTCCCCCGCTATCCGCGTAGGCTGGCTGGCTCCGTTGCGGCTCACCCCTGGTTCCTGATCACGGGTGAGCCGTCACCAGCGAAACCGCCATGCTGATCGTCTCCTCGCCAATAGTCCTCGATGGACGAGCGGAAGGCTTCAAGCATTCTTGTGGTCAGGCTCGTTCGGGACGCCAGCGCAAAGATGCTGTCCGTGTCGGGCCTGGGGAAGAAGCCGCCGCCTGCCCATCCGGCTCCGGTTCCGGCAGCTGAGATATCTCATGCTCGGTCACCAAATAGAAGACCGGACCACCCCTCGGCCTGGACAGCATTCCGGGTGGTCCGGCCGTGGAAGCCCTGATTCGGGACCCCGGTGCCGAGGGTACCGGGGCGGTTGGCGTGCTCGTAGGCGAGCGCTGCTGCAACCCCGGTTGCCTATTGCCGAATTGGAGTGGGATCGCGACCAAGTCACCGAAAGTCAGCCACGACGGCGGGTGCGCCGAAACCCCTTCTGATCTGCGCAAACACAGGATGAAAAAGGCTCAGTGGCGGAAAACCCGCTGGCCAGCGGCCAGTCCGCCGACCTGCAAAACTGGAGGGCGTGATTATATGCGAAATGGACGGCGTGCGAAAGGTTCCCTTCTGGGACTGCTACTCTGCTGGATGACACACGACAGGTCGAGGATCTCAGTCGATACTGCGGATGATGTGGGATTCCGCAGGATCCTCTTCATAACCTGCAAGGCAGATTATCGGCGCGTTCCTCGGCGGCGTCGGTGTGATGTTCGGAAAAGGGCTGGCTACCGTGACGCACACACTGGATTGACCGTCATCGATAACATCGTCCCGATTCTCACACGAGCTCCTGCGCACTTGTCTTTCCGTCATACTTACCTCCACGCGATGCCAGGTGACCGAAAACTCGCTTTTCAGCTCCGCCCTTACTAGGTGAGGCGGGGAGAACTAACATTCCGCAACGCCCTATCACGGACCCATTGCGGGTTCAGCAATTCACTGGCGCCACTGCTTACCGTCTTCCGCTTGCCTCACCACATAGGAGGGGCTCTTGTTATTTGCAATCACCCGCAGTCAGGCGCTAGCTCCCCAGGGCCGAACAACCTGCTGCCGGAAGGAGACAACGCTGCGCTGAGTCCTCTCCAACTGACACCAGTACACCTGGTTACCCGTTACGCTTACAGGACCGCGCTGGCCTAATACGTGAACGCGTTGAACGCTTCAGACAGCAGACGTCTGGTCAGCACGGACTTACCCTCGCCCGTCGGGCCGACAAGTCGGTGCCTCTGTGTTTGTCAAGCTGGTTGGGGTGTTGGCGTAGGCTCGGGTTCGGCGGGTCCGGGAAGGGACTTGACCGAAGAGTCGGCCGTCGGGGTTGGGCCGGCCGCGCTGGATGCTGTAGTCGCCCCCGGTTGTCCTCCTGGGCCCGTCGTCCGGGTGCGTCGGCGTTCGTCGCCGATCATCGTGCGCCAGACGTGATCAGCGAGGCGGCGCTTCAGGCAGCGCTGTGCTTCTCGGGACGTCTTTTCTTCTGCGAGTTTGGCCTGGTACTAGTAGGACTCCGTTAGGTCTTCTGGTTCGGACTGTTCCTGGGCATGTTGGATGTGTGGATGCACACGAAGTGAAGCGTGTACGGGCCCGGTTGGGGTTATACGTGGCTGATGTGTTCGCCTCGGTGCCGCGCAAGGACCAGCGCGCCAAGGGCGACTGCTACCTGCGGGGACTCATGC
>NZ_JBVJVY010000122.1:0-6341 GCF_055603265.1 Streptomyces sp. NPDC037288
CGCTCGTTTACGCAGCTCAACGGGGTAGAGGGAAGGACGTGCCATGACTCGATCCTCTCAAATGATCGAGTCTCTATCGAACCCGGAACGGTTCAAGGTCCAGGAAGTATTGCGCCGGGCGCAGACCTGCCAACCGGCCATTCGAACAGGCGATGACCCGCCAGAGGCTGGTGCCCCTGGCGACCATGCATTCGACACATGGGCATCCCGCCGCCAGCTCTCGTTTGACGACCTTTGGTGATCCAGGGTCTGTGCGTCCTGATCGACCCGAGGGCTGGGACGTCGAGGTATCTGAACAAGCGCGCACACAAGTGCCATCAGCCCAACCAGCGGCATGAGTACGGCTATGGGTCCCGTACCCCCTCGACCGAGAGTAGGGGGTACGGGACCCTGCGGAGGAAGGAGGGTTCAACACCTCGTCCCAGAAGGGAGAGTCTTTCCAAGGGGGACATGTGACGCCGTAGGTCACCCGATTGGCACCACCCTCCCGTCGTTGTCGCAGAGGTGACAACTACCGCTATGCGGCGGAGGCAGGCCCCCTGGCAGGTCCTTGCACCAGTGTGTACGCACCCTTTCGCTTGCGTCGACTGGTTGCGATGCGGCACATCGCCGCACCCTGCCAGGTAAGTTGACCGTCACGCTCGCGTTCGCGGCAGCACCTGAATATCCACGGTGAACCGCGTGAGCGGAAGGACTGGAGCACCTCACTCGTTTGGATCGCCTGATCGTCATGCGTCGGGCGTATGCAGCTCTCGTAGGCGTGTGCTTGCCCCTGAAGCCTCTGAGGGTTGGTAAGAGTGAGAGTCAAATGGGCTCTCGATGTATCCGCGACACGCGTCCGCGTTCGGCGCGATGCTACAGGAAGCACAATCCATTAGCTGAGTTTCAATTAAGAGAAAAGTGCCCAATGCGTATCTGCGCGATTGCTTTCGCTTCTGCTGCCACGGTAATTTCCACCCTGCTGCCAGCGGCCTCTGCCGCAGCTGACGAGTCCACCGGCGATGTCAAAAGCAACCCTGTCACGGTTATGCTATTGACGAAGGCCCAGTCTGGCATCAATCCCACCTCCGCCGCCGGACCGGTGGGTAGTGTTGGGTTGTCATCCTACGTGGAGCGTGGGGCATCATCCCGGGGCCCGGGAGGCGTGTCCGACGCTGGATTCCGTCGCAGGGGACTTCGAGGAACTCAACGTCAATCCACACGGCCTGTGCTACAAGATTTACAAGCCTGTGACCGTGACTGCCCAGGGCTGGTGGCGAGGCAAGAAGGTCTCATACGAGAAGACCTTTACAAACTCCTGCGAACTGCAGAAAACCACCGGCGATGTCTTCGCATTTTGAGCCGTCGCGGTTCCGTCAGCCTTCGGTTCCGGGCGCGGGCTGGTAACGGTGATCCGCTGGATGGCTCATGGGCCTGGCCGCCCGGACCCCGCGGACTCGACCGCCATACAGGAGAAGCGATTCGATTGCTGCTGTTAGAAACGGCGAGACTGGGCTGCCGGCGTTGATCGGCGATGCGCGGGCGATATTTGACGGCGTCCTGTGACAGTCGACCTCCGTGGCGCCGAGCCGACTTGCTGATCGGCCACCAGGCTTCGGTCAGCTGCCAGAGCGAGGGAAGGCCGCGCGGAGGGCCCCTTCGTCATCGCCTACCAGGCCCGCATCAGCCGGGATCTGGGCTACTGGGGCCTGGTGACGAGATCGCTGCCAGTCCTGCGCACTGTCCACCCGACGGCTCGACCTCGTGTGCGACCCCACGCGGCAGATCAACCGCCTCCAGGCCGCCGTGGAGGCCCGCCTCGGGAAGGGGCCGCTGGCCCTCGGCGAGGAGATCGCCGAGCTGGATGGCCCTCATCGAGTCGAGGTTCCGCGAGCATCTCTACGCCCAGGGGATCCGCAGGCTGCCTTGGGCGGACCAGGCACGTGTCGGCACTGGCCGGCCTCACCTCCAAGGCGTACTGCCAGCGCAAGCGCGCCGAAGGGCAAGGGCACCAGCAAGCTTTAGTCGCCCTCGCCCGCCGACGCGTCAACGCCTTGGAGGCGATATTCCGTGCTGCTCCTGAAGATCGACGGGCGCACGACGCTCTCGGGTGGTGCATAAACCGAGAGGTATGCGGAGCGGCTCCGGCTGCTTGTTCTCGAGACCGACGACCCGCCAAGTAGCTCATTCCCTGCGGATCTCGCTCGGGCCGCGCTCCCAGACGAGTTCCGCTCGAACGACGACACGTCGCAGCAACGGCTACAGCACCCCGGGTCTGTGCCGCCGTGGCGCGGACGATCGCCAACGAGCTGGTCAGCCGAGCGGGACTGTGAAGCAGGCCACCCGTGCGCCGGCCATGCCGGCTTCTCCAGGGCCGGTAGTGGTCCCGCGCTCGTGGATCACCACAGACCCCGCCCCGCCGATGCGGAAGCGCCAGTCATTGCGCGACACGACGCTGGCTTTCCCGCTGCGATCGGTCTTGAAGTCCAGCCACACTTCGTTCCTCCGGTTCGCGTAAGCGGGATCGACGGAGGGCTGGTGCGGGTCCGGGTGGTTCTGGTAGTGAGGACCGGGGCCGTCAGGACGGAAATCGCATGGTTTCGTGTGCACGTGTGCCCCGTACGTGCGGTTCGGCCTTAAGCCTCGGACCTTCAGTCCGACGCGGGTCAAAGCATTGGTGGCGTACTCCTTGACTTCGATGTACGAGGCTGCGGGTACCAGAGTCATGTCATACGTGACTGCACGAGACGGGATGAAGGCAGTTGGCGGTGCAAATCGCGCATCTGTCCGAAGCTGATAGGAGTTCTCTGATGCTGACGCATTCGTCACCATGGTCATCGTGATGGCAGCTGCTGCGACAACAGTCGTCTTGGCCAGTTTCATCAACTTCACCTTCTTCTGTCTCTCAAGTGAGAATCCTGTCGTAGGTATCCCTTCCCGGCCTCGGTCACTGAACCCTTCACCCGCAGGGGTGATGAGCCGGCTTGTGCACAGCCGGCGAAGGGTGCACGCAGCGCACGGCTGCGTCTTCAACGGTGGGGTCGTGACCACGTGATGGACGGGTGTTTGGAGGCTGCGTATGCCGAGTGCCAGTGGAAACCAAGGCTTGCCACTATGGCCGGCGGAAGTCATGAAGCCATCTCTGCCTGAGTGGGAAAGGACAGCGATCAGATGGCTGTGGGAGTTACTACCCGCGCATTACCGTAACCAGTGGTTACTGGTTTGTCATCCTCGCCTGCTGGCGCGCCAGGCTTACCGGCAAGTGGAGGGCGAGATGTACATGCTGCGCTATAAGCGAAGCTCATACTCTGAGCTTGAGTCGCTTGGGCTTTCCCCGAATGCGATCGAGAAAATAATCCGACTGGATGCGGCAGAATTTCATCGACTTGTGCGGGTGAAGGGGCAAATTGAGATGATTGCGAGAGCGTTGGCATATGCACAAACGATGGAAAACTGCCACCAAAACCCTGAGCCGTGATCAGGCTGCTTGCAACGCGTAACACGTGCATGCGCGTGAGCACCGTCCGCGGCCCAGCGATGCGGGGAAAATGACCACGCGGTGGTGCCTCCGGTCGAGCCCCGCTATCTCACCCCACGGCTGCTGATCCCGTCGCGGCAACGCCCCGAACACCTCGGCAGCGAACTCTGGGGGCCTGGGTGAACGACAGCGCTCATCCCTACGGCGCGCCAACCTCACGCCAGTTCACGAGCCCGTCGCCCAGTGTGGGAGGGCCCGGAGATGCTGTGGTTCGCCCAGGAGGAGTCGTGCCCGGCCGTGTCGTCCTACCAGCAGTGGTCGTCACCGCTGGGCTCGATCTTCATTCCTGGAAGTTGGCGTCCGTCCGCATACAAGAGTTGCCGCTGCCGCAGGGCACCGCCTGCGCCGAGGCAGAGGTGGCGAGCACACGGCCACGGCGGACAGCTCGGTGGCGTCGAGCAGGGAGGCGAGACGCTGTGGTGCCGGACGCGGACTGCTGCGCGCAGGTCACGCTGGCGCCGCCGATCAGTTCTTCCCTCTGCCATCTGTCTCAGCGCTTTCGTATGGCAGGCGGTTCGTGCCGACGCAGGAGCCGGAGCGTGAGCACATAGCAGCTCATCACCATGACGAAGAGCACGCATGTATCGGTAAGCCACTGGCCGAGCGTGTGATGCCACAGGGGGTCGGTAGCTGAGGGCGCTGACTTGTCCATCGGACCGAGCAGCTGCCCGAGATCAACTGTCACACCTTCCGACGCGATGGCCCAGCGCGATGGTGCCAGCCAGCCTACTTGTTCGACTCCGGGACTGTGGAAGAGGCGAAACGTGATGCCTGAGAACAGGTACTGGAAGACGGAGTACAGAACCAGGAGAGGCATGGTGCTCTCGGTAGTCCTCGCCAGCGACGAGATGACCAGACCGCACATCATCGAGGTGAACCCGAGCGCTGTGATGACGAAGCTCATCTCAAGGATCGGGGCGTCCGCCACGACGATCCCGTGTGGCGGTGATGCACGTGGCAGGAGTCCGAGCAGGCACATGATGATTGCCTGGAGGCCCGAGATAAGCCCCAGAACAGTGATCTTCGACATGAGGTAGGCGGATCTGGAGAGGCCCGCGGCCCGTTCCCGTTCATAGATCACCCGTTCCTTGACCACCTCACGGACGGAGTTCGCGGCCCCCATGAAGCAGACGCTGATGGCAACGGACGCGAGGATCGTGCCGGCTTCGAGATTCGGCGTTCCGCCGGGTGCCCTGCGAAGGCCGAAGTCCGCAGGTATGACGGTGCTGGCCAGGCCCAGGACAATGGGCAGGAGGGCTATCAGGCAGACCAGCCTCCGGTCGGAGGCCATCACCGCCAGTTGCCGACGGACCAGCCCAGACAGCTGCGTCCTCCAGCGAGGTGGCTCCGGAGTGTGTACTGCCTCGGGGGTTGTGGCTGTCGGCTGCGGTGGGGCGGCGGCCGTAGCAGCCACATGTCGCTGGTGTTCCTGCCACCTGCGGGACCAGACGTGATCCCCACGTCTCTCGAAGGCGGAGAACACATCGGCCCAGGTAGCCTTCCCGAAGTATGCAAGTGCCTTGTCCGGGGCGCCGAAGTAGGCCAAGGATCCGCCTGGTCCCAAGACCAGTACTTTGTCGCATAGCTCCAAAGCTCCGACTGAGTGTGTGACCACCAGCACGGTCCGGCCGTCGTCCGCGAGTCCCCTCAGCAACTCCATGACATCACGGTCCATGCCCGGATCAAGGCCGGAGGTTGGTTCGTCCAAGAACATGAGCGAGGGTTTGGTCAGAAGTTCCACCGCCACCGAGGCACGCTTGCGCTGCCCGCCGGAGAGCGAGCTGATGCGTTGGTCGGCGTGGAGGCCGAGTCTGAGCTGAGCCAGCACTTCCTCAACCCGTCGGGCGCGTTCCCTTGGCGCTGTGTCGCGGGGGAAGCGCAACTTGGCGGCGTAGCGGAGCGCGGAGCGCACCGTGAGCTGTGGGTGGAGGATGTCGTACTGGGGAACGAGCCCAATGTGCCGGCGCAGTTCGCCGAAACGCTCATGGAGGTTCTGGTTCTCGTAGAGTACCTCGCCCTTGACATCCACCTGATGGCCCGTCAGGGCACGCAGCAAGGTGGTCTTTCCTGAGCCGGATGGACCGACGACTGCGATCAGGGATCTTCCGGGCACCGTGAAGCTCACGTTGTTCAGCAGTGTTCGAGCGCCCCTGCCGTGCTTGACCTTTACTGTCAGCTGACGTGCGGTCAACGGCGACATCTCGGCGCCCCGGCCGCCTGTGGTGCCGCTGGCTGCGCCGACGCCGGGGGGTCCGAGTTGCGGGATGGTGATGGCGGATCCGGTCACTTCGGCCGTGACGAGGGTATCCGGAGTCTGGCCGGGCCGACGATGGCGACCGTTCCCGGAGAACATGAGTGACCTTTCGCGACAGCGTCGACCGGCGCGGTACGTAACGCGGCGCGGCGTTGACAGGGAACTACGTAACACCGCGTTGAGGGCGCGGCAGGCCCAGGCGTGCAGGGACCATGGTCGTCGGGGCGTGGAGTGCAAGACAGCAAGTGGTGGTCGGTCAATGGAGTTTCAGCGCTTTGGAGTTCCTACCGAATCAGACCCAGTCAGAAGACAAAGCAGAACGGCGTCCTCGGCTGGGCAGCCGGCTCAAGGAAGATCCGGTTCCTGATCCGCGTTCTAGTGTGCCGTCTTGCCTGCGGTGTGCAATATGGATATCCCCTATATCTTCCGGGAAGCCGGTGTTCAGGATTCACAGACCTTTCAGCCTTGCGCTGTGAGTGAACCGTTTTCATCCTGAATATGTGCAGGTCATCAGGGTGTGGACGGCTTGAACTGCTGTGCCGATGCGGCGGGTGGAGCAGCGTGCTCGCC
>NZ_JBVJVY010000123.1:0-6263 GCF_055603265.1 Streptomyces sp. NPDC037288
CGAATAGTCCTTCATCGCCATCGGCGGTCTTCTCGCTTCCTCCGGATCAAGCAGATCCAGTATCAGCGTGTCCACCACTCAGGGGGAGGCCCCGCGGTCGGTCGGCTGGCACCCGGCTTGCCAGCGGCCTCCCCGCCATGCCAGCGGTGAGCCGCTGCCAGGAGAACCGGAAGTGCCTGACCGGCTTCGGTCACAGGGCGGCCTCTTGTCTCCGGTAACCCCGCTCCTCCGCGTTCCAGGTTGCCCACCACTCCCGACACCATTCAAGCTGTGGTCCAGGCCGCCGCCGGCCTGACCGTGCAACTGCCTTTGCCTACATAGCCTGTCGGCACGATGGATGAGACAACATGGATTGCGGCGTACTGAATCAGGCCACGCTGCCTTAAAACATATGCACACGCAAGCGGATTTGGAACGCAATGGGGCAGGGTGCCTGCCCCATTGCGAGGGCGGAGACGCTGGAGGAGGTGTTGCAGGTTAGCCATCAGTTCGGCCGCGCTGATCTTCGGCGGGGCTGCGGACTACGCGCCAGCCTTGCTCGGGCTCGTCGGCCGGAAGTACAGCTGGCAGCCGCATGACCGGGCGACATGCCGGAGAGCAGTCCAAGGCATTTTCGAACCGGACAGGAGCTATCGACGCGGAACAGGACGAAACGCGAGACTCGCCGCGGCTCCAGCAGTACGCATTCAACGCAAACAGCCATCAATAGGCGCATCTCATGCAGTCGACAAAACTGCCAAACTCGCACAGCAGCGAGAAGAACGTCCCCTAAGCGGGCGTCCACCGCGTCGGCCCACTTCTCGGTCGGCAGACGGGGCCGTCTCGTCAATCTCGCATTGCCGCAGCGCCGGAGAGTGGGTGGTTGGAGACAACGCCGATGACCTGCTCGACGGGGCGCGATTTCGGCCGAGTTCCGACCTGTCCCACCAACTCGCAGGGAGTTCCCGCATGAGGTGTCGTAGATCACCCGCAGACATAGGCCTCCGGCACCCGACTTACGGGTCGGCCACAACTCGAAACGCCTCTTAGTCCACGCAGAGGGAAGCCGCGGCGCGGCATGCCGACGCTGTTTTGGTCCAGTCAGTGCGCGGCCTCGAAGGCTGTGTGGATCTCCCGCGGGACACGGCCACGGTCGTTCACTTCATAGCCGTTCTTGCGTGCCCATGCCCGGACTTCTTCGGCACTAGGGCCGTCCGCAGGCGCCCTCCGCGGGCTTCCTGCGCCCTTGACCCGCCCGGTCTTGCGGCCTTTTTCGATGAACGGGCGTAGAGCTTCGTCCAGTTTGTCATAGCTTTCGGGCGTTAGGTCAATTTCGTACTGAACGCCATTGAGCGAGAACCTGTGCGTGGACACCTCATCGGATTCCGTGCCGGTGAGGTCGTCTGTGTAGACAGTCACTACTTTCTGGGCCATGGGCTGATTGTACATCAATTCCCTGAGAAGTCCATCTCGGTCTCCTTAGCCTGGCCGGGGGGTCCGGCCATGCCGCTTTCGCAGTGACATTCTCAATGTCAACCCCTGGGATGAAGGCGGCGAGGTCCATCAATAGAAATGGAATCGTCCTCGTTTGGGTACTCATCGTGAAGGAGTGGGATGAGTCCCATGTCGGCAGGGTAGCGGAGGCGGGAAGGCGAGACAGAGCCTCGCCGAGTGTCCAGCATTTCGAGCCGAAGTCGCACCCTAGCGGTCGAAAACGGAATGTAACACGGGCCCGGAGTGAGGAACCAGTCATCCAAACATGATTCCGATATGAAGAGTAGGCCACGGGATCACCGATTGAAGTGGCGGGAGGGGAAGCGTCCGAATCCGGTGATCTTGCCGTCGGCGGATGCGGCGCTCGACGCGGGCGTGTGCCAACGTGTAAGTCGGGTGGTGTGAGTAGCGGCGGGCGATGGGGAGTCGGCCGTCGAAGGTGATGTCGAAGGCCTGATGGGCGGGCTTGCGGGGCAGGGTCCGGCGTTTGTGTTCCTGGCCGGTGGGGTCCAGGCTCATGACGGGTCATGTAGACGCGTTTGAGGGCTGCGGTCTCGTTCGGGAAGTGTCCGCGGGCCGGACGGCCTTGTGTATGCGCGCATCGACCGACTCGATCGCATTGGTGGTGCAGACGACGCGAGGGATCTCAGTGCCAAACCGGGGGGAAGGGGACGAACTCCGCCCAGGCGTTCCCAAAGCCGCACGACCGCCGGATACTTGGCGCCCCCCCTCCTCCTCCTGGAACTCCAGGAAGCGGTCTTCTGCCGCGCTCACGGTCGCAGCCGTGCAGACCGGCTTGAGTGCGCGGGAGGTCTTGTCCCAGTCCTGGCGGCCCGCGGAGCGGAACGACGCCCGGATCAGGCGGACGACACACGTCTGGGTGACCGCCTGGGGCCAGACCGCCGAGATGGAGACGGGCAGGCCCTTGAGCCCGTCGCAGACGATCATGCACACGTCCTCGACGCCACGGTTCTTGATCTCGGTCAGGACCTGGAGCCAGTACGTGACGCCCCCGCCCCCGTCGCCGGCCCACAAGCCGAGCATCTCGCGCGTGCCCTCCACCGTGACCGCCGGGCCACGCAGACCGGCCGGTTCGCTGCCGCTCGCGCACCTTCACGTGCACACAGCCGAGAAGATCACCGGATAGACCGAGTCCAGCGGCCGGGTCTGCCACTGCGCCATCCCGGCCACGATCTTGTCGGTAACGGCCGGGACGGTCCACTCGGACACGCTGGCGCCACAGACCTCGCCCGGGCGGGCGGAGATGCCAGCGTGCGTCAGACCACGCGCGGACAGCGACAGGACCACCTCGTCGACACCGGTCAGCCGCCGCCGCGCTTCTTGACGATCTGCGGCCCAAAGCTGCCGTCGCGGTCACGCGGCACCGCGATCTCCACCGGACCGACATCGGTCAGCACGGACTTGGACCGGGCCCCATCACAGCTGCTGCCGCTGCCGGCACCAGCCGGGCCGTGCTTCTCCCAGCCGAGACGGCCAGCGACCTCGCCTCCGAGAACGGACCCCAGCACCCGCTCGGTCAGCTGCAGCAGCCCGCCCTCACCGGCCAGCCGCAGGCCACTCCCACGGGCCCGGCCAACCAACTGCCCGATCAACTGCTCACCCAGCACGTCCACCGGCAACCCGGCCAACCGGACCTCTTCAACCACCTCGGCAAAGACAGTCACGCCGCTCATCACGTGCCACTTTCATGAACGGGAGTATCACCAAAGACCGCACAGTCCCGCGTGGGCATCCTCCACACCGTCGCAGGTCACCAGGACCTTGGTTCAGGTCGGTAGCAAGGGCACCCGAAGCGGCGTCTCCTCGATCGGCATCTGCTCGGCCCGGTGCAGTCGGGGCCTGTACAACTCTCGCCCGACCTGCGCAGCCACGCTCCTGGCTGCGGCGCCGGTGGGCCCGGAGAGAAAGCCGACGAAGAAGGGTGCAGCATTGCGGCGGGTCGCTGGTACTTGTTCAGGCTCCAGTCGACACTGGCAGGATGGCAAATTCACTTCAGTTCCTGGCCCAGCTCTGGGTGGAGAACACGTGGCTGAACGTGCACAGTCTCGGGCCGGGCGGCATGCTGGATCCGGACCGCAACGAACTGGTCCAGCTGGACTTGTTCGAGCCATCGTCCGTCCACGACCTGGAACGTCTGGTCGCGGCACTCCTCACTGCGCATGCGGACAAGCCCATGGGCGTCCTCGTCGGTGACGGCGCCGGCAGTGAGTACCTCTTCGGCCCGGGACAAGTCGGCCCCTTCCGCTTCGTCCAGCGGGAGTAGACAGACGTTCCCCGCGGCAGCGAGGTCCGTGTGAGGCGTTGGAGTTGTCATGAAGCTGAAAAACAGCAGATTCTCCTTTGCCGCCTTATGGGCGGCAGTGGCCTGCCTCGCGGCAACACCCGCCACGGCGACGGGAGGCCTGACCTATCTCGGCAAGACCAGTGATGTGTTCACCGTTCAGGACGTTGGCCAATGGGTCAGCGATCCTCGGGACACGTTCTTCGTTCCCTTCTACGGCAACCCGGTGATCAGCGGTACCAATCTGTACGCACCCGACCCCGTCCGGTCGGAGGGCATTTGGAACGTTTACTTCGGCGGCTGGCTGACCCAGGCCACCAGCGACGAGATCTACCTGGCCACCACCGGCGACGACAGCCTGGTCGGCGGCTACTCCGGCATCAAAACGGTCATCGGACACGGCATCTACCAACACGTCAATGACCCTTCGACGATCCGGCGCAGGACTGGGTGGGTCATGGCGATGACCACCGTCAGGACGCCGGGCGACGACCAGTGCTCGGTGCTGACCTCCCCTGACGGTGTGGGCTGGCCGCAGCTGACCGACCGCAGCCATGAGGTGACCTTCAGCGGAGCGCATGTCACCCACTGCGGCCGTCCGTCACTGATCTGGAATGCCGGCTACCACCACGGCACCGGCCGTTGGGAGATGTACTTCGACGGCGCAGTCAATGGCGGCCCCCGGCAACAGCATCTGGCCGTTTCCACCGAGGCCGTCCCCACCCACCTCACCTACATCGGACCGGTCGGCGCCTTTGTCGACGCCGACATCAAGTTTGTCGGCGGGCAGTACATCGCCGCCTACCGCAGGATCGATGGTCCCAGGGACAGGCGCATCGATTACGCCACCAGCCCGGACGGCGTCCACTTCACCGACCACGGCGAGCTGCTGGCCCCCGATCCGCTGGCCGGCTACGACGACTGCGGCGTCACCAGCCCCGGCTGGGCCATCGACGACAGGGAGCTGATCACCTCCCTGATGTACGGCGGCAGCGCCAGCTGCGGCTACGACACTCACCAACTCGGCGTCGCCTTCCCGCAATCCGCGGTCACCTTCTTCACAGGTGACATCACCCATCTGGACCGTGAAGCCGTCAGCGCCACGGTGCAGCGTGTCGCCACCCACGACTACTCGACAGTCGATCGGGTCTGGGACGTCGCCAAGCCCGGCGCAGTCCCTGGTATCGACCAGCCCATCGCCGGCACCCGCGGGGACGCATGGTCGATCCAGCGCCGCGCCTTCACCCCGCTGCCCTGCCAGGGCGCGACCGCCTCATCCACTGCGGGCAGCGAATTCGTTGCCTCCAAGGCCATCGACGGCAATCCACCGAGCACATGGTCCTCCGCCGGCGGCCCTGCGAACCGCACCGAGTGGATCTCAGTCGACCTCGGCGTCACACAGCCCATCCGCCGGGTCGTCCTCACTCCCCGCGAACACGGATGGGGCTTTCCGATCGACTTCACCGTCCAGAGCAGCGACGACGGGAGGAAATTCAACGACGTCCCGTTCCAACAGCACACCGGATTCACCAACCCCGGCTCCACCGACGTCGCACTCGCCTTCGCGGCACCGGTCCAAGCCCGCTTCATCCGTGTCCTGGCCTCCAGGCTCGGCACCGATCCCTATGGCAACCCCCACTTCGAGCTGGCCGAACTCTCACCCCAGAAGTAGGCCGACGTAGGCCCCATGTAGTTTGCGGCTGTGTCCGTCATATCAACGAGTGATTTCCCTCTGTTCGTAGGTGGGTCGAGGTCCGTGGCGGCGGAGGTTTGGCAGCGGCTGTCCTGGCCTCGCTCACGCAGCGACACTTGTCCACGGTGCCGCTGCAATCGTTGGGCCCGTCGCGTCCCCGTGTACGACGGGCCCAACACATGCGAGTGCTGCGCCCAGCCTCTCCTTCCCCCCGGCTCCATCCCTCCCTCGCCCACATTTGAAGCTCCGCCATCTTGAAGTGGCTGGGCAGCGGGGTGGCGTGACCCCGTTTCCGGGTACTCGTGCTGGTCGTGGGCGGCAGTCTGTGGTGTAGATAATTGTTCGGCGCCAAGGAGATCTTCCGGGTGCCGGAGGAAGGTCCGGTCTTCTGCCTCGGCTTGCGCATCGGCGACACCGACCTCGGGCTGGTGGCCAAGGCGAAGCCGGGGGACCGGGAGGCGTCGCGGATCTTGCTCAGCATCGGTGTCAACGACGTCGGTGAGACGCTCGGCCGGGTAACGGCGCTGGGCGGCTCGGTCCGCGGCGGCCCCAACGACATGCCGTGGGGACAGCGCGTCGCCCACATCCAAGGCCCCGACGGCAACCCGGTGAACCTCACCCAGCCGGTCCGACGCTGTTCCGGGTGCTTGTGCTGGTCGTGAGCTGCCTGCGGTAGAGATCATTTGCCGGTAGTGGCCTCGTAGGACTCCGTTAGGTCTGTCTTGATCTTGGTGTTGTGTGTGTCCTGCTGGGCAGGGGTTGGTGGCAGGTGGTGCAGATGCCGGTCCAGCACCT
>NZ_JBVJVY010000124.1:0-6259 GCF_055603265.1 Streptomyces sp. NPDC037288
CCCATCCGCATACCTCACACACCACGGGATACAGCCACCCATCCATGCCCATCAGGGACTTCGTGAAGATTCACCCCGACGAGCTGAAGTCAGTAACGGACTGGAGGCGCGCGTTGCCCCGGCCGAGGGCATTCCCTTCACCACGGTGGCGACCGGCAAGATCCGCCGCTCCAAGAACCCGATCAAGCTGGTGTCACCGGCCAACGTCAAGGACATGGCGCGGGTGCCGCTCGGCGTGCTGCAGGCGCGGCGAGCCATCGACCAGTTCCAGCCGGATGTCGTCCTCGCGACGGGCGGCTACGTGGCGGTCCCGGCCGGTCTGGCGGCGCGGATGTGCCACCGGCCGCTCGTGCTGCACGAGCAGACGGTGCGGCTGGGGCTGGCGAACCGTAAGCTGGCGGCGTCGGCCGCGCGGATCTGCGTGTCGTCGGAATCGACGCTGGAGCTGCTGTCGGAGTCGGCGCGGGCGGTTGCCGTGGTGACCGGGAACCCGGTGCGGCCTGAGGTGCTGTCCGGACAGGCGGAGCGGGCTGTCGAGGCACTCGGCCTGTGGGGCTTCGACCGGAGTCTGCCGACGGTGTACGTGACGGGCGGGGCGCAGGGCTCGCAGCAGATCAACGAGCTGGTCGGCGAGTCGGCGCAGTGGCTGCTGCAGCGGGCGAACCTGATCCACCAGTGCGGTCCCACGAACGAGGCGGCCCTGCGGGCGCGGGCGGCGGAGCTTCCGGCCGAGCTGACGGCCCGCTATCACTTGGCGGGGTTCGTCAGCGGTGAGCTGCCCGACGTCCTCGCCCTGGCGGACGTCGTGGTGTCCCGGAGTGGGGCTGGGACGCTGGCGGAGCTGACCGCACTGGGCAAGCCGGCCGTGTTCGTGCCGCTGGCATCGTCGGCGGGGAACGAGCAGGTCCACAACGCCCGGCACCTGGAGCAGGCCGGGGCGGCGGTCGCGCTGACCGGCGAGGTGACGCCGGGCCAGCTGCAGACGGCGGTGGGCCCGCTCCTGGCCGATGCCCACTTGCGGCAGGCGATGGCGGAGCGGGCCCACGCGTACGGCCGTCCGGACGCGGCGGACAGGCTCGTGGACGAGATCCTGGCCGCCGCGCAGGGGCAGCCGATCACTGCGACGGCTGGCCGACGTGGAGAGCCGTCCCTGCCTCGATGAGGACGGCGCACGCCTTGAACGCCTCCTGATCCTGGCCCATCGGGTCGGGGACGTCGCGGTCACCCAGGTACAGGGTGAGCTTGGGCTGCATGTCGTCGTCGGCGATCTCGCGGAGGACGTCCAGCACGGAGGCATCCATGGCCAGGACGCTGTCGGCCCAGCCGAGCATCTCGTAGGTGAGCTGCTGCGCGCGGTGGCCGGTGAGATCGAGCCCGAGTCGCCTGGCGGCCTCGACCATCTGCTCGTTGGCGGGCTGGCCTTCCCACTTCCCGATCAGCCCGGCGGAGCGCACCTCGAGTTCGCCGGCGCCTCGCTTGGCGAGCGCCAGGGCGGCGAACGGGCTGCGGCAGTAGTTGCCGAGGCAGACGGTCAGGACCTTGCGCACGATGCGGCTCCCACGGTCTTGAGGGCCTGACCGAGAACGGTGACGACCCGGTCGATGTCGTTCTCGGTGAGGTGCTGGTGGAACGGCAGCGTAAGTACCTCGCGGCCGGCTCGCTCGGTGGCGGGCAAGTCGCGCCGCCACTGGGCGAATGCGGGCTGCAGGTGGTTGGGCGGGTAGTGGACGCCGACGCCGATGCCGCGGGTCTTCATCTGCGCGTGGACCTCGTCCCGGTGGGGGATGAGGACCTGGCACAGGTGCGGCACGGAGCGGTCGGGGTCGACATCGACCAGGCGCACGCCGTCCAGGCCGGCGAGCTCCCGCCGGTAGGCCCGCCACAGGATGCGGCGGGTCGTCTCCGCCTTGTCGATGTGGTCGAGCTGGGCCAAGCCGATGGCCGCGTTGATGCCGGACAGCTGGTAACGCAGGCCGAAGCCGTCCACCTGGTAGCTGGTCGTGCGGCCGCGTTCGGCCTGGGACTGGACGACGCCGAGCATCCGCAGGCGGCGGATCGTGTCGGCCTCGGCGCGGGTGCGGGGGATGACGATGCCGCCCTGCCCGCAGGTCAGGTTCTTGATCGGGCCGAAGGAGAAGCAGGTGAGGTCTCCGGTGGCGCCCACGTGGCGGGCGCCGTTGCGGGAGCCGAAGGCGTGCGCGGCGTCTTCCACGATGGTGATGTCCCGGGCGGCCAGCTCCTTGCGGATGCGGGAGAAGTCGATGGCCCGGCCGCCGAAGAGGACCGGCATCACGGCGGCCGTCTTGTCGGTTACGGCGTCCATGACGAGCTGGTCGGTGACGCACATCGTGGCCGGGTCGATGTCCACGAACCGGGGGGTGGCGCCGACGGCAAGGATCGCCTGGACGGTCGCGCAGAACGTCATGGACGGCACGATCACCTCATGGCTGGGGCCGACGTCGGCGGCGAGCAGCGCCGTGTGCAGAGCGGCGGTGCCGGACATGACCGCCACGGCGTCACGGACGCCGAGGAAGGCGGCGATGCGGCGCTCGAACTCCTCGGTGACCTCGGTGTGCCCGTAATGGCCGCCCTCCAGCACGCGGGCCACCGCGGCGGCCTCCTCGCCGTACAGGTACGGGCTGGCGTTGCGCCCGGCGTCGGGCGTGGTGGCGGTCGTCATGCGGTGACTCCCTTCGGGGCGGCTGCGATCTCCAGCTCGGCGACGTCGCCGACGTGCAGCGTCTCTAGGTAGTTCGTGAGGAACACGCCGGTGCGGTAGGTGAGCAGGTCGTGGTCGACCGGCAGGCCGAACAGGCCGTTGACCATCTGGCCGACGAGGTCCGCGCCGGCCGCCTCGGTGAGCGCATATCCGCCGGCGATGCGGACGTTCACCTCGGTGATCGTGACCCGGCCGTCGTCGGTGATGAACCCCTGCACGCAGCACAGGCCGGCCGCGCGGACGGCGCGCAGCGTGTCCACCACCAGGTCGTGCACGGCCTGGTCCTCGAACGTTGTGGAGACGGCGACGCAGCCGGCCTTCACCAAGTCGCGGCGGCGGAGGATCGCCGAGGCCCGGCCGTCGCGGTCCACGAGGCAGTCGGCGGTGAACTCGGTGCCCCGGATGCGTTCCTGCACGATCGCGCCGGAGACCAGCTCGCACAGCACGCGGGCCTGGGGCAGCGACGTCACCATGTGCACGCCCTGGGAACCGTGGCCGCTGCGCGGCTTGACGACCAGCTCGACGCCGGCGGGCACCAGGTCGAGGTCTTCGGGCTCCCAGATGCGCGGCGTCGGGATGCCGTGCTCGGTCAGGACCTGGTGGAAGCGGGCCTTGTCGATGCAGTCGTGCACCGACTTGGCCTCCGGCAGCCACAGACGTACGCCGTCGGCTTCGAGGCGGGGCCGCAGGTGGAGCAGCGGCGGCAGGTCGTTCTCGATGCCGGCGACGATCGCGTCCACGGCGAGCGCCTGGCACAGGCCGACGATGGCCTCCGGGTAGTCGAGGTCCGTGGCTTGCGGGATCACGTACGGTGAGGCGTCGTCCAGGAAGAAGCCGGGGGCGAGCGGGTTGGCGTCGACGGCGATGACCCGATGCCCGAGCCGCAGGAGACTGCGGGCCAGGCCGAGGCCGGGGTTGGCGCCGACGCCGGTGACGAGGATCCGGCGCCGGGTCTGGTCAGGCATGCTGATGCTCCTTCTCGGAGGCCGGGGCGGTGCGCGGGGAGGGCATGGCCGGGAGCGGGCTGCGGGAGAGCGGCGCCCACCGGTCGGCGTTGCGCCGGTACCAGTCGGCCGTCTCCTCCAGTCCGGCCTGGAAGTCGTGGTCGGGCCGGTAGCCGAGGGCGGCGAGCTTGCCCCAGCCCATGGCGTAGCGCAGGTCGTTGGACAGCCGGTCGGGGATGTAGGTGACGCGGTCCCAGTCGGCGCCGCAGATCCGTAGCAGCTCCCCCGTCAGTTCCTTGCTGGACAGGTCAGTGCCGCCGCCGATGTTGTAGATCTCGCCAGGCGCGCCCGTGCGGAGGACGAGCTCGACGCCGGCGCAGTTGTCCTCAACGTGCAGCCAGTTCCGCATGTGCTGGCCACGGTCGTGGAGGGTGACTTGCTCGCCGCGCAGGAGCCGCGTCACGAACAGCGGGATGATCTTCTCGGGGTGCTGGCAGGGCCCGTAGTTGTTCGAGGAGCGGGTCACGCAGACCGGGGCCCCGTACGTCTGCCAGTAGCTGAGCGCGATCAGGTCGCTTGCGGCCTTAGAGGCGGCGTAGGGGACGGTCGGGCGCAGCGGATAGTCCTCGGTGGCCGCACCTTCCAGCAGCGGCCCGTACACCTCGTCCGTGGAGACGTGCACGAACTTCTCGACGCCGTGCCGCATGGCGGCGTCGGCGAGAGTCTGCGTGCCGATGACGTTCGTGGTGACGAACGTTCCGGCGGCCGTGAATGAGCGGTCGACGTGGGACTCTGCGGCGAAGTGGACGACCGCGGTGTGCCGGGCCATGAGGTCGTCGACCAGGCCGGCATCGCAGATGTCGCCGACGACGAACTCCAGCTTCGGGTCGAGGAAGGCCTGCCCGAGGTTGCCGCGGCTGCCCGCGTACGTCAGCGCGTCGAGGACGGTGATCTGCTCGATGTCGTCGGCGCGGAGCATGCGCCGGACGAAGTGGGAGCCGATGAAACCGGCGCCGCCGGTAACCAACAGCTTCATACGTGCCTCCAATGAGGATGACCGGCCCGGCCGCAGGGGTGTGCCGCAGTTGGGGGTCCGGTCGTGGAGACGCCCAGCGGTTGCCGGGTGCGGTCCTCACCATGGAGGCCTGCACAGGCCGTGCAGAGCGGGCGGACTGGCATCGGTAACTGGTGTGCGGATCCGGCACACGATGTGCCTCCGCGCGCCCTCCCAACGCCTTCCAGACGGCGCTAGGTTCTGCACCACCCATCCTGGGTCCAAGGAGGTGCCCATGGGCGCAGTGGAGATCGGTGCCCTCTTACGCGGGGCGCGCTGCGCCGCGAGGCTCACACAGACCGAGGTGGGCCAGGCCTGCGGCTATTCGGCGTCGGCCGTCTCCCGTATCGAGAGCGGGAAGCTGCACATCGACTACCCCACTCTCCTGAAGTTCGCCGCGTTCTTGCGGATCGCCCCCGAGCAGCTGCGTGCGTCTGCCGTACCCGGCATGACGAATGTCGCTACGGTGGCCGGAGGTTGCCGGTCGGTTGAGGAGGACGAGGTGCGTCGTAGGGAGCTGCTGACGGGAGTGGTGGCAGCGGGAGCGACGGCCGTCGTCGGCGCCGGCTCCGCCGGTGCCGCGCCGGTCGATCTGGACGTGGCGTTGTTCCGGCTGCCGCAGGCGGAGCCGATGCCGCTGCCCCGGCTGGTCGCGCAGATCGCTGTCGCGCGCCGGGACTACTGCGCCGCCCAGTACGCCCGTCTCGGGCAGACTCTGCCCGGCCTGATCGCGGCCGCGACCGCGACACGGGATGCTTCGACAGGCCGGGCCCGCGAAGAAGCGAACCTGGCGCTCGCCCGGTCGTACGTGCTCGCCGCCGAGCTGGCCACCAAGCAGCACAGCGATGCGGCGTGGGTGGCCGCCGACAGGGCGCTGGCGGCCGCGCGCTGCAGCGGCATCCCGGTAGCCGTGGGCGAGGCCTCCCGGCAGCTGGCGATCGCGATGCGCCGCTCGGGCCGCTCCACGGCCGCGGTGCACCTGCTGACGAAGGACGCCGAGGACCTGGATGCCTCCCGCGACCACACCGGCGCCGTCCGGACGACGCTGCTGCTGACCGGCGCCTACTCGGCGGCGACCGGCCGGGACCGGTCGACCGCTTTGGCGCTGCTGGAGGAAGCCGAGCAGGAGACAGAGCGGCATCCGGCTGACCTTCCCCTCGTAGCGTAGAGGTGTGACGAAGGGGAAGTTGGGGGTCATGGGTGGGAAGCGACGGTCGTATGACGCGCCGTTCCGTGAGGGTGCGGTACGGATCGTGTCGGAGACCGGGAAGTCCGCGGCGGAGGTCGCGCGGGATCTGGGCGTGCATGAGGGCACGCTGCAGACTTGGGTTCACCGGGCCAAGGTCCGCGCGGCCGCGGAGGCCGCGGGCGGACTGGACGAGTCAGAGCGCGAGGAACTACGCAGGCGCAGGCTGCGTGAGGAGAACAAGCAGTTGCGCAGGGAGAACAGTGAACCGTTTTCATCCTGTCCTGCTGGGGTGAAGGTGCAGGTCAGCGGTGTGGGGTGACGAGACGAGGCTCCTGGTCGTTGCGGTGGTGTTC
>NZ_JBVJVY010000125.1:0-6224 GCF_055603265.1 Streptomyces sp. NPDC037288
GAGTGAAGTTCCTGCGTTTCTGCGACAACCAGCTTCCCTTTCCGAACAGACCCATCGTAGTGGGACCACTGTCCGGAAACTTCGGGGCGCCTCAAACCGTCTTGGAGCGTTTCCCGTTGCGGGAGTTCTGTCCGTTCTTCCCGGCAGGATCATGCCGGTCACAGCCGAGGTGATCGCTCATCTCGCCCTCGAGAGCAAACTCCAGCAGTTGCTTCGTCAGCTGCAGCAGCAGCCCGCCCTCGCCGGTCAACCGCAAACCCTCGCACTGGCCCCGGTTCACGACCTCTTCAATAAACCGATCGGCCAAGCCCGTCAGCACAGCCTCCGAAGCAGACATCCTGGCTATGTACTCGCTGGTCACAGGAGCACTCCTCCATGATCGGAGACACACCGATTTTCTTACAGTCCCTGTCGTTGCAGACCGAGACGCTGCGCAAGTGGGTGCGGCAGGACCAGATCGACGCCGGTAGTGGGCGGGTGATCGGTCGGTCTGGGCCGGTGTCGTTCCTGGGTGGGCGTGGTCGATGGCGAGGGCATCGGTGTGGTGTTCGTGGGCTGTGCGTGCGGTCTCCAGCAGGTGTCGCCAGGAGGTGACGGCGGGGCGCCGGCGCAGCAGTTGGCGTCGTTCTCGTTCCGTCATGCCGCCCCAGACGCCGTGCTCGATCCGGTGGTCGAGGGCGTGGGCCAGGCACTCCGTGCGCACGGGGCATCCGGGTGCACACTGCTTTGGCCCTGTTCTGCGCGGCGCCTTCGGCGAACAGTTCGTTCGGGTCCAGGGCGGCCCGGCAGGCCGCTTTGTTCGTCCAGTCCTCCTCCGGTGTCACCCCGAAGCCGTCCTCTCCCCGTTTGGGCCTGCGCTCTTCGCTTTCACCTTATGCATCGGCAGAAACGTGAGGGTAGGGGCGGTCGCGCAGTGAACGGAGCTGCGGGCAGTACCGCGGGAGGGGGGTCTCTGTCCGCGATGGGTATGGCGCCCGGAGCGTGGTGTGACCTGCCTGCCCCGGGCGCTACGGACCTGTTGCCGGGTCCGTGGGAAACCACGGTAACTGCTATGGCCGGCGAGCTGTCGCTGATCGGCAGTCGCCCAGATCCGAAGTCGTGCAGCAGTCAGCGCAGTTGACCCGTTCCACTCAAGACTGAGTGCCGTGGACCGCACCACGTACTCGCAGCTGTTGCGACGCCGCCGACCACACGGGCCGCCCTCCACTCGGTCAGCTCGGCGTGCGCGACCACGTCTGTCTTCAATCCCGCTGAAGCGGTGGCCCGGCTGGCCGAGGTGCTTGGGACTCGTCGCCGCGTTGTGGGCCGTTAGCCTGTCGGTATGTCAGAGCGTGTCATGCCCGGTCGCGCGGACGGCCTGATCACCCTGGATGCCGCGGACGCTCTGTGGGTTGATCTGACGGCCGACAGCGCTGTGCCGACGGCTTCTGGGGCATTCACCTGTTCTCCTGCCCGTGCCCGGCTGGGGTACGTCCTGCTCGGCGGTCATGTGGTGGCGACGGTGAGGGCGAGCGCCGGTCAGTGGAGTGTTCCGGAGGTTGAGGTGCGCCGGGCGGCAGCGGAACTGAACGCGGTGAGGATGGACCGGCAGGACCTGGTCCGCATCGGTCCGTTTCGTGGGGCGCCCAGGCAGGAGGGCAACGAGGAAACGCCGCTGCGTTGGCGCCAGCGCATCACGAGGGAACTGCAGGAGCTGGGCGGCCCCGAGCGGGCAGCACGCCGTGAAGGCGGCCGGGCCTACCATCTGGCGGGGATCGATTGGCGGCAGATACTCGTGGAGCAGACCCGCGACGGGACGCAGCGGACGTGGTGGCTGCCGCGTGCTGTGGTCAGGCTGCTGGATGCGGCCGAGCACACCGAAACGCAGTGGGTGCAAGCCGCGCGGACCCGCCAGGCAGGCGCAGCCGTCACCGGGCCGCCCTCCCACCCCCGGCAGGCCCGAGACGCCGACGGCCGGCAGATGATGAGCCCCGAGGGCCCCGGCGCCTCACTGCGCCCATACAACAAGGAGCTGGAAGGCCAGCTGTACTCGGTGCTCAGCAGGAAGCCCAATACCTCCCGCAGGGTGGCCAGGTGGGCGTGCGCCGTCTGCCGCACTGTGCCCGCCACCGTCCTCGACCACTGCCACGAACACGGCTACGTCCGCGCCCCCGTCTGCCAGTCCTGCAACACACAGGAACGACCCGACCACCTGTACACCAACGACATCCGCGTGGCCAGCCACTACAGACGCCTCTTCGACACCCACGCCGCCGACTGGCTCCGCCACTGGCACCGCTGCCCCGGCTGCCGCGCACGCACCACCCTGCCCCTGCCACACCTCGCCGCATGGACCGCCCACATAGCCTGCCGATCGCTGCGCCCGACCCACCGCGCCCCCCGCGGGCGCAAGCCCTGCGGTGTGCTGCGCGTGTCCTGGACAGGCAGTCAGAACGCGCCCCGTTCCTGCCTGCTCACCGTTGCCGTCGACTCCTGCCCCTCCGGTGAGCACCGTGTCCTGGCGCGAGTCCCCTACTGCGAAGCCGTCGACCGGTTTCGTGTCTGGTTGGCCGAGACAGCCCCTGCCGTGGCCGCCGCGGCCGGCCCCGACCGCCTGGACGGCCTCCCCGCCCAATCCCGGCCCGTCATCGCGGACACCAGCGGCGAGGACCTAGAACTGTTCTGAGCGAACGCGGGACAACGTCAACCCACAGCCGCCCGGCGCCGGTCCGCAGCCCACCCAGCGCCCCACGAAACCCGCCGCCTCCTTCACCAACGCCACAAGCAGCCCCACAATTCCAGACATCTCCTGGACGCGCCCCAGGGTCTGGGCCCCGGCAAAAGGAACGCCTGCTGGGCCTGTTCGCACCGCTGGTCAGGCCCCGGCGGCGCGTCGGGCAGCGGCGGCGCGGGCGCGGGCGGCATCGGCGGGGCGGATGCCGTGGCTGAGGGGATCGAGGCCGATCAGTTCGCGGTGCAGGCGGCGAATCCGTAGCGCGAGATCGAGGTGGAGGCGGGGACGTTTACCGCGGACTTCGGCGATTGTTTGGGCGTTGACGCCCAGTCGCGGGGCGAGTGCGGTGGCAGGCCATCCGGCCCGTGCCAAGTCGGCCAGCAGCCGGGAGGTTGCGGCGGAGCCGGTCAGGCCCGGGGTGCTGGGTGCGCGGCGGGCGGAAAGCGGGATACCGAGTATGGCGTCGGCGGTGCTGCGAGCGATATCCCGCGCCGCCTGGCCTTGTTCTGGGGTGCGGAGCAGGCGGCGGACCAGGGTCACCGACACGCCGGCCCTGTCGGCGATGTCCTGTGCGGACATGCCCTGCTCGCGCAGCCGGGCAGCCCATCGGGCGGCGGCATAGGGCGGGACACGGGCGGGAAGACCGCGCAGGCGGTCCTGGTTGCGTTGGCGGCGGGCCCGGCGTGCCGCCTGGCGGCACTCGGCGCGGGTGCAGCCGTAGTCGGCACAGGATGCCTGGCCGTGACGGACGGCTGACCGCTGCGGCCGACGCTGCACGAGCGGCGCGGCCGGGGCGGCGGACTGTACTTCAGAGGGCGGCATGGTTTCCTGCTGCGAGTTCGGGGTGGCGGTCCACGGTACGCGCCCACGCTGACAAAGCGGCCCCGCCCCACCCCGGCTCGCTGGCAGGGGGTTGCCCGTCACTGCTGGAGCCAGCGGTCGAGAACGTGGTCATCGTGATGGCGGTGGAGGGCAGGCCATCAGCGAGGCAAGGGGCGCGCCTTCGCACAAGCGCAGACCCCCTGGTGCGGCCTGCCCGCACAAGCAGCCAAGCAGCTCAGCAAAGGCCCGAGCCCACGATGTCAGGGCCCTGCGCCCTCGGAGCCGTCACCGTTACAGGTCGTGGCACTCTCGGGAATTTGTTCGGCGCCGCAGTCACAGAACCACCGTTCGGTGTCGGCGGTGTTCACCCAGGTTCCCCTGCCGCAGGCAGAGCAGTGGCTTATCGTCATTGGCACGGCTCCACGGTAGTGCGCACACCGCTGACTGCTTTTCCAGGCTGGCTGGTGTGCTCACAGGCCGAAGTGCAGGTTTCTGAGCAGCATCCTGGGCGCGGAGGAGGCGCTCTTGACGTACCGGGGGCGCTGAGGGCGACAAGCCGCTCTGTTCTTTGTCGCGCTGCTCTCGTGCGCTGGGCAGTTATGTGGGCGCTTCGCTGGGGTCCGTCGCCTGACGGGCTTCTTCGCCGCGCTGGATCTGGGGGTCCTGGTCGGTCTGATGCTGTTTGGGGGTGAGGGATCGGGCCGCGTCGCACTCGATGCAGGCTGCTGTTCGGGGTTGGCGGAGCGCGGCAAGGGCCTCTTCCTGGGTGAGTGTCCGGTCGCTGGGGGCGCAGCCGACGACGTGGAGGAGTGTGGCGCCCGGGTGTCCGGGGCGGTGGGGCAGGTACTGGAGTGTCCATGCGGGCGGGCGCTTCTGGGACGAGGGGTCTGTTGCGGACAGGCGGTGGGTCGGGACGTGCTCGTAGGAGACACCGGGCACCGGGCGTGCGTGTGTGGGACTCATCCAGACTCGCTGCTCGGCAGGTTCTGCGCAGCCGTTTGTGCTGTCCTGCCACACCAGGATTCCTACCTGGTAGAGCCAGCCGTCCTTCACCTGTTGGCGGGCGTGCAGCCGTCCGCGGACTTCCTGGCCGTCGGGGAGTATGACGAAGATCGGTGGCACGCGGTGGGTATCCTGTCCCGGGTCCACGATGACTGCTCTTGTCCTTTTCGTTCGGATGACGGGCCCAGGCCTTTGGACCGTCTACGGCTGTCTCTCGCTCCGTCTTGCTCGGTTCAGTGGGCAGGACGACGTCCCCATAAAGATAGGTGGGGTTTTCGGCATAGTGCCCTGCGTGCGGCCGCCCGACCAGCACCGGGCAAGCCGCCCCGGCCTCCTGCCGTACGCACTTGGGACCCATTTTGGTGCCCGGCACCGAGCAGGACGGAAACCTGCAGGTCACCACGCAGTTATGGCCGCGCGCCGCGTTGTCACAGCCGTCTTCTCTCCTGTTGTCACAGCCGTCTTCTCTCCTCCTGAACTTCTCTGTGATGTCCGTGGGGGAGGAGATCATCGGGTCCGGGGGCCGGATGCCTTCTGCGGCCGGGCGCGGCTGGCGCCCGGTAGGTGGCCGCGTGCGAGCAACGAGGAAGGGGTGGGGCTGAGGGCGGGAAAGCGGAAGACGAACCTGGCGGGGTCGACGAACAACCTGCGGGGCGACGTGCTGCGCGTGCTCGGTGTGCTGAAGGTCGCGACCGTCGAACAGATCCAGCAGATGGCGGCCCCGCACATGAGCTACCGGCACACCGACAAGGTCAAGCCCTCTCAGCGGAAGCAGGCGCGCACTGCCTCGCATCTCGGGGCGCTCTCCGATCTGTGCAAGCACGGCCTGGTGGAGAACGGCGGAAGGCCTCGGGCGGGGATATCCTGCGCAACCTCACGCCGATGGGCCTGAAGGCTGCCTCCTACGAGCTGGGGCGGCCGGTAGGGGAGATGGCGGCCCGGCCCGTGGCGCGGGCCGCAGCGGCGTGCCACTCGATGGCGGTCGACCGCTCGCCAGGTCCTGTAGGTGACGAATGATGTTGGGGTGGCGGAGCCAGATCAACCTGCTCTTGGGGCGGTCAAGCTCCAGGAGCAGGTCCATGAGGGGCACCAGCTGGGGGCGATCCTGGCGGGTGCGGTCGTCGGGGAGGCCGGCGAGCCGGTCGGCCAGGGTGCAGCGGTCGCAGAGCCGGTGTCCGAGCAGCATCCCCTCGAAGCCGCAGCGGTCGCAGAAGAAGTCGCGGCTGATCCCCGCGCAGTCGCGGCAGACCGGGACGTCATCCGGATCGCGGCCGGGCAGCAGCCGGTCCGTGCGGCAGCCCGGACAGCGGTCCCGGACGCGCATGGCGCGCTCGTAGCAGGTGTGGCAGATCTGCCCGTCAGACCACTCGGCCGCCTTCGCCCTCGTCGGCTGCAGCGCGAGCAGGTGCGGACGTGTCAGCGCACCAGGGATGGAGAGCGCCGGCCTTCTGGGCTCCCCGCAGCGCAGTTCTTGGCTCTGGTCCTCCAGACGTACTCGAACGTACTTGGACTTCCAGAGCGCTCTGCCCCTTGGCTGGCTTTGTGAGCCTTGCAGCCTCCGGTCGGCCCTGTCGGGGCCGTTCGGAGGCGCCTTGCGGACTGGTTCTCGGGATTCTGGCGGTCCAGGAGGGAGGCGTACTGGGCGAACACGACCACGGGCCGCTTCCCGGGCCGCAGCGTCGGCTGG
>NZ_JBVJVY010000126.1:0-6203 GCF_055603265.1 Streptomyces sp. NPDC037288
AATTCTCGGTGCGGCCGGCAGTGCCGGAGTACTGGCGCTGCACCCCGGCGGAGGTGGTGCCCTTCTTGACGAAGCCGGTGTCGTCAATGATCAGCACGCCGTCGTCGGCGCCGAGGTGTTCAGCGACGTAGGCTTGCAGGTCGTTGCGGATCTCGTCCGCGTTCCAGCAGGTGCGGGACAGCAGCCGTTGCAGGCCGTCAGGCGTGGCGTGGCCGGCGTATTCGGCGATCTGCCAGCCGTTCTTGCGGCCGACCGGGCCAAGCAGACCATGGATGTAGTCGCGCACCAGACGCCGGGGCTCCACACGCGTGAAACGGCTCCCGATCCGACGTAACAGCCTGCCAAGCTCCTCGTCCCACACGTTCGTGGGTGCATCCTCGATCACATAGGCGCACTGCCCGGAGCATTGTCACTACATACCGCGCGGCCACTCGTTGGGGCGGCACCCCACCAAAGACCGTTCCATGCCCCTGCCCACACCACTACACTCCCCACCCTCAGAACCCTGACCAGCAGAAATGGCGAAGTACTGCTGGAGTATTAGTACTGCAACGGTGCTTGCTGTGACTGGTGGCCAGGTCGGTCGTTGGTGTGGTTGTGGGTGGGGACCTTGCTGATGTCAGGTTGTGGGCGGGTGAACTGGAAGCTGTGCATGGGCGGTTCGTGCACCGTTTCAGCAGGTCGGAGCCGCGGGAGTCGGCACTTGCTTATATGCGGGGCCTGATCGCTCCGCTGCAGCGGAAGAACGGCTGGACGTTGGCGGAGGAAGCCGGCCATGCGGGCCCGGACCGCATCCACCGGATGCTGAACCGGATCGAGTGGGACGCCGATGAGGTGCTCGACGACGTGCGCCAGTACGTGGTCGACAACCTCGGCGACCGGGACGCCGTCCTGGTCGTGGACGACACGGGCTTTTTGAAGAAGGGGATGCGGTCGGCCGGGGTGCAGCGGCAGTACTCCGGCACCGCCGGGCGGACGGAGAACTGCCAGGTCGGCGTGTTCCTCGCCTATGCCACCGGCCGTGGGCGGACACTGATCGACCGGCGTCTGTATCTGCCCACCTCCTGGACCGATGACCGCGACAGGTGCCGCCGGGCCGGTATCGACGACGAGGTCGGCTTCGAGACCAAGGTGTCCATGGCGAAGGCGATGGTCCGCCGGGCCATCGCGGACAAGATCCCGTTTCGCTGGGTGACCGCGGATGCAGCCTACGGTTTCAGCAAAGGCTGGCGGTCCGAGCTGGAGCGGGCGGACGTCTTCCACGTCATGGCCACCACCCGGCACGACACCGTGGTCACCGGCTGGGCGATCGACCATCCTGTCCACGACCTGTTCAATGGCCTGCCACGGCAGAAATGGAAGCGCCGTTCCTGCGGCACCGGGGCTCACGGCCTGCGGATCTACGACTGGGCCCGCGTCGAGGTGCGGCCCTGGCACCGGCCCGACCGCCGCCACTGGGTGATCGCCCGCAGCAGCGTCGCCCGCCCCGCGGAGATCTCCTACTACATCGCCTACTGCCCCGCCGAGACCACACTTGACGACCTGATCCACGTCGCGGGCAGCCGATGGGCCATCGAGGAATGCTTCCAGAGCGCCAAGCAGGAATGCGGCTTGGACGACTACCAAGTCCGCCGCTACCCCGGCTGGCACCGCCACATGACCCTCGCCATGGCCGCCCACGCCTGCCTGACCGTCCTGCGAGCCCGCGAGCTGGATGCCGGAAAAGCAGAAACGGATCCTCCCAGCTCATCCACCTCAGCCTCGCCGAGATACGACGGCTGATCACCCGCCTAACCGACCGCCGGCCCACACCCGTCGAGCACATCCTGCACTGGTCGACCTGGCGCCGACGGCGACAGCACCAGGCCCGCATCAGTCACTACAAACGACGCGGACACAGTCCCTGACCTGGCCATCAGTCACGGCAAGCACCGTTGCAGTACTAGTGGTGATCACCACGAAGTCGCTGTTGACGCGGGAGACGAGGTCGAGCGGCGGGAGTTCGGGGTCGAACACGGCGGCGGCGAGGGGTTCGTCGGCGGCGACCTGCAGCCACTCCACGAGGGAAGCGGCACGTTCAGCACGGGGCCCCTCGGCTTCCGCCATCTGCTCCAGGGCGGCGAGCACTTGGGCCATGCAGGGGAAGGAGTGGTTCGCGGCCTGTTTGACGGCCTTCTTCAGCAGGGCACCGTACTCGGTCATCGGCCCTACGCCGAGCTGCACGGTCAGGTAGCTGAGCGTGTAGCGGGCGCCGACGGCCGGGTCGGCGAACACGCGCAGCGGATCGAGGGACAGTTCGGCTTTCGCAGCGTCGACGACCTGGCAGCGGCCCGCGGCGGCCGCGGAGGCGAAGCGGGCCCATTCCCGCTTCTTGGTGCGGTCGATGGCGATGACGCGGCCGCCGCGGTCGACGACGGAGGACGAGATCATTTTGAGCAGGACGCTCTTGCCGCCGCCGAGGTCGCCTGCGATACCGAAGGACGCGGAGGCGTTCTCGGCGGGGGCGTTGGCGATGTTGAGCAGGGTGGGAGTCACGGTGCCGACGTCCTGCGAGAAACCGATCATCGCGCCAGTGGGGTCGCCGAAAGCGTGCCCGTTCAGGGCGCCGTGCATGGCCCAGTCCTCGCCGAGTTCGTATTGGGTGTACTGGCGGGTGGCGCCGGGGCTGGTGGTGGCCGGCAAGGTTAGGGTGAACAGCTCTCCCTGACCGCCGCGCGGCCGCTGCAGCCGGAAGTTGGAGCCGCGCAGACGAGACTCAAGGCGTCCGGCGCGCTCGTCGCATTCAGCACCGGTCGTGCCCCAGACCGTCATGACGGTGACGGACTGGACCTCCACCTCGACGCTGTTGCGCCCGGCCCGCGCCCCGAGATCGTCCAGGTCCTCGGCAGCGTCGTGCATGTCCTCGGGCAGCCCGGTATCGCGCTGCGCCGCGTACTGCTCGGCCTGGTCGACCAAGTCCCTTTTCTTCTTGCGGACCTCCTCCACGACCTTCTCGGTCGGTACCAGCTTCATGTCGACCACCCAGTCGACGGGGAAGGGGAAACGGTCCAGCCAGGTCAGGAAGTCCCCGCTGACGGCGGTGAACTTGCGGGGCATCTCCGCCAGCGCCAGGTGAGCCTGGTAGGAGCAGCCGGCCTCGGTCTCCACCTGCAGCCACCGACGACCCGTCATGCTGTGCCGGCTTTTGCGATGGGCGGTCTTCTTCGCAGCGCTGCGGCCGCCGACGCTCTCGGCGTCTTCCTCGAAGCCGCCTTCCAGCAGCCGCACTTCGCCGAGGTCCGCGTGCGAGGGAGCGCGCAGGATGCCGCTGACCAGTCGGCTGCCTCGCGTCCCGGAGCGCTCGGCCTCGGCCAGCAGCGGCGCCTCCAGGCCGCGCGCGACGGAATGCTGGTGCATCCACACGATCTCCGCGGGGCGGGCCGGGCGCAGGCCGAGCCCGCCGCCGAGCTCCGCGGCCAGCTGACGGGCGCGCTGTTGGTAGTCGGCGACCTCGTAGGCCGACACGGGTGCCGGGGGCAGGCCGAGCATGCCGGCGAGTTCCGCCCATGCCGTGGCGAAGGCGGCGGACAGTTCCGCGCGGGCGCTGGTCTTCTCCAGCGGGACGGCCAGCCACAGGGTGCGCCGGTGCATCTCCACCGGTGTGGCAAGGTCCTCCCCCGCCAGCAGCCGCAGCTGTACGTCGGCGACCTCGGCCCAGTACGGGTGCCGTCGGTAGTCGACGCCCTCAATGGTGCGGGCGACGACCTCGCCGGGGTCGACGCGGGCGCACAGCCCGTACAGACGGGCACCACCGGGCAGGGAGCGCACCAGGGAGGTGACGCGGTACTGCAGTTCGTCGCGGGCCCGCTCGTCCATGTACCGCGATCCCTGCGGGGTCAGGGACCAGATGACCCATACCGTGCCGGAGGTGGACCACACGACGTTGTCGACGATGTGGCGGATGGCCAGCTTCACCGTCCGGCCTCCTGTCGGGCGCGCAGCATCTGCTGCAGGTGGGTGGGGGCCGGCCGGACAGCCGGGGTGGAGGGGCGTGTGCCCGCCGAACGACCACGGCCGCGTCGGCGCCGTCGAGGCTGGACGGGCCCGCTCGCCGTCGGGCACGAGCTGCGGGTGGTGCGGGTCTTCGCGGCCGCAGCGGGTTCGGGGCCGTCGGAGCTGAGGGCTGAGGTGGTGTCCTCGATGAGAAAGGTGCCGCCCAGGGCGTGAAGGCGTCCCCCGCGGGCGGAGCGGCCGCCGATCCGGCCGTTCTTCGGCTGCAGGGCGTACTGCACCCACCCGTAGGCGACCCACAGCGGGGAACGGCCGCCAATACGGGTTGCACGTGCCATCCACACCGCGACGCCGAGCCCCACGACGGGCACCGGCCCCAGGAATGACCACCAGGCGAAGGTCTTGATCAGTACGAAGATCCCGGCGGCGGCAATGACGAGCTGGGTGGGGGTATATGGGCCCAGCGGCAGCACCAGTCCCCCACCTTGCCCAGGACCCACGGGTGGCGGCGGGCACGGGTGTAGCTGCGGCCGACGCGGGGCACCGCGGCAGTGGAACTCATGCGTCCTCACCACCGGCCGGCGTGTGCGGGACGGGAGGATTGGGCCCCGGCGTCAGCGGCGCGTTCACCATCGGGGCGCCCTTGATGTTGGTCACCTCGTCCGTGACCGCGTTGGAGATGTTGGTGCGGCCGTTGTAGATGCCGTAGGCGATGACCAGACCGACGAGCGCGCCGATGCCCGCCTTCATCGAGAACTTGCGGACCACGGTGGCGACGACGATGGCCAGCAGGCCGAGCTTGAGACTCTTGTCGGCCCAGCCGGTGCCCACCGTGAGCAGGTGGTCGCCAATGTTCGCGAACTCACCCGCGAGAATCACGCTCTTCATCGCGTCCCCTCCCAACCGGCGACGCGGACGCCCGCGTGCGCGCTGATGCCGTGTACTGCGACGGCCGGCGTAGTGGTGGCCGACAATGCGGTCGTGCTGGCTTGGGTGTCGTTGGTCTTCGTGCCGGTGTCTTCCAGGCCGGACTGCAGGGCGACGACTTCCCACCGCCCGTCGCGGGCCTTGAGGTTCAACGCGTAGGCCAGCGGCCACTGCCCGCCGTCGCTGTCCTTGGCGGTGACCTGTGCCCGCACGCGCACGGTGGCGCCGTCCTTTCCGGCCGTTCCGTCCGTGCGGCCGACGGCCTTCAGATCATCCAGGGACACGGCAGTGAAGGCGGCAGAGGACAGGGCGGGCAGTGTGGTGCCCGGGGCCAGGTAGCGCTCAGCGCCGTCCCCGGCCCCCAGGTAGGCGCTCAGGAACTCGGCCACGGTGGACGACAGCGCCGACCCGGTGGGCACCTGGGTGCCGTAAGGGTCCTCCGGCTGATCCAGCACGGTCGGGCCGGCGACCTCGGCGGGCGCATCCATGACGGCGAAGGCCTGCTTCGACCCGGGCGAGCTGCCCGCGTCGGTGGCGACGACGGACAGGGCGAAGTACCGCACGATGCCCTGCTCGGCGGAACCCTGAGCGGAGTCCTTGAACTCCGCGGCAATGGTCACCGACCAGGCTCCGTCACCCTGCCGGGGGGTGCGCACCGCCGCCAGACGCTCCACCGTGGGGACAGGCTCGCCCCACGTAGGGGGCTGGACGGACGGCGCCATGACGCGCAGCTGGCGCGCGGCCGGGGAGTCCTCTCCGGTACCGCTGCGCAGCCACAGCCCGAGGATCAGCTCGGCGTACCCGGCCGGATCGGCGGCGGCCTCAGTGTGGTCAGCGGCCCGGGTCACAGGAGCCGGCTGGGTGCGCGCCGTCGGCTCACCGTGGGTGCAGCTTGCGATCAGCGCGAACGGGCCGGCGGCCACGGCGGCCCAGACCGCCACGCGCACCAGGCGGGTGCGCCGTACAGGCAGCGTCCGTGTATGGGAGGCCGCCGGGCGGGAGGCAGCCGGTCCGGCGGAATCGGGGCCGCTGCGATCGCGGCGGGGGAGGGCGGGCATGGACTGCTCCTCAGGGCAGAGGGGTTGGTCTGTGCCCCCACCTTTCGTCCCGGCCCTTACCGCCCCGCTTGCCACCAGCAGCCCCGTGGCGTCACAGGGGCATAACTTCCGGCCTGACCAGCCGTGGTAAGTGGCCTCTAATGGGCCTTGTCGGGCCGTGGGGAAGACTACGGTCCGTAGCCGCCAGCAGGTGAGCACTCCAGGTCTCCGAATCATTGCGAGTTCTGA
>NZ_JBVJVY010000127.1:0-6055 GCF_055603265.1 Streptomyces sp. NPDC037288
CGCACCCTCTACGACGAGGCCACCGCGTGGTCACACCACGCAACCCTCGCCGGAGCCGCTTGACATCCCTACGCCATGGGATGTCTGACCTGGGCCTTCGGCCAGCCGGGACGGACGGACATGAATGACAACGAGATCCCGGGCGTCGAACCGGTCGGGGGCAAGCTCGTCGATGAGGTCGTCGAGCGGCTGCTGGACCGCGCTGACGCCTCGGGTGCTGCCCTGCTGGGCGAAGGCGGGCTGCTGACGGAGGTGACCCGGGCCGTGCTGGAACGGGCCCTGGACGCGGAGATGACCGACCACCTCGGATACGAGAAGCACGATCCCACAGGCCGTGGCTCGGGCAACAGCCGCAATGGGACATCGCTGAAGACGGTGCTGACCGATGCCGGGGCGGTCACGCTGGCCGTTCCCAGGGACCGTGACGGGTCCTTCGAACCGCAACTGGTACCCAAGCACGCCAGACGGCTTGCGGGGTTCAATGAGCAGGTCCTGTCCCTGTATGCACGCGGCATGTCGGTGCGCGACATCCGCTCGCACCTGGCCGGCCTGTACGGCGTCCAGGTCTCTCCGGACTTGATCAGCAAAGTCACCGACGCCGTCACCGACGAGCTCTACGCATGGCAGAACAGACCGCTGGACGCCGTCTGGCCGATCATCTACATCGACGCGCTGTGGGTGAAGATCCGCTCCGGGTCCGTGTCCTCCCGTCCGGTCTACCTCGCCGTCGGGGTGGACATGGACGGCTGCAAGGACGTGCTGGGCCTGTGAGCCGGCGATGAGGGGGAAGGCGCCACGACCTGGATGACCGTGCTGTCCGAGCTCCGCAACCGCGGGGTCGAGGACGTGTACATCGTCGCCTGCTACGGACTGAAGGGCCTGCCCGACGCGGTCACCGCGACCTGGCCCAAGGCCACCGTTCAGACATGTGTGATCCACTTGATCCGTGCCTCGCTGAGGTTCGCCTCCAAGCAGCACCACACCAGGCTGGTCACGGAGTTGAAGGCCGTCTACACCGCCCCGACCGAACAGGTTGCCGAGCAGGCCCTCGCCGACTTCGCCGCAAGCGAGCTGGGCCAACGGTATCCCGCGATCGTGCGGACCTGGCAGGCCGCGTGGAGCGAATTCACCCCCTATCTTGCCTTCCCGCCGGAGATAAGGAAGGTCGTCTACTCGACCAATCTGATCGAGTCGATCAACGCACGGCTGCGGAAAGCCTTCCCTTCGGAGCAGGCCGCGTTGAAGGTGCTCTACCTCGCAGTCCGCGAGCAGATCACCCCCAGAGCGCGCGATGTCAACCACGTCGCGGCACACTGGAAGAAGGCACTGAACCAGCTCTCACTCTTCTTCGAGGACCGGCTCAACACCAAGTGATGGCCCAGGACTTACACAAAGTTCCGTACACGCCCAAGAAGTCCGGGTCGGCGGTCTCGGGAGCGAAGCACGGACCGGATGGTTACTGCGAGGGGGCTGCGGCGAGGACTTCCCTGGTGGTGGTCTGGCCCTCCACCAGGGCGCGGGCCAGCGTGGTGATGCCCTGGCCGGTGCGGTGTGCGTGGGCGCGCAGCAGGGTGAAGGCGTGGTCGAGGCTGGTGTCGGCGTCGTGGGCGAGCATGCCTTTGGCGCGTTCGATCCCGGACCGGTCGTGCAAGGCACGGGTGATGTGTGCGGCGATCCCGTCGCGGGGCTGGACCTGCTGCAGGACGGCGAGCAGGGCCAGGTTGGCGAACGCCTGCGCGGCCCGCAGCGCGGCCTCGCTGCCGGCGCCGGTGTCCTGGTCGAAGAGGTTGAGGGCGCCGATGGTACGGCCGCGGTGCCGGATCGGCAGGGCCCGCACGCTGGCGAACCCGGCGTCCAAGGCGGCGGGGACGAAGCGGGGCCAGCGGGTGTGCGCGGCGCCGAGGTCGTGGGCGATCACGATGTCGCCGGTGGCCACGCAGTCGACGCATGGGCCCTCGTCGACGGTCACCTGGTGGCGTTCCAGTCGGCGGACCTGGTCGTCGGAGTAGGCGATGTCGCGCAGCACGTGGTGGGCGTCCTGGATGACCAGGCCGACGCCGGCTGCGCCGCACACGGTGACGCAGTGGCCGATGATCCGGTCTAGGGTCTCGACGAGGTCGAAGTCGCCGACCAGGGCATCCGCGAGTTCCGCGAACGCCTCGATGGCGGGCTCGGATCGGTCCACGGCCACCTCCCTCGTTCCTGTCAACGCTACTCCTGTTCCTGCTCGCCGGCCTCGAAGGTGATCTTGCGGGTGAGGACGTCCTGGGCGACGTCGCCGAGCCGGCGGCCCTCGGCGAACGCCCGCGCCCGCAGCATCGACAGCGCCGTGGCGTCGGGGGCGCGCAGCTGCGCCATCACCATGCCCACCGCCTGGTCCACCTCCACGCTGTCCAGGTCCTCCTCCGCCCATCCCGACGTGCCCAACGAGTCGACGGGTTGGTCGAAGGAATGCGCCAGCGCCAGGGCGGCCAGGTCCGCCGCGACCCGGGCCGCGGCTGCGTCCAGCTCGTCCAGGGCGCCGGGCTGGACGCGGAACAGTTCAACGAGGCCGAACGCGGTGCCGCTGATCTGCAGCGGGAACGCGAACACCGCCCGGGCTGGCAGGCCGCGCTCGGCGACGGTCGCCGCCCACATGGGCCACCGCTCGGCGTCCGCCCCGGAAAGGTCGCCGACCAGGACGGGGCGGATGTGGGCGACGGAATGCAGCCCCGGTCCTTCGCCCAGGTCGAACTCCAGCTGGCATAGGTCCGCGGCCTGGTCGCCGGAGGCAGCCAGGGTGTGGTGGTGGGTCAGGTCGGCCATCAGCGCGAGCGCCGCCCCCTGGCCCTCCAAAGCGTCCCGCTAGTGCGACGCACAGCCGCTGGGGCAGGTCCGGATCCTCCTTGGCGATCACGGACCCCATGATCTGCACGACTCGGGGCAACAACACCCTTGATCACCGCCCTTCACGCGCTTGACAGCATCCTAGGACAACCCGTGCCTGTCGGGTTGGCGCCCCCACCTGCGGCAGCCGTCCTTTCCGGTGAACCGGCCCGCCGCCGCGCACCACCTGGGTGTCGCGCGCACTAGCGTGGCCACCCCAGGACAGTGCCTGGGCCCGGGCCCCGTCGTGAGCCGACAAACGAGCTGGCCTTGGTAGAGGAGAGCCGTGTTCAGGCAGGACCCTTTGCCCCCGTCCGGGCACGCGCACGGCCTACGCCACCAGCTGGCCGCCGCCGCCGCGATCGAGCGTGCCATCGGCGTGATCATGCAGCAGACCCGCACCACCGCCGAACAGGCGCGCGCGCGGCTGACCAGCGACGCCGCCGCGGCGGGCTGCACCCTGGCCGTCCTCTGCGCCGCAGTCCTGACCGACGCCGCCCGACCGGCCGCCACCCCCGCCCCGACAGACGCCCCGCTGACGCGCCGCCGCCTGGCCACCACCTGCCCCGAGCGGGCCCGCGAGGAACTCGCCGCCGCCTACCGCACGCCGATCCGGATGACCGCCCCCGAACCCGGCCAGCTGTTCCAGATCGAGCACACCGACGCCGGCCTGTTCCAGGCCGGTGAACACCGCCTGCCCGGCCGGCTCCGGTTCACCTCCCAGCCCGCGCCCCAAATCGTCGTTGCCCGCCTGCTGGCCGGCACCGCGGAGCGACATACCCCGGCAGGCGTGGAGCACCTGGGCGCCGAGGACCTGTTCCTGACCGGACAGCCCGCCACCGAACACACCGCCACCACCCACGACGCGCACGTGGGCACCACCACCCTCCCGCTGCCACTGCTCCACAAGGTCGCAAGCGCCCTGCCCGAGCAGACCCCACCGCTGCGCTTCACCTCACTGCGCCCGGCCACCCAGGCCCTGGCCGACCACTGGCGCGCCACCGGTGTCTACCTGGGCGGCCTCCTCGACCACGCCCAGTTGGCGACCGAGGCACCCCTGCTCGTGGCCAACACCGCACAGCTGCTGGCGGCCACCGCGCTCGCGGTCTTCCCCAACACCGTTACCACTGCCACCGACAGCCCCCACGACCGCACCGACGCCACCCGCGACACGGTGCACCGCGCCACCGCGTTCATCGACGAGCACGCCCACCAGGACCTCACTCTCGCCGACATCGCCCACGCCTCCAGCGTCACCCCCCGCACCCTGCAGTACGCCTTCCGCCGCCACCTCGACACCACGCCGCTCGCCTACCTGCGTGACGTCCGTTTGTTGCGCGCCCACCGGGACCTGCTCGACGCCGACCCCGCCACCACCACCGTCACCCAGATCGCCGTTCACTGGGGCTTCCTCCACCTCGGCCGGTTCGCCTCCCGCTACCAGGACCTGTTCCACACCCCGCCCAGCACCACCCTGCACACATGAGTGCACCACGGCCCACCTAACGGCACCACGCAGGGCGTCAAGCGAGAGCACCTGGCTCGCGAGCCAGGTAGCGGCCAGCGTCAACTTGCCCGCGCCAGAGGCACCGATCAACACGATCAGCGCGTTCTCCGGCAGGTCCGGGTACAGCGGCATCGGCGAGGTCGTGCGTCATCTCCTTGCAGGTCGAGGAACGGGTTGCGCAGCAGCGCGGTGTTGTCGGTGATGGGCGTGGCGGCCTCGTGCAGGTAGCAGAGGGCGTCGCCATGGCGGGCGTCGGGTCAGGAGTCAGGCGGTGCGGGTGCGGAGCAGCCTGGCGGCCCACTGCCGCAGCTGGTCCCAGCGGGTGGGGTGCGTGTGCCGCCAGGCACTGCGGTCCAGGCCGTACTGGGACTGTAAGAAAAACGGCTGGCCCCCCATCTCGGCCGCCGCGAGCACATGAGCGACATCGTCCAAGCCGTCGCCGGCCTGCTGTCCCACCAGCAGATCGCCGACCTGACGTCGGCACGGCAGATGTGAACACCGAGCCTTTTCAGCGGTGGCTCTGCAGGGTGAGGACGGCGCGGGCTGCTGTGGTGAGCCAGGTGGGGCTGCAGCGGGGCTTTCCGGAAGATGCGCCAGTCTTGAGCCGGGGCCATGCCGCGCTCGACGGGATTCCGGATCCGCGCATGGGCTTTGTTCACCGACCGTTGCTGGACGGTGAGTGCTTGTGGCGGACGGCGGCGGTGCGGGACGGCGAAGGTTCCGCTGGCGCCGAGATAGCCCAGGTCCGCCAGGACCGGGATGCCCCGTCGTCGGCAGGTGGCGATGACACGGTGCCGGCGGGCCGCGGTGAGCTCGTGGGTGCGGCCGGGCAGGGCCCTGGAAATCCACAGGATCCTGCCGTCGGGGGCGGTGATGACTTGGAGGTTCACACCGTGGCGGCGATGCTTGCCGTTGCAGTCGGCACGTGCGTCGCCCACCCGGCCGCACTCGGCCAGGGTGCCATCCACCAGCACATACTCCGCTCTCGCCTTCACCTCGCGAAGGATCCGGGTCAGTCCCGGCGCCCGGCGGGCCAGCAGCGTCACGAAGGAGCGAACGTAGGCGTGGGTGGCGCCGACACTGGTACGGAAACCGGCTGCGATCTGGGCAGAGGCGATGGGCCGGCGCGCCGCGTGTACGAGGAGGTCAGGGCGGCCAAGGGCAAAACCGCGGACATGTTCCGCATTGCCGCCCAGGGTCGGCCTGGGCGGTCGCTGGTGGGCTGGCTGTCCGGTAATGCGGGGATGCGGACGATACTCGCGCCGGGCGGGCGCAGGTGCGCGATGCCCTGGAGAGTGTGGAGGTCATCATTGTGGAGCGGCTCGATGACGGGTCGCTTGCGACGGTCAGCTGGGCCGGTGAGGGCGCGGCGGTCTGCCGCTGCCGACCGGCAGCGTTCCCGTGCGGAAGGCCGCGCAGGCTGCTGCGGCGTGCATGCTGCGGCTGCCGGCGCGGATGGCGAGACCGTACGTGATCGATCGTGTGATCGCCGATCTGGAGGAGTTCTTTGTCCCGAGCTGGCAGGCGAAGGAAAGCATCTGGCTGGAGGGCGAGCTGATCCTGCCGGTCAGGCCCGGTTGTCAGACCCGGAGGCTTTTCAATTTGGCCACCGATCGGGTGACGAGGCCGGTCGAGTAACGGGCGAGGCCCTCGGACTGTTGAGCGAGATGTCTGAAGTCTCAA
>NZ_JBVJVY010000128.1:0-5973 GCF_055603265.1 Streptomyces sp. NPDC037288
ACTGCGGCGGGGTCTGCCCCGGCTGAAGCGGCTCCGGCTTGGCCGGCTGGTGCGGCTGCTTGCCCGTGAACGACGTGGAGCCGTCCCCGATCGGCCGCCGGTACTGGCGCGACTCATCATCCTCGCCGGAACGGCCATAGCCGGGATGGCCGTAGCCGGGATGGCCCGCAGGTTCTGTCCGGCCTGATGTCTTGGATGTACTGCAGCCCCCCAACTCACACCATGCCGCGGCTCCCGCGCCAAGGCCGAGCAGTCTTCTTCGAGTGATATCGCACATTTATTCTCGTCTGCTACATCGACGCACGGTCTCCTAACCAGAGGGCACGACGGATGCAGGTGTGACGCACAGAAGGCATAAGTGCACCATTTCGGGCTGCAGCATGTTCGCCCCCACGGATCGCGCCAGTCCGGGGAGCAGCGCCGCGGGGCACAGCACTGCCACTGGGCCAGCCTGAACATGCCACTCCATCAGGTCCATCAACTAACCGTTCGGCGAAGGATATTGACTGATCGTTAGCGGCATCTACGCAGGGCTCATGGGTGATTTGACGGCCGAGTGACACCTGTTACGTTTTCGTAATGCGCGATGGTCATATAACCTGCGGTTGTCTGCTCGGGGCCCACTCCCCTGGCGACGATGCCGCTGGACGGCAGGGTCGTGCGCTGGCCAACGCCCTGGCTTTTGGCGGATGCAATGCCTGCGTGTGCGTACTTCCCGGTCGAAGTAGCCGTGCGGAAAAGGGCTGACATCCGAGGAGCTGCACGAACCGCCAGGAACGTCCAATGCGGAATTGACTGTTCCCACTCAACCAGATGGAGGAAAAGTGACGGCACGTCACAAGAAGCCGAAAGAGCTGACCCCTATGCAGAAGCGAGCACTGAGGGCCGGTGCAATGGCCCCCGTTTCCGCCGGTTTCCTCTTAGCGGCCGCGACGGGAGCATTCGCCGACGGCTGCCCCGCATCGCGGACACAGCAGTCGGCACAGACAACCCAGCAGAACCAACAGGGCACGCAGATCAGCTCGAGCTCCACTAACCCCTCGGGCCAGCAGGAATGGCACGGCCGGCAGGGCGACTGGCAGGGCGACTGGCGGCTCGACGACAACGGACACTGGCAAGGACAGTGGACGCCCGTAAAGGGTGGGCAGACTCCTGGCACACCCACCACCGATGCGTCGAACCGACGGGAGTGGCACGGCCGGCAGGGTGACTGGCAGGGCGACTGGCGGCTCGACGACAACGGACACTGGCAAGGACAGTGGACGCCCGTAAAGAAGACGGACACCGCACCGCAGGGTAACCAGCAGCACGCGACGCCCACCAACACCACACCACAGGGTAACCAGCAGCATCACGCAGCGCCCACCAACGCCACCGTGGAACGCATACTCCAGCTCGTCAACAAGGAGCGGGCGGCAGCCGGCCTCCACCCGCTGACCCTCAACTCGCGGCTTAGTAAAGCCGCTCAGGCCCACTCAAACGAAATGGCTCGCACAAGCCTGTACTCCCACACCGGCCCCGACGGCTCGTCGCCCGGTGACCGCATCCAGAAGTCGGGCTACAGCTGGTCCATGTGGGCCGAGAACATACATCACAGGCAGGGTAGCCCCGAGACCATCATGGCCGACTGGATGCACAGTCCGGGTCACCGGGCGAACATCCTCAACCCCAGGCTCCGGGAAATAGGAATCGGAGTGGACTCCGGCGGTACCTACTGGACTCAGGACTTCGGCACCAGCAACTGAGGTTCCGCGAACTTCGCAAGTCCGCTGTAGCGCTGCACCGCGTGAGCGCGCCTTTCCGGCGCGCAGGACACGGCGCAGTCGCGACCCAGTCTGTACTTGCGGCGATATGAGACGGTCCCTCCCTGGAGGTTGTGGGGGAGGGACCGTTTCCGTGGTGCCGGCCCGACCCTCGACGATCCAGCGCCACCCTGACGAGCCGAAGTCAGTAGAGATCTCTAGGGGCCGTACCGACTCATCGATAAGCATCGGTCAGGCGGTCGCGGCCGAAGCGACCGCAGGTATGCATGGACGACCGTCCTGTGACGGCGGATGGCTACGGTTTGATCCCCACACCCGTCCACAGGCTGACCTGAGCATCCCTGGGCCGCTCTGCCTCGGTAGCATCTTCGCCCGGAGGGTCGGGGCGCCAGCGGTGGCCCACCGTGATGCCAGGGTCAAGCAGTTCCAGACCGTCGAAGAAGCGGGCGACGTCGTCGCGAGAGCGGAACTGCACTGGTGTTCCCGCGTTGGTGTAGATGTCGGTGACTTTCTGCCAGGTGGATGGATCGAAGTCAGGCGTGCAGTGGCTCAGCGCCAGGGCGCTGCCGGAGGGCAGGGCGTCGAGCAGACGGTTGACGATCCCGTACGGGTCCTGCTCGTCGGTGACGAAGTGCATCAGGGCGTTGAGGGACAGGGCCACCGGCTCGTTCACATTCAACACTTCTGAGAGCAACGGAGCGTTCAGCAGAGACTCCGGCTCGTTGACGTCAGCCTCGATGTATGTCGTGCGGCCCTGGGGCGTGCTGCGCATCAGGCGCTCGGCGTACTTCAGAACGAGGGGATCGTTGTCGGCGTAGACGACCTTGGCGTCAGGAACCACGGCCTGGGCCACCTGGTGCAGGTTCGGCTCGGTCGGGATGCCGGTGCCGATGTCCAGCCACTGACGGATGCCGTATTCCCGCGCGAGGACTCGAGTCGCCCGGTGCATGAAAGACCGGTTCTCTTGGGCACACATGAAGATACCGGGATAGGCCGCCGCGACGGCCTCGGCCGCCTGCTTGTCGACCTCGAAGTGATCCTTGCCGCCAAGGTAGTAGTCGTACATGCGTGCGGAATGGGGCCTGCTGGTGTCGATGTCCCGCGGGGCCGGAATGCTCATCATGTTCCCTTCAGTAGAGGTGTTGGCGTGCAGGGCGGGGTACGTCGGTCTCGGACGGCGCGATTCCTCCCGGGGCGAGCTGAAGTTCAGCCGGCCGTGAGGTGATCGGCAAGGCCTCTTTTGACTCCTTCGATGAACGCGCCGATCTCCTCTGGTGTGTAGATCAGCGCAGGTCCCGTTGGATCGGTCGACTGACGCAAGGCGATGCGGCCGTCGGCGAGTTGCTTCGCCTCCACGCACTGCCCACCATTGGGGCCGCTCCACGGGCACTCCCAGCCGTGCTCACCAAGGTCCGTTGCGGGCATGCCGTTGTAGACACTGCCGCGAGTGATGGTCATGAGTACTCCTTGCGCATGCGGTGCAACAGCGCCCTGCTGTCCACGGACGAGGTCAGCAGCGACATCCGGTTGTGTGCCTCCAGATGCGCGGCGACGTCCGAACGCTGGTCCAGGTACATGGAGGCGGTCAGGATCTCGCTGTAGACGACGTCGGGCAGCTCCGGCTCCCCGAACCGGAAATAGGTGAAGGGGGCACACGCGCCGACAGGGGCACCCGCGGAGAAGGGGACAATGTCGATACTGACGTGTTCCAGCTCCGAAACGTCGAGGAGCCGGTCGATCTGGGCCCGCATCACCTCCGCTCCACCGACGACGCGATGCAGGACGGCCTCCTCCATCACCACCCACAATGTGGGGGCGTCCTCTCTCTCCAGCAGTTGCTGTCGGCGCAGCCGCAGCTGGATGCGTCGCTCCAAGTCTTCCTCGGACTCATTCGGAAAGCCACCGCGCAGGACTGCACGCGCGTACGCGTACGTCTGGACGAGCCCCGGGACGTAGTGCGGCTCATAGGTGCGCAGAGTTCTGGCGCCGGTCTCCAGGCTGACGTAGGCGGAGAACCAGATGGGCAGCACATCGCGGTAGTCCTGCCACCAGCCGGGCTCGTTGGCCCGCTCGGCCAGGGCGACGAACTCGTCGATCTCCTGCCGATCGGCTCCATAGGTCTCCAGCAGCCTCTCCACGTACAGGGGTTTGAGAGCGACCTCGGCCTTTTCCAGGCGACGGATGGTCAGCGGCTTCACCCTCAGGACTCTGGCAGCGTCCTCCAACGACGCGTCAGCGCTTTGCCGCCTCTCCCGCAGGCGCCGACCGAGGATCATCCGAAGAACTGTAGGCGCACTGTTTCCCGCCGCCGAGCGACCCTCGTTCACACGACCAACCTTTCTGACTGACCGTCATCACAGGGAGTAAGACGGCGACTTGCTGATGACGCCAACCGGATATCACCTCGCTGAAATTATCAGGGAAGCGGTTGCAGCATGAAGTCGGCTGCGAGCATAGTTACGTGCGTGAGCGATCCCAGCCGCACATTCACCCTCATCGATGATCCGCTATCCCGACAGAGTTGATGTGGCAAACGTTCGATAAACGCAGACGAATTCGAACGCACCTGTCGGGAATGCCATTGCCGCGACTACGCAGCCTCGCGGCCCGGCCTCGGATGGAAGGCAACCGCCGTGTCCACGCATACGACTCACCAGCTCTTGGACGCCATGAGACCGGACCGGGCTCACTGGCTCGACTTGACGGCAGAACGGGCCAGTGTGGGAGCGGCCCGCCGCAGCGTCGGTGAACAACTTGACGCGTGGCGTCTGCCCGCAGAGCTGTGCGCGGACGCCGCCCTGCTCATGTCCGAGCTGGCCACCAATGCCGTGCTGCACACTCTGAGCGCACGGATCCTCTGCGGTATGGGACTCATGGCCGACGGTTTCCTCCACATCGAGGTTCATGACGACGATCCTGTGGTGCGCCACCTGTCCCGGAGCAGGCCCGGACCGGACGACGAGACCGGTCGGGGGCTGGTCATCGTGCAGGAGATCGCGGACAGATGGGGAGTCGAGCGGTCGGCGCGCACCAGGGGAAACGCGGTGTGGGCGAACCTACGGACCACCCTGATGGCTTTCGGGGGTTGATCGCGCGGTGGTCCCCCTAACGGGAGGCGGGGGCGACCAGCGAAAGCCCAACGCACCCACTCCGAGGACCTGCGCCCTGGCCAGGAGCACCTTCTGCCACCGCGTCACCCAGGTCGCAGAAGGTGCTGGCCTGTTCGCCGTGGAGGTATGCCGGTCGATCAGGCTGCCGTGTGCCGGCCGGTCAACTGGCTGCAGCAGGTCCCCGATCGTGTCCGCACTACCTTGTGCCCCTGGTGGGGAGCTCGGCCGCGAGGGTCTTGGCCGACTTCACCGTCCAGCGCAGCGACGACATCGGATCGCCGCGCCCGTCAGATTCCGTGCCACCAGCGCCAGCAGCGCGGGCCGCAGACCCGGATCAAGGTCGGCGGCCTGCTTGCGGCCAGCCACCAGCCTGCGTACCCGGCTCAGCTTCGCCCCTCCCGGCCCGTGCATGGTGCCGATGCGCAGCTCGGCAACGGCGCCACCACCCACAGGCAACACGCAAATGCAGGTGGCGAGCCGGTCCGGCTACGCCTCCCGAGCCGGCCGTACCAGCCCGCACGCCGTTGCTGTCGGTCTCCGCCACGATGAGGCTTCCGCCGGGGGCCCGGCGAGCGCCCTCGGCAGACGCAGCTGCGCTCCGAGGACGGGCACCTCGCAGTACGCCTCGACGATGGTGCCGATGGGATCAGGAAGCAGTGCTCCGACAAAGTGGCCGATCAGCGGAGAGTACTCGCTGACCTTGTTCACGACCTGGGCGTCCAGGTGAATCTCAAAGCCCCACCACTCCGTGTCGACGGACTGGTCGTGGCGTAGGCGGGCTCTGGGACGTTGACCGCACGCTTCGAAGCCCGGCCTTAAGCCGTGCCCCTCGGTCACTCCCAGGTCCCGCGTATGACCACTGTCAAGGGCCACGGACGCCGAAGACGGGTGTGCGGCGGTGAGACGAATGCGCCCAGGGCCACTCCACCAGGAGACCGAACATGCTCCTGACTTGTTGAATCGCTCACCGGTAGCGTGCCGCCGTCGGCCGGCACCCGCGCGGTGTGGGCTTGATCCGCTTTGGCGGACATCCGAGATCAGGGGTTCGGCCCCGGGAGGATGTCCATCATGGAGAGCATGAGGAAGAAGAAGCCTCGGTC
>NZ_JBVJVY010000129.1:0-5947 GCF_055603265.1 Streptomyces sp. NPDC037288
GCTGCCCCGCGACCGTCTGACACCGGCCGACACACGGAAGAAGCACGCCCCGACACACCCTCAACACCAGCCACCCCCAACAACGTGACAATGCCATCCAGACTGTGTTCGCGGACGTATCCCTCGATGGCGGTCTGCCAGTAGCGGGTGTCCGGCCGGACCTTCGCGCCGGCGGTTCGGACGTCGGCGGCCAACGCCGCGGCGTAGTGGCGGTGGGCGCGCTTGTACAGGTCGCGGCCGATTCGTACGGCCCCGCCGCGCTGGTCGAGCGCGGCCTGGACCAGGTCGGCGACCTTGGTCTTCCCAGCTCCCGGCTGGCCACCGACGATCACCACGACCGGGCGGTCCTGGGGCACGGCGCTCTTGGTGGCCGCAGGCAGGAGCACGCGCTCCAGGACGTCCTGGCTCTCGCGAGCCGAGAGCACAGCGCCGACGTCCTGGTCTTCCACGGCGCCTCCAGCCTATCGGTTGGATCATGATGCACCGCCGTCTGGCCCGTGGCTACGAGACTCTCACCGCCAGCTCCGAAGCCATGATCCACATCGCTTCGGTCGACAACCTCACCCGGCGCATAACGGACGAGACCACCCCCACCTGGCGAGGAACGTACTAGGGCATCAAGGGCAATCTGCCTACTTCAAACGCCCTCTGAGGTGGCACAACGTCAGCTTTAAGCTGACTGGAGGGGATGCCCTTTGCGAAGGCGGCAAGTCCCCGTACGGTAGGCTCCAGCGTTTGCGTAAACACCGGGTTTACTAGATCGGGGTTGTGCGCTGTGGCCAATGGCTGCGAGAAGAGGGGGAGCGTGGAGCAGCATCCGGTGGAGGAGGTGACCCGCACGAGCATCGCCGCCATCCTGCGCGAGACCGGTGAGTCACTCACCGACGTCGGACGGGTTCTTCAGCGCTCCAAGATGCTGATCTCCCGCCGCCAGCGTGGGGATCTCCCATGGAGGCTCAACGACCTCGGTCGGCTCGCCGACCATTGGCAGATTCCGCCGCACGCCCTGCTCTCCGGTCCCGATGATGCGCTCGCCGCATTGCGTGTCGAACGCCTCGTGGAGTTCCGTGCTTCCTAAGGGGCTCCCCGCTCAAGAGACCCTGCTGCCCGTTCTAGCGGCCGCCGCCACCGCCGCTTGAAAAGCAAGGGGCCCGGGACAATGTCCCGGGCCACCGCCCAGAAGGGGCTCGCGTCGCTCCTCGCCAAAGGTTGTCGCGAGTCCTTCCATAACAGCTGTGATGTGTGTGCTTGGAACCCCATCACCCCTGGCTCCGGCCAGGGGGCCGGTGCCGCTACACCCGATAGGTACCCGGGTGCTTTTCCGCTACTCTACGGGGGAGCGTCAAGTTGCGGGAGACAGCCCCGTAGCTTGACCGGGTGCACAGGTGCATATCGCAGCGGGAAAGGAAGCCCGTTGTACCGCCTGACCAGCACCAACGCCGTCAGGACCAGGCAGAACCGACTGCCTCATGTTCGGTTGAACACGTCTCGGACTGTCGTCCGAACGATGGGGACAAACTCCCTCTTCTTGACCAGCCTCACCGGCAGCGGGTTCCTGCATGTGCCCGCTGGATCTGCCGCCCTCGACTCTGCCAGGCCGCTACGTGGCGGTGCCAGACAGGCACTGCTGGAGACCGCCGGCTCAACCGTGGCAGCTGGGGGTGCGGCGTGACTCCGGAGGAGTTCAGCAGCGGCCGAATCAGCCGGGCATGGGAGCCGCCGGAGGAAGTGGTCGTTCCCCGCGGGCTCGCCTACTCACCGCAACTGCAGCCGGAGGACTACGGCGTACTCATCCGCCTTCTGCTGCGCGACCCGGACAAGCCCTCCAGCGTCAAGGCGCTCGCCGAGGAGTTCCAGGCGTCCGGCTGGAAGATGGGCGACAGCCGGCTGCGAGGCGTGATGCGCCGACTGCGCGCTGCCGGACACGTCCAGCGGTCCCGTGACGGCTATGACACCGAGGCGGGGCGTCCGAAGTGGGCGTTCGCCGTCTACCGGAACCCCCAGAACAACCCCGACTACCGCCAGGCGTCCTCGCAGCTCAGCGGGCCGCGTGGATTTTCAACGTATCGGCACTCGCACGAGGCGTCCGGTGCGTTGGATTGCAACGTCTATGCAGGTCAGGCCGATACGTTGGATTCCAACGCGTCTCGTTGTGCCCCCCCCACTCCCCCCCGTAGGGAGGAGGAGGATTCCTCCTCCCCAAACCCCTCAGCGGTCACGCAGGGCGCATCCACCACGGGTCCCTCGGCGGCAGCTGTCGCGGCCGCGGCGGAGTTCCTTGCCGAGTTGCCCGGCCAATGGGCCTGCGGCCGCAAGACCGCTGCGCGGCTGGCTCCGCTGCTCGCTGAGGTCGCTTCCGCTCAGGGGTGGGCGCTGGATGGTGAGCTCACCACGTACCTGACCCGGCGGACGCGCAAGGAGCCCCGGGCTGCGCTGCGCGAACGCATCGATGACCTCCCTCGTCATAAGGCCGTACGGTCCACGGTCCCCGCCCAGGGCCATCAGCTGGCGCTCGTGGCCGACGCCAGCACTGCGGCTGCACCAACGCCGGTCACAGCGGAGAGCAGCCCTGGCGTCGTGGCTCAGGCCCGTGCTCTCCTGCTGCGGCTGGATGGTCCGTGGGCATTGGGTCCTGAGTCCGCAGCCCGCCTTGCGCCCGTCCTGGCTGCGAAGGCTCTTGAGCGAGGCTGGGCGTTCGACGAGACGTTGCGCACTGAGCTGATGAAGAACCCTGGCGGCGTGCACAACTACGAGTTGATCTTGGAGACGCACCGCATCGGCCGTCTCCCGTATCGCATGAAGACCACTCCGGCGACCGGCCCGGACCATGGGCTGGCCTGGTGCGGCAAGTGCGAGGGGCCGGCGTACCGCTGGATCACTCCGCGCGAAGGTCTGCCGCGCAAGTGCCCTGACTGCAATCCGTCCGTGGTCCTGGCCACGGCCTGAGCCTGCACATCAGTGCGGGCCGCCCCTTGCCCGGGCGGCCCGCGTGATCTGCCACATCCCAGAGCGCAGGAATTCGGAGATCGAATGACCACCGTAGACAACCTTCCGGAGGTTGGCCACGACATCCCCTCCAGTCAGCACGTCCCGCCACACGACACGGAGGCGGAGTACTCCGTCCTCGGCGGCATGCTGCTCAGCCGTGACGCGATCGCTGACGTCATCGAGAGCCCGCTTAAGCCTCGGGACTACTACACGCCCACGCACGAGACCATTCACAGTGCGATCATCAAGCTGTACGGCGACGGCCAGCCCGCCGACCCCATCACGGTTGCCGCCGAGCTGACCAAGACCGGTGACATCACCCGGGTCGGCGGTGCCTCCTACCTCCACGCCCTGGTCCAGGCGGTACCCACCGCGGCGAACGCGCAGCACTATGCCGAGATCGTCCACTCACTGGCTGTGCGCCGACGCCTGTATGCCGCCGGCGGAAAGATCCAGGCGATGGCCCGGTCAGGAGAGGGGGAGCTGGCTTCGGTCGCTGACCAGGCCCAGGCGGAGATCTACGCCGCGACTGAGCTGTCGATCACCACCGATCCCCAGACACCGGGACAGGGCAGCCTGGCCACCACGATCGACGAGCTGGAACAGATCGGCCGCCGGGACAGCAAGCTCACGGGGGTGAGCACCGGCTTCCTGGACCTCGACTCCCTCACCGCCGGCCTGCAGCCCGGCCAGTTCATCGTGGTCGCTGCCAGGCCCGCGATGGGCAAGTCCACGCTCGCTCTGGACTTCGCCCGCGCCTGCTCCATCTGTGACTGCCTGCCGAGCGTGTTCTTCTCGCTGGAGATGAGCATCTCCGAGATCAACATGCGCATGCTGTCTGCGGAGGCTCGCGTCGCCCTGCACCACATGCGCAGCGGTACCCTCACCGAAGACGACTGGGACGCTATCAGGCGCAAGCAGCCCCAGATCTCGAACGCGCCTCTGTTCCTGGACGACTCGCCCGACCTGACCATGCTGCAGATCCGCTCCAAGTGCCGACGCCTGCAACAGCGCCACGGACTGAGCCTGGTGGTCGTGGACTACCTGCAGCTCATGGAGTCCGGGAAGCGGGCCGAGAGCCGCCAGGTCGAGGTCTCCCAGATCTCCCGCGGCCTGAAGATGCTGGCCAAGGAACTGAAGGTCCCCGTTATCGGCCTCTCACAGCTCAACCGCGGCCCCGAGCAGCGCGCCGAGAAGAAGCCGGTCCTATCCGATCTTCGGGAGTCGGGAGCCATCGAACAGGACGCCGACGTCGTCATCCTGCTCCACCGCGAGGACGCTTACGACAAGTTCTCCGCGCGCGCCGGTGAAGCCAACCTGATCGTCGCCAAGCACCGCAACGGCCCCACCGCCGACATCACCGTCGCCTTCCAGGGCCACTATTCCCGCTTCGTCGACATGGCCCACACCTGAGGGGGAGGGACAGCACCATGAGTGACTTCCAGGCGATCGACGAGCTCCTGGCCGCTGTTGCCGATCCGATCCCGCTGCCGCCCGCCGAAAGGCGACGCCAGTTGCGCGACGAGCTCGGCCTGTCGCGCGCCCAAGTGGCCCGCGCCCTCGGCGTGAGCGCCTCCACCCTCGGCGGGTGGGAGATGCCTGGATGATGCCGTGAGCACGGGCTGCGGTCAGGTCGTGGGTCCGTCCCGGCGTCGCTCGCGAAAACCACAGGGGTGTGCCGTCCGGACGCGTGATGACCTGGACGTTCATGCCGTGCTTCTTGTGTTTCTGCGAGTAATACGGCTCATCGGCCGCGATCCGGTCGGTGGGGATCAGCGTCCCATCGACGATGGCGAAGTCGCCTTCGCCCAGACCGACGAGGGTTCGTGCAGGCCCGGTGCCCACGCGGCCAGTACCTCCACGGTCTCGCCGACGTAGCGCCAGGCGGTCGCTTCCGACACGCCGAAACCGGCGGCCACCTGGGCGAGGGTCTCATTCTTCCGCAAGTGGGCCAGCGCCAGCAGGGCCTGATTGAAACATCCCAACTTCCGCCAGCGCGTGCGAAGTTCGCCTTCGGGCGTAGATGAGCCACGATGTCCTGCGTCAAGTTTGTGGCTCACTGATCAGTTGGGGGTGCAGGGTTGGGGTGCGGTAGATCTCGGTCGGGCGGTGGCCGGCGAGGGCTTCGTGGGGCCGGACGTTGTTGAAGACGTGCCGGTAGTGCTCCGCCTGGCGGGCCAGGGTGTCGAGGTCCTCGATCTCCAGGCGGTAGAGGTGTTCGTACTTCAGCGAGCCGAAGGCGCGTTCGCGGACTCCGTTCTGGCCGGGGCTCTTGGCGCGGGTGCGGATGTGCAGCAGCTCGGGTCTTGAGGTGATGAACCTCGCGAACGCGGCGCCCTTGAACGCGCTTCCGTTGTCGGTGACCAGCTTGATCCTGTGGATCTTGCCGGTTTCCTGATCGGTGGGCAGCAGCTCGGCCAGCGGGGCACCGCCCAGGCACTCGGCCCCGGCGATGGCGATGCGGACGGCCTCGATGGCGTCGGCTCCGGTGCACGACGGGGCGATGTGCCAGCCGTGCTCGTACTTGGTGAAGTAGTCGGTTACCCCGGCCAGGCGCCAGATGCCGCCGCCGGTGGTTTCATACTCGGAGAAGTCCAGCTGCCACACCTCGTTCGGCCGCGTTGGCGGCTCGGCGAAGGCGGCCTTGCGGGCCTTGGCGTGCTCACGGCGTTCGCCCTGGTAGTCGACGGGCTGGAGCAAGTCCCGTCGGCGCAGGGCCCCTTCGACGGACGAGGCCGATACGTCATGTCCGTCGGCCCGCATCAGCCAGTGGATCTTGCGGTGGCCCCAGGCCGGCCAGTCGGCCGCATACTTCGCCGCGAACGGCTCCACGGCGTCGACGACCGGCGCGGGCCACGGCCCCTTCACGGCCGGCAGACCCTGACGTTGCCTTGCCTGCCAGCGGCAGTAGCTGCGGCGCGGGATGCCGATCAGGGAACAGAACCTCGTGGTCGGCATC